>MHBL01000068.1 GCA_001803235.1 Lentisphaerae bacterium RIFOXYA12_64_32
CAATGACGTCCGCGCGACCTCAAGTGTGGGCGTTCAACTTGCGCGACACGCGTGCTCACTTCGGTGAGGTCTGGTCACCTGCGCTGGGTTGTCGAACGTCGTTTCTGACTCCACGATGTGAGAGACGAGTGTCGGATGTCGCGAGTCGAGGGGGCTTCCCTGAACACCGACGGTCCCCCCGTCCCCACAGCCTTCCCCCACCCACACCCACACCCACACACTCTTCTCACACAACCACACAATATTCTGGCCCCCCCCCCGTTCTTCGTGTAGATTACGGCAACCTGAGGCGCGTCATACGCACCGCCCGGTGCGGCACCTCAAGGCGATGAACCGTAAGCAGCCGAAAGACGGCCTGCAAAAGGAGAGAGCAAACATGAAGCGGACAGGGATTCTGGCGGGACTGGTGGCACTGGGGCTTGGGGCGATGGTCATGGCGCAAGGCGACGCGCCCGCCGGCGGGCCGCCGGCGGGCGGACCTCCGGGCGGCGGGATGGGCATGCCTCCCGGCGGCGGCGAGGCGATGAAGGCGCACATGCAGGCCGTGTGGCAGAAGGTCAACAAAGAAGAATGCTTCACGGCTCTGGACAAAGACGGCAACGGCAGTGTTACGAAGGAAGAGTTCGAGGCGGCCGATCTGGGCGAAATCTTCGGTGGCGGCTTGCGAAAGGCAATGATGGAATCCATGGGCGGCGCTGGCGGCCCCGGCGCGGCTGGCAAGGGCGATTTCTTCCAGAAGATGGACAAGAACGGCGACGGCAAGATCACCGCCGACGAGTACCCGCGCGGCCCTGAAGCCTTTGACAAGATTCTCCAGAAGGCTGACAAGGACGGCGACGGCGCGCTCAGCAAGGAAGAAATGCAGGCGTCTCGCGAGCAGATGCGTGACCGCAAGCCGCGTGGCGAAGGCGGCGGCAAGGCGAAAGAAGGCGCCAAGGAGTAATCCTCCTCGCGCCCGTTTAGTTCCGCGCATGGACCGGCACGCCCCAACCGGACCGGTCCTGTCACCAGGACTCCGGTCCGTGCGCGGGGCATCCCCCCCCGCTCTTCCGGCTCACCGCCACACCGTAGAAGGTATTCGCCTTGCCCCGTGACCCCACGGCAACGCCATGCTGTCTTGCCCCCGCTGCAAGAGCCCGGAACCCGCGTGTAAGGAGGCCACTGCAGCGCTGAACGCTCGATTACTGTTCGCCTGTAGCGTCGGCCTTGCAGGCCGATCCCCGCCCCTCCTGCAACGGGCGTGAGACGTGGTATTCGCAACCGGAGCCATATCATGGGCAACAGCCTTGTTCTGCGCAGTGCCGACGGGAGGACACAACTGGCCGTCTCGGTCGGCACGATCGATGCCACGCTCGAACTGGTCCGCATGGGCGGTCAGCGGCGGTCACTGCGCTTCGACCTGTCCCGGCTTCTGCCGGTTTCGACGACGCGACCCTGGGCGTTCCGCCCGCAGTCGTTCCTGTCGGTATCGGCCACGGAGCGTGACGGCACGCTGAGTCTGCTCGGGCGCAATACCCGTTTCGAGACGTCCGTGCGCCTGCGGTTCGACGGGCCTGTCCTCAGCCTCGACCTGCACTGGGCCTGCATTGCGCCGGACCCCGTCGAGAATGCCGCCGTCGCCGTGTGCCTCGACCTGACTGCGGACTCCGCAAACGCACGCGTCACGATGCCGCACATCCTCTACAACGACAACCCGTCCGCCGATCCGGACCGCGTGGTGCCGCACTTTGGGACCCAGCCCGAAGCCTGCCTGGTCTGCGAGGAGACACGGTTCCCGATCCCCGGCGTGAACGTCGAATGGCTCGACGGCAACGCGCCGATTTGCGTGTCGCTGCTGACCATTCCCGGCGGGGACAGCGACGCGTGGAGTCTCGGGTGTGTCCGGACGGACGCCGGGCTGCAGCTGCTGTGCGCCTCAGGTGTACTCGCGCTCAACAACCAGAAGGACACGACCTACGGCGCGCAGTGCCGGCCCATGCCGCTCACCGCCGGCTACCGCCGCCTGGCCAACGGCGATGTGCTCGTGAAACGCATCGCGCTCGAACTCGCTGAACCCGCGGCCATTGGCCAGGGCTTTCGCAATTTGGTCACGCTCGGCTACGAGGCTCTGCAACCGCACACCACGCCGTGCCTGCCGCTCGAGCGCGTCATCGAACTCAAGACCCACGCGCTCTGGAACCGGTGGCACGAGGATGCGCATGGCTGCGGGTTCATCTGCGTGCTGCCGGGGAGCATCTACAAGAGCCCGCCATACTACCTGTTCGGCTGGACCGGGCAGAGCCTGAAGCTCGCCTGGTGCGGCGCGAAGATGGGCTTCTCAGAGAATCGGCCGGACTGGGTGGACCGCGGGCGGCGCGTCGTGGACTTCTACGTCACCGGCAGTCGGGCGCCAGCCGAGGGGCTACGCTACAATTACTACTATGTCGAGCGCCAAGCCTGGCAGGGCGAACACGACGGCAGCATCTCAAGCCGCGCCTTTGGCGAGACACTCAACGACCTCGGCAAACTTGTCGAACTGTTTCGCGCCAACGGCGCCGAAGCGCCCGAAAGCTGGACCGCAGCCCTGCGCGCCGCCGCAGCGTTCCTCCTCAAGCGGTCGGCACAACTGCCGACCGGAATTCTGCCCGTGTTTTGGCGCCCCGACGGCACGCCCGCATCGGACTTCTCCGCCGCGGCAGGGGTGCCCTGCATTCTCGGTATTCTCGCCGTCGCGCGGGTCTGCCACGACGAACGCTGTCTCGACGGCGCCAAAGCGCTGATGGAGGCCTACTGGCGCATGTCCGGCGACACGTTCGAGCGTCCGTTCGCACGCTCGACGCTCGACGCTCGATGTGAGGACAAGGAAGCCGGCATCTACTTCTTCCTTGCGGCACGCGAACTCTGGGAATTGACCGGCGAACCGCGCTACCGCGCCTGGGCCGAGCTGGCCGCAGACTGGATCCTCACCTACGTCTACTTCTGGGACACCGGCTTCCGCCCCGGCACGATCTGCTCCGAGCAGGGCTTTGTCACCACGGGCTGGCCGGGCGTGAGCGTCCAGAACCATCACCTGGACGTGTTCTTCCCCGCCTACGAGCTTTGCGACTTTGGCCGCAAGACCGGCAATGCCATGTACCAGCGGCTCGGCCGCATGATCTTCGACGCGTGGAGTCACGGCATCTGCCGCACCCCCGGCGACTGGGAACACGCAGTCCCCGGCGAACAGGGCGAGCAGTTCTTCCAGACCAACTATTTCCAGGGCCCGTTCGACCCGTCGTTCTGGCGCGGCGGCTACAACCGCTGGAACCCGAGCTGGATCGTCGGCCTGGTCCTGGAAGCGGCGCTGCGGTTCATGGACGAGGATCAGCGTGGCGCGGGACCTCCGGGACCGCAGTAGGGTGCCGCCGGTTCGTCCCGAACCGAGGCTCTCGGCCGGGGATCCGTCGTCGCACCAGCAGCTTCGCCGGACAGAGCCGGCCCGAGTCCCCCGCTTCGGCCCGAGACGGGCCGAGCCACTCCCGCCCGACACCCTACCCGCCCGCCCGAGACGCGGCCCGGAACGCGGTTGGCGTCTGCCCGGTGCGTTTGCGGAACAACCGCGAGAAGTAGGCGAGGTTGTCGAACCCGAGTCGCCCGGCTACCTCGGATACGCTCTGTGTGGTGTCGACCAGCAAGCCTTTGGCGCGCTCAATGCGCAGTGCGTTCACGTACCCGAGCGGCGTGATGCCGTGCCGCTGCTTGAACACGCGGCACAGATGCCCGTAGCTGAACCCGAACCCTTTGAGCACGGCCCGGATCGACGGGGCATTGCCCAGCGGACGGTCCGCGAGCTCCTCCAGGCGCCGGCGCACACGCTCGGCGACGGGATCGTCCCCCGTGGCGGCAACCCCGGGTCGGTCCGGGTCGAGCAACTCGACCAGCAGTTCCAGCAGTAACGCGCGGCAAAGCAGTTGCCTGTGCAAGCCGCCCTCGCGCCAGCGGTCCCGCAGTCGCTCGTAGAGGTCAAAGACTCGCGTGGTACGCTGGATGGGCCCGGAGAGCACCTGCCGCGGGACCCACGTCGGCGCCCAACGCATGCACTCCACCCTGGGCTGCGCCGGAGCGAACGTCATCACTGGCGCCTCCGGATGCGGCGCCAACCAGTCCCAATCGAAATGCACCCAACGCCGGACCCCGCCCGCCGACGTCAGCAAGCGCGACTGGTGCAACCGCCCGGGCGGAACGATGACATAGGAATTCGGTCCGAGCCGAAAGCGCTCCCCCTCGATCTCAATCAGGAACTCACCCTCGCTCACCAACACCAGTTCGTGATCGTAGATGACGCGCAGCGGTTCAACCCACGCGCCGCTTGACAGAGCACAGTTGACGATGTGCGGCAGCGGTGCCACGCGCGACAGCCAGTTCTCATTCAGCGGTGCCATGTGCGATACCCCGGCCGCAACTCACCCGTTCAGCCGTGATTCGGCCACCGGTCGCCCAGGCACGTCCCGACCAGACGCGCGCTCTCGATCAACGAGTGGTCGGGCGGGATCACCTTCAGGTTGCCGGCCACGCGCTCGATCGGGACCGGCTCGCAAACGCCGCCACGGTACGCCACCATGACGTTGGAGACGCCTTTCACCAGCAACTGCGCGGCCCGGGTCCCCAACTGCGTACACAGCAGGCGGTCGAACGCAGATGGCACCCCGCCCCTCTGAACGTGCCCCAGCGAGGTCACGCGTGCCTCCGTGCCGGTCAGTTCCTGGAGACGGCGCGCAATCAGGCTGGCTTTGGGTTCCTGGACAACGTGATACGCCTGCACTTCATCCCGCACGCGCCGAACCACCAGCGGCATTTCATCCCGCGTCTCGTCGTGCCACGGCGCGTCCTCGGGGTCAGACCGCTTCCGACCCGCCTTGCGGCTCTTCTTTCGGCTCGCCTCCGCATCGTGTTTGGACACGGCGCCTTCGGCGACCGCGATGATCGAAAAACGCTTGCCGCTGCGCCGCCGGTCGAGCAGGTAGTGCGCCACTACACTCAAGTCATAGGGCAACTCGGGGATGAGAATCACGTCCGCACCGCTGGCGATCCCAGCCCCGAGCGCCAGCCAGCCCGCGCGGTGCCCCATCACTTCGCAGACGATGATCCGGTGGTGGCTTGTCGCCGTGGTGTGCAACCGGTCGATGGCCTCGGTGGCTATGCACATCGCCGTGTCGAACCCGAACGATGTGTCCGTCTCGGCCACGTCGTTGTCGATGGTCTTGGGCAGGGTCAAGACCTTCAACCCCTGCTTCGCGAGCCGAAGCGCGTTCCGCTGTGTCCCGCCACCGCCCAGACAGACCAGGCAGTCGATCTCGAGCCGCCGCGCATTCTGCACCGCCGTAGCCGTCATGTCCATGGTCTTGCCGCCCATGAGCATTTTGTGCGGCTTGTCGCGGCTCGTTCCCAAGATCGTCCCGCCGCGCGTGAGGATGCCGCTGACCGTCGCGTCGTCCAGGTGGACGGTACGGTTCTCCACCAACCCGCGGAAACCATCCTGAATGCCGACAACTTTGATCCCCTCGCCCATCGCCGCCTTGGTGATGGCGCGAATGGCAGCATTCAGGCCCGGGCAGTCGCCCCCGGATGTCAACAGACCAACGCAACGGGTCTTGCTTCGTGGCGACATGTGGCTCACTCCTGGCTGTTCCAACCGTGACCGGGGTCGCATACCCCGCTTGTCTCCCCTCGTCCGCCGGACGCCTCGCCCCGGGGCGCTCCGCTGCGTTACCGTATCCGCCCCGGCCCCCCACCCGCATCAGTACTATAGCCGGAACCGGCCAACCCGGCGAACGCAGTCCGCGCGCAGTGGCTCGGCGCGTCTCGCGCCGAAGCGGGGGACTCGGGCCGGCTGTGTCCGGCGAAGCTGCCTGGGCGAAGACGGATCCCCGGCCGAGACCCTCGGTCCGGGACGGACCCGAGCACTCTGCCGCGGTCCCGGAGGTCCCGCGCCACCGCCGCTCCGCAGACCGCCATGGTACTTCGGCTGAAATCCAGTAAATATGTTACTTTTGTGCAAATACTGTGCAAAACCAGCCATTTCGAACTTGCCCACCATGTTGTATTTTCGTTGTAATATCCGGTGAACACTCAACGCATGAGGGCACGCGTGACAGTTTCTGGGCCCACGAAACGGAAAGGTGATAAACGTGAAAACCAAAGCCATCGTCTTCCGTGCGGCAAACACCCCGACGTTGGAGGAACTCGACATCCCGGCGCTCGCACCGGACGAGGTGCGCGTCCGGGTCCAGTTCTCCGGGGTCAGCATTGGCACCGAGTCGTCCATCTTCTCGGGGGTGCGCACGCACAACGGCACGTTCCCGCTAGTGGGCGGCTACATGGCGTCCGGGGTGATCGATGAGTTGGGACCGGAGGTCAAGGGCCTGAACGCCGGCGACCGAGTGGTTGCCTGCGGTGTGCGCCTCGCCGGCGGCGTGACCAGCGTCTGGGGCGGACACTCCTCGATGCAGGTGGTCAAGGCACGCGGCGTGACGCGCATTCCGGACGGTGCGGAGATGGCGCACGCGGCCATGTACGTGATGCCGGGCGTGGGGCTGAATGCGGCCAACATGGCCGAGGTGAAGATGACCGACACGGTCCTCATCCAGGGCCAGGGCCTGATCGGGCAGCTCTGCGGGCAGTGGTGCCGGAACCGCGGCGCCAAGGTCATTGCCATCGAGCCCGACCCGCGCCGGGCCGGGCTGTCACGGAAATACGTCACCGCGAACGTCATCGATCCCACGACCGAGAACGTTGAGGCGCGCGTCGCGGAACTGACCGGCGGCAAGGGCCCCACCGTGGTCGTCGAAGCCACGGCGTCCGCGAAGTTCATCGACAACGCCACGCGCTTCCTGCGCCCAGGCGGGAGGATGGTCTTCCTCTCCTGGTACCCCGGTCACATCTCGATCGACTTCGCGCACTTCCATAACAACCAGATCACGGCGTTCTTCCCCACCGGCAGCGGCGGCGACGCGGCGACCCAGGCGACCCTCTGGGCACTGGCCAACGGTACGATCCGGATGGACGGCAACATCACCGACACGGTTCCGTACACCGACGCCTGCCGCGGCTACGAGCGGCTCATCGCCGGCGACCGCTCCGTCATGGGCATGGTTATCGACTGGAGATAGGAGAGGCTGTAGGGGGTTAGGCTGTAGGCTGTTAGCGCCCTTAGGCGCCACGCTTCGACCAACATGTTTGTCGTAATGCGTGTCGGGTGTCGGGTGTCGTGGGTCACTGAGTCACCAAGTCACTGAGTCACTGAGTCACCGCAACGGCGGCGCACCGCGCCACTTTTCCCGCGCGCAAGTCGCGGGAGAAGCGTAGTGCCTTGATCCTGAAGAACGGTTACGAAAAACAACATGTGTGAGGCGTCGTGCTCGACGAAAACAGGGATACCGGTTTGGCTGACCCGCCCCCCCCCTCGACACCCGACACCCGACACCCGACACTATAGACGGAGGTCTTGACTCGCATGAAAGCATTGCTGACGAACAACAAGGGCCGGTTGTGGCTGGCGGACGTGACCGTGCCGGCGATCGGCGACTACGAGTGCCTCGTGAAGATGGAGGCGTGCCTGTTCTGTCACACCACAGACCAGCACATTGTCGACGGCACGTTCGTGTGCGGGTTCCAGGACCCGAGCATTCTCGGGCACGAGAGCGTCGGAATCGTGGAGAAGACCGGCGCTAAGGTCCGGCACCTCAAGCCAGGCGACCGCGTGCTGCGCGTCTACTCCGTCTACCCGGGCCAGAAGCACGACGACTGCGGCTCAGCCTGGGGCGGGTTCGCGGAGTACGGCAAGGTCACCGACTGGCAGGCGATGCTCGACGACGGCAAGCTCGAAGGCGGCAAGGTCCCGATGCCCTACATGCAGAAAGTCCCGGCGGACATCCCGTTCGAAAAGTCACTGCTGATGATCCCGATGAAAGAGATCTACTCCGCCTCGCGCAAGGTGGGTGAGATCAAGGGCCGCAGCTTCCTCGTCGCCGGCGCGGGCGTGACCGGCTGCATGTTCGGCATGTTCCTGAAGGCCGACGGTGCCGCCCGAGTGACGCTGGCCGCGCGCCGCCGCGACCCACTCGAGTTCGCACTCCGACACAAGGTCGCCGACGACACACTCCTGCTCGACGGCACAAGCCAGCCGGCAACGTACGACACGCTGATCGATACGACCGGATCCATGGAGACGATGCGGAAACTTGCGGACTCCGCACTGAAGCCCGCCGGCCAGGTGTGCAGCTACGCGGTCTACGACGGCATGAGTAAGCCCGGCTTCTTCGACGGGCTCGCGGCGCAGCACAAGTTCCAGCGCATCGACCCGGCGGAAGCCACCGCGCACGACGCCGTCTGCGAGCGGCTGCGCAACGGCAGCATTGACGCGAGTCCGTTCCTGACCGCACGGTTCGGAATCAACGACTGGGAGAAAGCCTGGGCCAGCGTCCGCAACCGCACCAGCCTGAAAACGGCCATCATGTTCGGGTGAGGGTCAGTCCGAATGCCCCCCAACTTAACGCGATTCTGAGGTCGGCCGTCGGAGGGATGAGGGCTGAAAGCTGAGGTGCAGAGTCCGGAGAGGAAAACCGATCTCCTGCATTCGCTTCAGGTTTCAGGTTTCATCCCTCAGCCCTCCCTGCGAGTGTGGCGGCACTTAAGTTGGGTGTCATTGGGGTCCGTCCTCGTCCGCCTAATCGGCATCGTCGGCATCATCGGCATCATCGTCGTCGCCGGTCTTGCCGATTACCAGCTTGGTGAGCCTGGCGGTCCCAGCTTCGGCTTCCTTGACGTGGATGAAGGCCGGCCGGCCGTTCACCGTGTACTTCACTTCGAACCCGACCTCGGGCGGGGTCACGGGCACGAACTTGCCGTCCTTAGCCACGCCGCGGACTTCGTGCTTCTCGACGCGCGTGATCCGGGCGCCTTTCGTCGTGTCGACGACGATCTTCGCTACGGCTTCCGGCAGTTCCTCCATCTGGACCGCACTCCCGACCTCGCCGATCACGCCTTCGGCACTCACCTCGACATCGAGTTTCTTCCCCGCCTGCTCCAGTTCGACCTCGAAGTACTCGACCCCGTCCTCGGACTCGGTGTCGACTTCATCGATCGTTGCGGCGGGAAAAGCCTTCAGAATCGCCTGCTGCGCCGCCGCGGTCAAGAGCGGGGCCTTCTCGGCCGCCTCGTCGGCACCGACCGCCGCAAGACAGCCGCAGATTGCGGTTAGTGCCGTTGCCCACAAGGTCCGTCTTATGCTGGTCATGGTCAGATCCTCCACTTTCCGCTCCGGGCCAGGAATAGGACTGCGCCCCGCCCGCAAGCTGCAGTCCCGTTCAAGACATCGTCCACACTCGAGACCATAGCCTTGGATTGGCGCAGTACCAAACCCGCGGTGGCGCGCGTCAACGTCACAACGCCCCAGCCACGGGTTCCTCCCAAGGCGACGCGCTATGCCCGCGCGGACGCGGGCGCTCCAGGGATTCGCCCTGGTCGTAGAACGCCGGTGCCGCGACGACCATCTTCCCGCAAAAACGCCGCCGCGGTGCCGCGACGCGTGAAGCGCATGAACGGCTGCGGGGACACGCCGTGGATGCGTTTGAACGCGCGAGAGAACTGGAACGGGTCCGGGTACCCGAGCTCGGCCGGTCGCGCGCCTTGACACGCCCCGAGGCACGGGTATCTTGCATGCCCACAGGGGAAAAACAGGGGGGGGTGATGACCGCAAAATGAGTTGTCCTGTTCGAGACGCAATGGGCCTGCTTTCTGTGCCTCGCCATCACCAGCCGGAGATAGCACCATGACCACTCTCGCAAGATTTCACCGCATCCTTCTGCGACTGAGTTCCTTCGCCGGCTTCGCTCTCGCCGCGGCCGTGGCCGTAGGCCAACCTGCGGGCCGAATCGCCCCGGGCCCGGTGCTGATCCAGGCAACGTCGGCAGCGGATGGCAAGCCGGCATCCGAAGTCTACGTCCAGTTGGGCGGCCGCTACGCGGCCACGCTGCCCAACGGAAACCTGTCCATGGACGGAGTGCCGGCCGGCACGTACCGGCTGCTGGTCGAGCAGTGGGGCTGGGAGCGGCTCGAACGCGAGGTCGTTCTGCCACCCGGCGCACGCGAACCGATCCTGCTGACGCTCAACCCGGTGCCACAGGTCCAGGTGCGCGGCAAAGTCGTTCGCGACGACGATGAGCGCCCCATCGGCGGCACGCGCATCGTCTTCGTCCCGACCGCCGTGGCGTCAGCCATCCAAGGCCGGTACGACGTTGCGACGGACTTTGACGGTACGTTCCTCGTTTCGGAGATCCCCGCGGGGCGCTACCGCGTCGAGGTATCGGCACCCGGTTGCGACGCGCGGGTCTTTGACATCGACATCAGGCCCGACCAGCCCGAGCAGGTGCTGAAGGTCGCGCCGCGCAGCCAACCGGCGACGGTCCACGTCACCGTGCAGGATGCCGCGACCGGGGCCGCCCTCAACGGTGCGCACGTCGTGCTGACCGAAGCGTGGCCCAAGGGCGTGGTCGCCGAAGGAACCGCGGGCGCCAACGGCGAAGCGGTTCTGGCGGGGCTGAAGTTCGGCCACCTCAACTGGGTGGACGCGAACGGCAAGGTCAGCCTGCCGCGGCGCGCCGTCACGGTCCTGGCCGAAGCGAACGGCTACGAGGCGAACCTGGCGCCGCTGAGTCTGGACACCGAAACCCGGTTCACGCTTCGACTCAATCCTGTCGTCGACATTGCCGAACAGGAACCCAACAACACCGCAGCCACGGCCCAGGCCATCCGCACCGGCGTAACCATCACCGCCAAGATCTCGCCGCAGGGCGACCACGACCTGTTCCGGGTCCGCCTGCCCTTTGCCGCGCGGCTCAAGGTTGCCGTGACCGCGCACCCGGAGTTCGACACCTACGTGGCGATCCTGACCCCTCAGGAGGCGAAGTTGGCCGAGAAGGGCACTGGCGTGAACACGCCGCTCGACCTCGAGGTCGGGCTGCAGCCCGGCGAGTACGTGCTGTTCGTCGCCGACGGCTATGACGACCGGACCAGCGAGACACCGCTGAAGGTGACCGTCACGGCGACGATCGCGGGTGACGCCATGGAACCGAATGCGACGCCCGACACGGCGCGCCTCGTGCAACCGGGAGAGGAGATCCGCGGCACTATCTGGCCGGTCCGCGATGCGGACTGGTTCCGGTTCGAGGTGAAGCGGCCGTGCATGATCAAGCTCACGCCGGTCACCAAGGTCCAGGGCGTCCAGGTCGTGACGCGGTTCCACGACGCGAACGGTGTGATCGGCGACTGGCAGGATTTCAGCGCCGAGGGCACCAATCCCCGCCTTCTCCAGGCGAACCGGCCCGGCGTCATCCGGTTCGAAGTTCACGACTCGTATGACGACCAGCAGTCGCTCGACCCGTACGGGTTCCGACTCGAGGTCATCGAGGACGACGGTGTGGACGACACGCAGCAGCGGCCCGGCCGGTTCGAGACGCCACGCGTCCTGGCGCCCGACAGCCTGACGGCGGTGACGACGCTGCCGATCGGCGACGTGGACACCTACGCCGTACCGATTCCGTGCGCCGGGCGCCTGCTCATCCACTGCCTCAGTCCCCTCGAGTCGTACGTGAGCGTGTGGAACCCGAAGGGGCAGCGCATTGCCGAGCGCGGCGTCGGCCGCGGCGCCAGCAACGACTTCCCCGTGGACGTCGACGGGCCCACAACGCTGTACCTCCGCTGCCACGACGCCTACGACGATCAGTGGAGCGCCGCGCCCTACGTGCTGCGCCTGCGCTGGCAGCCCTGCGACGAACTCGAGGCTGCCGACCGCAACAACACCCTCGAGACCGCCACGCCCCTGCTCCTCGGCGAACAGACGCACGGTTCAATCATGCCCGTCCGCGACCACGACTGCTACCGCGTCGAGGTCGACCACCCCGGGGTGCTGCGCTTCCAGTTGCAGGGCACCCTGGAGCCTTGGACGCAGGTCCATGACGGCAAGGGTGCGAAGATCGCCGAGCGCGGGTTCGGCCGCGACCAGGCCGGGGTCCTCGACGTCTGCGTGGTTCCCGGCGCGTACACGCTCCTGATCGCCGACGCCTATGACGATGAGGTCTCGCCCGGTTCCTACGGCCTGCGCGCCAGCCTCTTCCGCGCCGAACCGCAGGAGACCGTGCCGCTGCGGCAGGACGCCGTCCGGCCGCTGACGCTCGGTGTGGCCGAGGCCTTCCGCGCCGACCAGCCGCCCGACCAGGACCGGTTCGTGTTCGACATCCCGAACGCCGGCAAGTTCTTCCTCCGCGTCCGCGGTGCGCGCGAGTGCTACTTCCACCTGTTCGACGACCGCACCAACGAGAAGGTGTGGGAAGGCAGCTGCGGCACCCCGGCCGACGGCAACTGGGAGTTCGAGGCCAAGGGCCCCACGCGCTACCGGCTGCTGACGGGTGACCCCTACGAGGACAACTGGAGCGACCCACCGAACTTCGTGCTCGTCGACATGCAACCGAAAGAACTCGCGGCGGAGCACGTGACCGTGATCGCCGACCCATTCGACCCGACGCTGGTGCACTTTGCGCGCCAGGAGGTCAAAGGCTTGCCGCGTGCCGCGCGGGTCTGGGTCGACGCCAACGGCGACGGCAACCCGGACGCCGACGTCCCGCCTGCCGGCGATGTCACGCTGCGTTTCCCGGCCGAGGGACTGTACCGGATCGTCGCCTGGCTCGAGAGCGCGACGGGCGTCCGGCAGCGCCTGCCGCTGTGGGCGGACGCGACCGGCCAGCGCGAACGCAAAGGCGTGCTCGCGATGGTTGACTTCCCCGCCGAAGGTCAGCTGGTGGAGGCCGACGAACCGGTCCGTGTCCGCGCGCTCAGCTACTCCGGGGCACGCATCCGCGAGGTGGCCGTGGCGGTGGACGGTCGTGCGGTCGGTGCGGCCTACAGTGCGCCGTTCCGCATCGAGACGCCGTGGCGGTCGCTGGGCCCGGGCGAACACAACCTGGATGTGACCGCGGCCGACCTGCGCGGCGAAAGCGCCACCGTGCGGCGCACGGTCAAGGTCAGCCCGTACTTCGAACTCCTGCCCGTGGACGGCGCCGCCGTCAGCGGCAACACGGTGCGCATGAGCTGGTCCAGCGGTCAGTTCGGGCCGGCCAAGGTGCGGTTCCGCCCGCGCGGCGGCGGCGACCAGGATTGGAAGGAAGCCTTTGGCGAGAACGGCACGGACCGCGTCGTGACACTGGCCGTCCTGGAGGCCGGCACAGCGTACGAGTGGCAGGCGCAGGGCGGCGACGAGCCCGGGCCGGTGCGCACCGTGACCCGCGTCAAGGGTCTGGCGTTCGGCAAGTCCCGCTACGGCGCAAACATCCAGCGCGACTACGACCAGCGCGTCCCCATTGCGGTTCGCAACCATGGCGAGAAGCCGCTGATGGTCACACTGGTGTGCGGCAAACCCACGGACCCGGCCATGCTCGTCGGGTTCGTGGGTGAAGGCTCGGAAGGCGCGCCGTTCAGCCTGAACCCGGGCGAGGAGCGCGAGTTCCTGCTCTGCTTCAGCGCGCAGGACGTGAAGCTGCCGACCTGCACGCTGCCGATCCGTATCACGTCGGACAGCGGCTTCGCGGACGAGGCAGAAGTCGCGTTGAACGTCAAACTCCCCGAAGTGAAGTTGGTGTGGGAGGAACTCGGCCCGGCGCCGGGCGGCGTAGGCGTGCGGCTCAAGCTGACGAACCAGGGCGACGCGTTGACGGACCTGGCCCTGGCCAGCGACAACCCGCAGGTCGCGTTCTCGCCCGCCATCTCACACGGCATCTTCCCGCGCGGCGCGAGTCTCGAGGTCACGGCGCGGCCCCGGCTGTTCGAGGGCTTCCAGAAAGCCGAAGCCAATCTCAGCGCCACGGCGGTGGGGCAGCCGAGCGCCAAGAAACTGGCCATCGGCCTGGCGGAAGGTGAGCAGATTCACTCCGTCATGCTGACTCCAGGCGACGCAACGAAAGACCCCGAGTGGGCGGAAACAATGCGGATCCGCAACATGGCCGGCGCGTACCTGACGCCCGCCTACATCGATTGGTCCAAGGCCAGGAACCCGAAGGACACGGACGGCGACGGCAAGTTCGACCGCTGGACCGTGGTCGACCGTGCCGAAAACCTGCTCTGGGTTGGTGATGACACCAACGGCGACGGCCAGGTCGATTTCGTTCACGGCGACGTCGGCATGGACGGAGTCTTTGACCACTCGTCGTTCAAGACGGAATCCGGCTGGGAGGAGACGAATCTCGTCGAGGCCTGGCTCGAGATGGGCTTCAAACTCCCGTGGGACCGCAGCGCCTACGAGAAGCACGACGCCGACATCATCCTCAACGACACGGTCGTCGGCCGACTGCGCGACGTGATCCCGGAGGGCAACTACCGGTTCCGCATCCCGCCCTCGGCCATCAAGTTTGACGCCAACGGCTCGCCGGCCGGGAACGAGGTCAAGATCCAATCCAAGCATCTGCGCGGCGGGCACTACGTCGTGTCGAGTGATTTCCGCATCAAGCTCAAGCTAACCGGCACGCGCGCCTACGCCGCGGGCAAGACAGCCGAGGAGGCGCAGAAACGCGTGATGGAAACGCCCGGACTGATCCTGGGCGCCCCCGACCTGAGCGTCTCGTCGGAGGACCTGCGGCTGGTCGGCACCCCGAAAGCGGGCGAGAATCTGACATTGACGGCCTCGCTGCGCAATCTGGGTGCCACGGCTGGGCGCTCGATCGACGTGGCCCTGATCCAGGCGCAGGGCGGCAGCGATCGGGAGCTGACGCGAGTCTGCGTGCCGCTGATCCCGATATCCGGCGCCACGCCCGTCGAGCTGTCCTGCAAGGCGCCGGCCGGTGAGTACGTCCTGAAACTCGTGCTCGACCCGGACAAGGCGACCCAGGACCCGGACCGCAACAACAACGAGGCCATGCTCAGCCTGAAAGTGCCCGGCGACGACACCAAGCCGCAGCTCAAGGTCCTCGAACCGGCCGAGGGCGCCACGCTGAAGGACACCGTGTTCCAGGTCAAGGCCGAGGCGACCGACGATGTGCGCGTGGCCGGCTGCGAAGTCCGCGTCGACAACGGGCTCTGGACCCGGCTCAATCGCGACGGCGCGAACGGATTCACGGCCAAAGGCCTGCTCCAGCCGGGCCAGCACCAGGTTACGGTCCGCACCGTTGATGGCAGCGGCAACCGTGTTGAGCAAGGCCTGCAGGTGAAGGTTGACGCGCCGCTGCCGGAGGCGACCATTCTCGAGCCGGCCGAAGGCGCCACGATCGACTCGCGCCGCACCGCTGTGAAGGTCCGCTGCGGTCGCGACGCCGCGCTGGTCGCGGTTCGCGTCAACGGCGGGCCGTGGCAGCGCGCCACCATCACGGACGACCAGGCGCAAGCCGATGTGCCGCTGACGTTCGGCCGCGGCAATGTGGAGGTCATGGTTGCGAACAAGCGCGGCGCCCAGCGCGTGGCGACGCGCCCGGTCGAGTGCACGCGTCAGCCCGACGCCCCGCCGGCGACCGGCGGCACACCGGCTCCGGCGGACGGCGCTGCGGTGCCCGCACCCGCCCCGGCCGGCGGCGGCGCTCCTGCCCCTGGCGGCGGGGCCCCGGCGGCCGGCGGTCTGCCGATCGCGATCGGCACCATCGACATCGACGGCCTCGGCCAGGTCAACCTGTTCGACACCATCAATGAGGTCCTGCCGCCCCTGGACGACAGTGGCGAGCCGCTGCCGGCCGAACCCGGCGAGCAGGCGGCCGATCAGCAGGGCCCGGGCGGCGGCCTCGAGCCCGAGGGCCTTGACCCAACTCTCCTCGATGGACTCGAGGAGGAGGAAGCGCAGGACCCCGAGGGCGACCGCGACTACGAAGACTGGCTCCTGGCCGACGACACGGACTGGGAATCGGACCTGGACCTGCCCGACGAGGAACTCGACGCCGAGTGGGACCCCGAAGACGTCGAGGATTGGGACGACTACCCGCCCGAAACGACGGACACGGACGCGACCGAGCCCGGCACTCCCGGCAGCGATGGCAGCAGCGAGGTTCCCGAGTTCTCGGACTTCGAGGACGCGGGCGGCGGCAGTGGCGGCGGCGCCGTGGTCGTCGCGCAGCAGCAGAGCGACTGGTACTGCACCAACCGCCCCACGGTCGGTGTGAACTTCCAGTTGCCCGACTGGCTGATGCGCCTGAACCTGCCCAAGCCCGGAACGCCGGAGTTCGACGCCGCGGTGGCGAAGCAGCTCGCGGCGCTGAGCGCGCGCGGCATCGACACGACGGCCTTCGAGAAGCTGCGCGACATCCTCAAGCGCCAGGCGCTGACGCTGCAGTCCATGGAGCAACTCCCGACCTTCCTGCAGTCCCTGGGGCTGGCGCGGCCGAACAAGGAGGACGCCGAGTCGCTGCGGCGCTGGCGCGAGAGCATGGCCAATGGCGTCGATGCGTTCTTCCTGCGCCTGCTCTCGTCCGGCGACCCGCGCCTGATCGCGGCCGGGCTCATGGCGCGGCGCGACGCCATGGGCAAGTTCGACCAGGCGGCGCAGCTCGCGGCCGACGCCTGCATTGAGACCATCAAGGCCAACCAGAAACTGACCGAGGACGTGATCTCCGCCCTTCCCTACGCGAACAAGGCGGTGAGCCTGCTGAACCTGTACCGCGGCGAGACGTTGTCCGGCGAGAAGCTGAGCGCGGCGGGCAAAGTCTTCAACGCGCTGGTCGGGCTGGGGCCCAGTGCCGTCAAGCTCTACCGCGATCCGGGTGTGCGCAGTGTCCTGAGCAAGGTTGCCAACAAGGGCATGTGGGTGGGCAGCGAGACCGCCGGCAAGATCGCCTCGAAGTTGGGCAACATCACGCCGGACAAGCTCAAGACCGCACTGAAGGGCTTGTCCGACGGCTTGGGCAAGGTCCGGGAAAAGGTCGCCGAAAAGCTGACCGGCAAGATGGCCACGGCCGGCCGCAACTTCGCCAACTCGGCCGACGGCAAGGCAGCGGCAGCTCTGGCCGCGCGCGACACGCGCGAGGCGGGACAGCTCCTGCACCGCATTGCCCAGGCGCGCGCCGGCGGCATGAAGGACGAGTACCGCAAACTCATCTGCCAGCTCCAGGGCAACAAGACCGCGCAGCGCATGCTCAACAGCAGCAGTTACACCAACGAGTTCCGCTCGACGCTGGACAGCACGCACCGCGCCATGCAGCGGCTGACCGACAAGACCGTATGCCAGCAGGTCCTCCAGGACCCGCGCTCCCAAAAACAGATTGCCGAACTGCTGCGCAAGAACCCGGGGCTGAAGGCGGAGGACATCGTGGTGCGCGCCAGCAACGTCAGCGGCAACGTCAAGAAACTCAAGGATGTGAAGCCCGGCGAATTGCTCAAGTACGGTTCGGACCGCGACGTGGTCTACGAGTTCTGCGCCAAGGTCAAGCAGGGCGACGTCACCAAGCTCAAGGCGCTCAAGGACGTGCACCACGACATTGCCGGGCCGCTGTACAGCAAAGAGTTGCGCCGCATCACCGGCCACTCGGCCGAGGAGCTGGACCACGTGGTCACCAGCCGCTGGCACCCGGAGGCCTACAACCCCGGCATGATCCTGGACCCGGCCAAGCGCAACCAGGTCATTGGCGACATCATCTCCGGCAAGGCCGCCGGCAAACTCGGCCGCCCCAACGACATTGCCGACACCGTCGTGCACAAGGGCACCGAGTGGATGGAACGCGGACACAAGCTGGCGCAGCAGGGCAAGCTGGCCGCCGGCAACCAGAGTACCGCCGAAGGCATGCGCCAGGTCCTGAAGGAGTACAGGCGCCAGGTCGACTGCTACTTGAAGTACCAGAATCTGAGTCCCAAGAGCGCCATGCCGCCACGGCTGAACCAGGGTCTGGACGTGTTCCAGCAGGTCCAGGACGGCAAAGTCACCGTCGAGCAGGCGCGCGCCATGCTCAAGGCCCTGAGCAGCAAGAACGGCCCGCCGGTCACACCCGAAACCATCGTGCAGGATCTCGGCCAGTACGTGCAGTTCGTCAACAAGTGGGGCCTGAAGAGCGCGAAGTGACGAAGCGCGACCTGTGCGGGCAAGTCCAGCCGCGCTGTGGTACGATTGCAGCGTCTCGGGCTGAGCTGGGACAGTGGCTCGGACCGTCCCGGGCCGAAGCAGAGTACTCGGGCCGGTCCCCGGCCGAGGGCCTCGGGCCGGGACGGTCCCGAGCACCCTGCTGCGGTCCCGGAGGTCCCGCGCCACGGCCCGCCGCTGCAGGCAACCGCGGACGGGCCGGACGCAGGGCTGGTCGCAAGCCTGCAGGCCTGGCAGCGCACAAACCCGCTGATCCGGAACGTGTTCGTCTGGCACCCGCCCCACCGCCTGCTCACTCCGGACCCGAGCCAGCCCGCGACCGACGAAGAGGCGCGTTTCATCCGCCGGGACGTCTGCTCACGGCCAAGAGCGAGGAGATCGACAAAGTGGTCGGGCTCGAGCTCGGCGCGAACGACTACGTCACCAAGCCCTCTGGCACGCGTCGCGCCTTGAAGCGCGCCTTCGACTTGGAGTGAAACGACTTGGCAAGGCGAGTGGCCGGCGCTGGACCGCCGGCAGCACGCCGGCGCTGGGTCGCGGTTCACTTCTTCTTGCTCTTGGGCGACTTCTTTGCGCCCGAGCCGCCCCAGGAGACGGCAAAGGGGGGAAGCCAGAGCGCGACAGCGGCAAGAAAAGCACCCACCAACGCGGCGAGGAGCAGGCCGACGCAGGTGACATGCTCGGCCTTGAGCACGATTCGCGTCCAGGCGACGGCGGGCAGCGGGTCGAGCCAGTGCAGGACGGGTGGCAGCCACTTGAGCTGCACAGCGTAGTAGGCCAGGTCTTCCCAGCCGGTGGCGAACAGAACCAGGCCCGCCACGGCCAGCCGCCAGCTCCGCGCCGCGGCGCCGAGCAGGACGAACAGCACCACGCCGCCCGGGATGAACACCAAGTGCCACCACAGCACGTGCCACGCCTTGCCGACGCGCGGCAGGCTGACCTCGAAGAACTCCCACGGCACACGGTACTGCGCCGCCAGCGGCTTGTAGATGCGCTCCAGCACCACCGCATCCAACACGCCGAGCAGCAGCAGCGCCGCGATGACGATCGCCACCGGCTCGCCGAACGCCCGCCAACGCCCGCCTGAAGAACCGCCGTCCGCCATCAGAAACCTCATGCCGGAACCGCCAAAGGAATCTCTCGTTCCCGCACCGCCTCAGCCGCGTAACGCAACGCTTCCGCAACGTCCTCGCCTTCCAGGTCCGGGTAGGCGTCCAGAATCTCACGCCTGGTCATCCCCTCGGCCACCATGCCGACGATCGTTGCCACCGGAATCCGCAGCCCCCGGATGCAGGGCATCCCACTCATCTGGTCTGGATTGACTGTGATACGCTTGAACTTCATCCGGCACCTTCTTTCAACGTGGGACAGTGCACCTCGCTGCAACCCGTCACCAATGTAGCATGCACATCGCGCAAACGGAAACCTGGGCGCCGGGGGTGGGCGCAAGTCAGCTCCGTAGGACATTTCCTTGATGGAAGCGAGGTGAGCACCAAACCGTATCGATAAAGCCCCGGAAGTCAATCTGTGTCGAGCAGGGTCAGTAGCTCCAGCCTGTCCCCAGACTGGAGCTCTTCGCCGCGTGTGCAGGTGCGTTCGGCCATGGTGCCCTGACGGGGGAGAGGACCGTAGCGCCACGATGTGTCGAAGGGCCTCGTGGAACGCACCTCGCCCCGGCGTGGGGACACGCCGGGGGTACCGACATGCGTCGTGCTACTACCACACCTACGGAACTGACTTGCGCCCGCCGGGGGTCCCTTTTCCAGTCGCCACGCGCAACCCGGACCGCGTAGGCGCGGAACTGCAAGCCTGAGGCGGTCCCCGTTCAGGCTCAATCCGGGCGGACGTTCGGGCCACCTACCATCGCACGACATTCGTTACTTGCCAACGGTCCGAGGCACCCCTATTGTTGACGAGGAAGGGAGCAACCAGCCGTGAACGACGAAGTCCAGTACATCCACATGCTGCCAAGCCCCTTTGTGCTGGTGTTCCAGTCTGGAATCGCCATCCTCCTTCTCTGGGTGTCCTTGGTGGCATGCGCGTTGTGGTGGTGTGTCCTCTGGACCAGAGGAGGCGGTCGCCGCGAGGCAGGCCTGGCGTACGGTAGCCTTCGCGCGCAGTACCTCATGCTGTACCTACTGGGTGTCTTCCAGATCGTCATGGGGTTGGGATGTGGGTGCGGTAGCTGTGACCCACACATGCAGATGTTCCGGTTGGTCGTTCTGACGGTGCTCATCCCGCTGGGAGGCGGCATGGCCTGCCTCGCTGCCGCCACCTTGGCCACGCGCCTCCGCTTCCGCGTTCCCCCAGACCTCGAACTACTCAACGTCGCCTCTGTGCTGGCGTCGGGGCTCGATCTCGCGGCAACGCTCATCTGCCTGGAACTGATCTTCCTCGCGTAGCGGCTCGATGCGTCGTACGCGCCCGACCGCGCATGGCGAATAACCACGAAAAGCGATATGTGCAATAAGAGCCCCCGTCCGGAGCGCTGAAGGCGCGGTCACATACCAGCCCAGGGCAACGCCCTGGGAATGTGGCAGCGGAAAGGGCGATCAGCCCTGAAGGGGCGTGACATATTCCCGCGCCGGGCGCCCAGACAAAGTCTTGTCGCGCCCTTTCAGGGTGCAAACCGCGTTGGGGGTTGTTACCCAGGGCGTTGCCCTGGGCTGGTATGTTGCGCCCCGTTGGGGCTGAAACTCGACTGGTCCATTGTATTGGGTCGTACCCAGGAAGTCAATTATTGCTATGTCTAGGTCAACTCTACCCATGTACAAACGTCAGGAAGAGGTCTATCTTTGTTATCAATGAACAAGATACCCTCGACACCCGTCACCCGACACTGAACACCGCCCCCTCACCCCGCTCCCCGCACTCACGAGGCCAGTCATGAATCACAACCCGCTAGGCAAGACCGGGCTCGAGGTGCCGCCGATCGTGTTCGGCACCAGTTGTCTGGGGAACCTGTACAAGGCGATGGCGCCGGAGGACAAGCTCCAGTCCATCAGCGAGCTGGTCCAGCATGTGCCGACGCCCGTGATGCTCGACTCCGCCGGCAAGTACGGTGCGGGCATGGCACTGGAGGTGATCGGCAACGGGTTGCGCGAACTCTCGATCGATCCGGAATCGGCCATCATCAGTAACAAGCTGGGCTGGTACCAGGTGCCGTTGCGCGGGGCCGAACCGACGTTCGAGCCGGGCGCCTGGGCGGACCTGACGCACGACGCCGAGCAGCGCATCAGTTACGACGGCATCCTCGCCTGCTGGGAACAGGGCAATCAGCTTCTGGGCGAGCCGTACCGTCCGCAGCTCGTGTCGGTGCACGACCCGGACGAGTACCTGGCCCGACCCGGCTCGAGCGCGCAGAAACAGCAGCGACGCCAGGACATTCGAGACGCCTACCGCGCGCTGTTCGAGCTGAAAGAGGCGGGCGAGGTCCGGGGGGTCGGGATCGGCTCCAAGGACTGGACCGTGATCCGCGACCTGGCCGCCGAGATCGAGTTCGACTGGGTCATGCTCGCCTGCAGCCTGACGATCATGCATCACCCGCCGGAGCTGCTCGACTTCGTCGCCGAGCTGTTCGACCGCGACATCGGCATCATCAACTCGGCCGTGTTCCACGCCGGGTTCCTGACCGGCGGCGCGTTCTTCGACTACCGCAAGGTCGATCCGGGCGATGCGGAGGACCAGCCGCTGTTCGCCTGGCGCGACACGTTCTTCACGCTCTGCCGCCAGTTCGAGATCCGTCCGGCAGCCGCCTGTGTGCAGTTCGCCCTGACGCCGCCCGGCGTGATCAGCATCGCGTTGAACACCGGCAAGCCGGAACGCGTCAAGGAGAACGTCGAACTCGTCCAGACCACGATTCCGACGGAGTTCTGGCGCGCCATGAAGGATGGAGGCTTGATCGCGGAGGATTACCCGTACGCGGGGTAGATGTAACGACAGTGGCGCGGGACCTCTGGGACCGCAGCAGAGTGCGCAGGTCCGTCCCGGACCGAGGGCCTCGGCCGGGGACCGGCCGGCGCACCCCACTTCGGCGCGAGACGCGCCGAGCCACTGCGTGTCAGCGCCAGGCCATGCTTTCATGCGGCTGAATCGACGCACACAGGCTGAGGGGAAGGCCACCGGAGCAAGTACGATCGTAGCGTAACCATGACCATCGATGCACACCATCACTTCTGGCACTACGACCCGGTCGAATACGACTGGATCGACGACAGCATGGCCGTGATCCGGCGCGATTTCCTCCCGGCCGACCTGAAGGTTGCGATCGCGTCCGCCGGGATCGACGGGGTCGTGTCCGTGCAGGCACGGCAGACCGTCGCGGAAACGCGCTGGCTCCTGGACCTGGCCGGGACGAACGACTTCATCCGCGGCGTCGTCGGCTGGGTACCGTTGGTCAGCCCGGACGTGAGCCGTGTCCTTGCGGAGTTCGCACGGCACCCGAAACTGAAAGCCGTGCGTCACGTGCTGCAGGGCGAGCCCGACCCGAACTACATGCTGCGCGACGATTTCAACCGCGGCATTCGCGAACTCCGCACGTTCGCCCTGGCCTACGACATCCTGATCTTCGAGCGGCATTTGCCGCAGACCCTGGCGTTCGTGGACCGGCATCCGGAGCAGCGGTTCATTCTCGATCACATTGCCAAGCCGCGCATCCGTGACGGCGCACTCTCGCCCTGGCGCGAGCTGATGCAGGACCTGGCGCGCCGGCCGAACGTGTGGTGCAAGCTCTCCGGCGTGGTGACCGAGGCGGACTACACGACCTGGACTGAGGCCGGGTTCCGGCCGTACCTCGACGCGACGCTCGACGCGTTCGGGCCGAAGCGGATCATGTTCGGCAGCGACTGGCCGGTATGCCTGGTCGCGTGCCAGTATCAGCGCTGGGCGAAAATCGTACGGAGTTTCGCCAAGCCCCTGGCGCGCGACGAACAAACCGCCATCATGGGCGGGAACGCGGAGATCGCGTACAGACTGGGGTGAATGCAGTGATGAATGAGGGTGGGTGTTCAGTGTTCAGGAGAAACGGTGTATCCTGGAGCGCCCGCGTCCTCGCGGGCTCTGGGGGGTCAATGAATCGACGGACCCTTCAGGCGGATCCCCGGACACGACGCGGCACCCGGACCGCGTGAACGCGGGACTACAAGCGGGGTGCATGCCGAGGCTCGCGATGTCGTCGCGTGGCCTCGCGAGAAGGGCTAGCGACGACGCAGACACCTGAACACCGAACACTCTCAGCATTGGCCTGGAGCACGGAGACCGCATGAAGGCATTCCGTATCGTCGAGGCGGGCAAGTGTGAGATCGTTGCCCTGCCCGTCCCTGCCCCGCAGCCAGGCGACGTCCTGCTGAAGGTCTGCCGCGTCGGGTTCTGCGGTTCGGACCTGAACACGTATCTTGGTCGCAATCCGATGGTCACGTATCCGCGCATTCCCGGGCACGAGATTGCCGCAACCATCGACTCCGTAACCGTCGGCGTTCCGGACAACATCAAGCCGGGCATGCCCGTGACCGTAGTGCCGTACACCAACTGCGGCGTGTGCAGCGCCTGCCGGCGCGGCCGGCCGCACGCCTGCCGCAGCAACCAGACGCTCGGCGTGCAACGCGACGGCGCCCTGACCGAATACATCACGGTGCCGTGGCAGAAACTGGTCCTGGCCCCGGCGCTGTCGCTCGCACAACTCACGGTCGTCGAGCCGCTCACGGTCGGCTTCCACGCGGTGGCGCGCGGGAGTGTGGCAGCGGGGGACGTGGTGGCCGTGTTCGGCTGCGGCATGATCGGCATGGGCGCGGTCGCCGGCGCGGCCGTGCGCGGAGCCAAGGTCATCGCGGTGGACATCGACGATGCGAAGCTCGCCCTGGCGCGCCGGTTCGGTGCCGCAGAGGGTGTAAACTCCCGGTCCGCCAACCTTCACGACGCGCTGCAGAAGTTGACGAGCGGCAACGGTCCGGACGTTATCATCGAAGCCGTCGGGAGCCCGGTGACCTACCGTGCCGCGGTCGACGAAGTCGCGTTTACCGGCCGCGTCGTGTGCATCGGCTATGCGAAGGACGATGTGTCGTTCACGACGAAATACTTCGTGCAGAAGGAACTGGACATACTCGGGTCGCGCAACGCCACACCTGCGGACTTCGCACAGGTGACGCAATATCTCGCGGCAACCGACGTGCCGCTGGACGCCGTGATCAGCCGGGTCTGTTCGCTGGGCCAGGCCGCCGCGGCGCTCGCCGACTGGGCCGCCAACCCGGGCGCAGTAATGAAGATCATCGTGGATGTGGCGGGGTAGCACCGCTGGCCGTGTCAAGTTCGGCACGAGACCCGAGTAACGAACAGGCAATCGTCGTCGCAATCGCGATCGCAATTGGCTATCGACCCGGCGACCGCCACGGCACCGGTCATCGAGGGGCGATGGCGACGAGGATTGCGAGACGCGATTGGAGTGGCAAAGCAGGAGAACCCAAATGGACAAAGCCTTGTTTCTGAAGCAGATCGACCGCGTCGTGGACCGGGGGCCGTTCGCGCCCACGTGGAACTCGCTCGAGCAGTACCAGGTCCCGGCCTGGTACATGGACGGCAAGTTCGGGATTTTCATCCACTGGGGTGTGTACTCCGTGCCGGCATTCGGCAACGAGTGGTACCCGCGCCAGATGTACCTGCAGAACAGCAACACATTCAAGCACCACATCGAGAAGTGGGGGCCCCACAACAAATTCGGGTACAAGGACTTCATCCCGATGTTCAAGGCGAAGAAATTCGACGCCGGCGAGTGGGCGGACCTGTTCCGCAAGTCGGGCGCCCGCTTCGTGGTGCCGGTCGCGGAGCACCACGACGGCTTCGCCATGTACAACTGCGCCTTCTCGCGCTGGACGGCGGTCAGGATGGGGCCGCGCCGCGACATCATCGGCGAGCTGGCCAAGGCCGTGCGCCGCAAGGGCATGGTCTTCGGACTGTCCAGCCACCGCATCGAGCACTGGTGGTTCATGAACGGCGGCACGCAGTTTGACTCGGACGTGAAAGACCCCGCGTGCCTCGACTTCTACGGCCCGGCCAAGCCGGACAACACGCAGCCGGACAGGGAGTTCATGGACGACTGGCTTGCGCGCTGCTGCGAACTGGTCGACAAGTACGAGCCGCAGCTCTTCTGGTTCGACTGGTGGATCGAGCAGCCGAGCCTGAAGAGTCACCTCCGCCGCTTCGCCTCCTACTACTACAACCGCGGCGCCGAGTGGGCCAAGGGCGTGGCCATCAACTACAAGAACGACGCCTACACGCCCAAGAGCGCCGTGTTCGACATCGAGCGCGGCCAGCTCGCCGGCGTCAGCGACTTCTTCTGGCAGACGGACACCGCAGTGGCCAAGAACTCCTGGGGCTACATCGACGGGATGGACTACAAGACATCGGAGAGCATCGTCGGCGACCTGGTCGACATCGTCAGCAAGAACGGCGCGCTGCTCCTGAACATCGGTCCGCGCCCGGACGGGACGATCCCGCAGCAGGACCAGGACATTCTGCTGGAGGTCGGCAAGTGGCTCGCGGTCAACGGCGAGGCGATCTACGACACGCGGCCGTGGAAGGTCTACGGCGAGGGTCCAACGCAGATCTTCGAGGGGCACTTCACGGACACGAAACGCAACGCCTTCACCAGCCAGGACATCCGCTTCACCGCCAAAGGCCGCAACACGCTGTACGCCATCGCCCTGAACCGACCCGAGAACGGCGAGGTCGCCATTCACTCGCTCGGCGCAAATCTGCGTCTTTTCGAAGGCGAAATCGACACGGTCCGCTTGCTTGGCGCGCGTAAGGCGGTAACGTGGTCACGTGAACCCGGCGCGCTGCGGATCAAGCTCCCTGGCAAGCCCGGCCACAACGTCTTCGCCCTGGAAATCACCCGCAAGACGTGACGACCCGGCGCCGCCCGACGGCATTAGCGCGATCCGGAGTGGGATACAGCGCGACGACCGCTTGGGGTTTCTTTGCGAGTGGGGCGCCGGAGTCTGAGTACCGCCTTCAGGCGGAAGTGGCAGGCGAGCTTGAGCGAGCCGATCCCCGGCCGCTCGCTGAAGCATCGCTGCAACTTCCGCCTAAAGGGCGGTACTCAGGCCAAGACACCGGAGTTTCATTCCGAGATGACCGGGCGGTCCACCGCCCGAGCGGCGCTGACACCTGACACCTGAACACCCACGGAGTTCCACGCATGTCCAAGTCCAAAGTCTACTTCTTCGCGGTCAGCAACGGTGAGAACGACGCCAGCATGGCCGACAAGGCGGTGCAGTTGGCGGACGTCGCGGGGCTGGCCGGCACCGTAACGTGCGACCGCCCCTGCGCGATCAAGCAACACTTCGGCGAGGCGGGGAACAAGGGCTACATCAAGCCGCCGATCACCCGCGCGGTGGTCGATTGGGTGACGCGCGTCGGCGGCTGGCCGTTCGTGACGGACACCAACACCCTCTACACGGGGCGACGCAACAACGCCATCGACCACATGGCCCTGGCCCACGAACATGGATTCACGCACAACGCCATCCGCGCCCCCATCATCATTGCCGACGGCTTGCTGGGGGCCGACCAGATCACGGTTCCCATCACGGGCGGCAAGCATTTCAAGGAGGTCCGGATCGCTTCAGCCGGACACGAGGCCGCCAGCGCCATCGTCCTGTCCCACGTCAAGGGCCACTGCCTGAGCGGTATGGGCGGCGCGATCAAAAACATCGGCATGGGCTTCGCCGCACGCGCCGGCAAGCTGGCACAGCACCACGAGGGATATCCGCTTTTCGATCACGAAAAATGCCGCGGTTGCGGCGTCTGCGCGCGGCGCTGTCCGACGGAAGCCATTCAGGTCAGGAAGAAGGCCGAGATCGACGCGCCGAGGTGCATCGGTTGCGGCGAGTGCCTGGTGCTGTGCCCGCACGACGCGATCGGCTTCTCCTGGGACGCCGAAGGGCCGGTGCTCATCGAACGCATATGCGAACACGCCCTGGGGTTCCTGACGACCAAACGCGGTCGTGTCGGGTTCCTGAACTTCCTCACCCACGTGACTCAGGACTGCGATTGCACGGAGGGCAAACAGAAGGTCTTGTACCCGGACGTCGGCATTTTCGCATCGACAGACGTCGTGGCGGTCGACAAGGCCGCCGCCGACATGGCGCTGACGCGGTACGGCAAGGACATCTGGCTGGACTGGTGGCCGGACTCGCACTACACCGCGCAGTTCGAGTACGGCGCCAAACTCGGCCTCGGCAGCATGGACTACGATCTGGTTACGCTCTGACGCACCGCCGCATCAGAGATACTGCGTTCCGGTCACCGACGCACCCCGTGAGGGATGTCCGGCGCCCCCAGACGCGTCGCCGCCGGACTGGGACTCTTCGCTGCGATCGCCCAAGGCGCGGCGCATGGCCAGGCTGAGTTCGCGAGAACTGAACGGCTTGGACAGAAACTCCCGGATGCCCGCCTCGCGCGCCTTCTGCAGGCTGGCCGCCTGGCTGAAACCCGAGCACAGGATGATTGGCATATCCGGGCGGATGCGCAGGATCTCGTGCGCCAACGCCTCGCCGCCCATTTGCGCCATGCTTTGATCGGCCACCACAATATCGATGCTGTGGGGGGCACCCCGGATGATCGCCAAGGCTTCCGCCGCACTGCCTTTGGCGGTCACGCGATAGCCGAGCGCAGACATCATCAGCGCCCCAACGGAGCGCACCACCGCCTCGTCGTCAACGAACAGAACCCTCTCCTTGCCTTTGGGCAAGTCGAGGTACAAGTCCGCGTCCACCGACGCCGCCTGGTCCGCGCACGGCAGGTACACCCGGAACGTCGTTCCCCTGCCCGGCTCACTGTAGACCGTGATGCAGCCGCCGTGCGACGTGACAATGCCGTGCACCACCGTCAGACCAAGGCCCGAGCCCTCGCCCGATGCCTTGGTGGTGAAGAACGGGTCGAAGATGCGGTCCTGGTTCTCGCGCGAGATGCCGCAGCCGGTGTCGGACACGGACAAACGCACATACGGGCCGGGCGGTACGTTCACGTGCAGGTCCCGCTGCGCTTCCTCGACGACCACATTCTCGATCGCCAACTCCAGCACACCGCCGGCAGGCCGCATGGCGTACTCCGCGTTGATACCGAAGTTGACGATCACCTGATGCAACTGCACCGGGTCGGCCACGACAGAGTCGTTCAACGCCGAAAGATGCTGGCGGATCACGACCGCGGCCGGGAACGACGCCCGCAGCAACTTTGCCACCTCCTTGACGATGGGGATGAACAGCACCGGCCGCCGCTCCTGCTCCGGCTGCCGCCCCCACGACAGAACCTGGCCCACCAGGTCTCGGGCCCGGTTCCCCGCGGTCATGGCCTCGCGCAGGTAGTCCCGCGACGGGTGGTCCTTGGGCAGGTCGACGCCAGCCAGTTCCACGTAACCCATAATGCCCATCAGAAGGTTGTTGAAGTCATGGGCCATGCCTCCGGCCAGAGTCCCCAACGCCTCCATCTTCTGGGCCCGGCGGATCTGGGCCTCGAGCTTCGCCACGGCTGTCACATCGTGTTTGACGGCCACGTAATTGACGATCTCCCCGGCCGCGTCGCAGACCGGCGAAATCGAGCAGTCCTCTTCGTACAGCTCACCCGACTTGTGGCGGTTTGTCAGACGCCCCCGCCAGGTCTGCCCGCGCGCAATCGTATTCCACATCTGCTCGTAAAACGCAAGTTCGTGCTTGCCGCTCTTGAGAATGCGGAATGTCTTGCCCAGCGCTTCGGCGCAGGTGTAGCCGGTCACGCGATCAAAGGCCGGGTTGACGTACTGGATCGTTCCCTGCGGATCGGTCACGGCCACAATGTCCGACGCCTGTTCCACGGCTGCCGAAAGGCGCCGCAACGCCGCCTCCGCCTTGCCGCGCTGCTCGATCTCACGGCGCAGTTCCGCATTGGCCTTCTCCAAGTCGGCGGTTCGTTCCACGACCTTGCCTTCCAGCGAGGCCTTCGCCTCGCGCAACGCCCGTTCCGCCTGCCACTTGGTCCCCAGCGCCACGCTGAACTGGCGCAACTCCGAGGCGTGGAACGGCTTCTGCACGTAGAGCAGTTTGTCCGACGGCGGCACGCGCCGGGCAATCTCCGCGGGGCTCATGTCGGAAAAACCCGTGACGATGACGATGTGCGTGTCCGGAAGGATGGTCCTGATCTGCGCCGCGGCCCACACCCCGTCCGGCCCGGGCGGCATGCGCACGTCGATGTACGCGACGGCGAACGGCTTGCCGTCCCGCGCCGCGACCCGGGCTACCTCGACCGCCTCGTCGCCCTGGCGGCAAAGCACCAGATCATAGAACGGATCGCCCGGGGCCGGGCCGTCCGCAGCCGGGGCGTTCGCCGAATCCGAGCCACCCCCGAACAGACTGGCCTCCAACGCGTGCAGCGCGTCGGGCGCATCGTCGCCCTCGCCCTTCACGGCGCCCACCAAAGCGTTGCGGTACAGGCGCCGCACATTCTCTTCGTCGTCCACGGCAAGAATACGGAAACGCGGCCGATTGGCCGATCGCCGAGTGACACTGGAATCTTTCGTCGCCATTAAGAACAGCCTCGTTCGCCCCTCACTCCACCGCGGGAATCAGCACGTGCAGGGTGGCGCCTTTGCCAACGCCTGCGCTTTCCGCGTGCATCCTTCCGCCCATTGCCGTCACCGTATTCGCGCACCAGTGCAGGCCGATCTCCGACCGGCCGCCGAGCTTCGTCGAAAAATCCCGGGCAAAGAGCCGCTTCAGACCTGCGTCGTCAATTCCCTGACCGCTATCCCGAATCCGGACATGGACCATGGCCCTGCCATCCGGTGCGTCTTCCGCCTGGGCTGCGATGCAGACCTGCTTCTCAGCCGCCCCCCCCGCTTCATGCACCGCCTCACACGCATTCCGCACCACAGCGGCGAACACCTGCGCCAGCGTCACCCGTTCAGCCATGACCCGGGGTGCGGCGGCAACCGCCGGATCGATATCGATCCGCACCCCGCCACGCACCGGCGCCGGCACCATCCGCAACGCCTCGTCAATGAGGTCCTGCAGGGACAGGGTTTCGACGGTACGGACCGCCTGCGCGCGGCTTTCCTGTTCCGCCAGCAACGACTCGACCTCCGACAAGCCCTGTTCAATCTGGCTCAGGTCGTCCCTGGCCCCCGTGACCATTTCCTTCGTCCTGTCCGACGCCAGGCACAGATACTGAACCAGCGCGCCTGTGCGCCCCTCTGCAGGCGTGGAGGTGCGCAACTCGCCGGCCGCTTTCTGCATCGGCTCGAGAGGGACCTCGGTCAGGCGGCGCCGCAACTCGTCAGTGCTCTCCGTAATGGGGTTAAGGGCGTTGCGCACATTGTGCAGCACGGTAGAAGCCATTTCCGCAACACCGGAGTAATACGACTGCTCGAGCAGTCGCTGCCGCGCCTCGGCCAGATGCTCGACCATGCGGTCGAAGGCACGGCCCAACGCACCCATCTCGTCGGCCGACGTCAGGTTGACCCGGCGCGAGAGGTCGCCGCTGTCGCCGATGCCCACCGCCTGTGCGGTCAGGCGCGAAATCGGGTTGAGAACCGCACGCTCCAAGAGCACGAAAAGCAGCACCAGCACGCCAATACCCAGTCCAGCCACCAACACGAGGAAGATCCGCACCGTCGCCACACCGTGCTGGTAAATATCCTGCGGTTGCTCGACTCGGACCAGGAGGCACGGAGCGCCGTTCAGACCCTTCAGTTCGGAAAACCCCACAATGGTCTTCGAGTTGGGCGTTTCCACCACGACCGGCTCTTGCGCCAACCGCGCGTGCACACGGGCAATGTCGTCGGAGAGTGCGCCGGCGTCCAGGCGCGTAATCGTCACCGAGGCCTGGACGCGCTTCGCCAGTTTCTCGATCTCGTCCTCGGTGAGGTACCGGCCCATGATCAGGGTGCCCTGCACCGGCCCCACGTACTCGTTCTTGCAGATCGGGCCGACCGCCACCAGCGCCGGCCCTTCCGGCGCCAGCACGATGCCTCTCTTGACGTCTTTCGTGTCCCGGTGCGTCATCAGCGCCGGGTCCGCGGTGATCAATCCGATCAGCGCTTCCGAGGTAGCCACCGTCTTGCCCTCGGCCAAGTCGACAAACTTGGCCATAACCACGCGCTTGTCCAGCGCCAGGTACACGATGAAGTTCAGCCGAAGGTTGACGAACGCCGAGTCCGCCAGGTTGCGTTCAACGTACGCGGGGTTGGCGTCCTGCACGAACTTCCAGGTGTCCGTCCACGCCCCCCATTGGCCGACCGTCGAACGAATCGCGGTCACATCGTCCTCGATGGCGTTGGGCACGCGGTCCAGGTTCCGTGTTACGCGTTCCTGCTCCAGGCGTGCAAAACTGCCCAGGACGATCGTCTGGGTCACCAGAACGAGGACGGCCAGGGTCAGCACGTACGCGGCAGCTACCGCCAACAGAACCTTGCGTTGCAGCGTCATACCCTAACATCTCTGTTGCACCCCCCACCCCTGCCCCGCACTATAGACCGGACAAGACCTGCTGGCAACCTTGAACTCAGGGCCCGCGCAAGAATAGCCGACCTGTGCAATAAGGGGAACAGGCCCCGTCACCTTCCGACAGTACCGCGGGCGGCCTGTCAGGAGGGGCTGGCCTGGGCTGACATCACATCGCTCCGCGTATTGCACAGGTCGAGAATAACTTGGCAGTTTGGCGTGGCGCCAGGCCGTCAGATTCCAGGAACGAGGGCTGAGCATATTGAAATATGCGATGGACGAGGTGACGACCTGCCGCCAGTCACAAGTCGCGGCCGTCCAGCCCCGACACCCGGGGTTGACAATCCATGGCACCGGACCGATGTTGTGCCGTCTGATGTCGGGTTCTCCCTACACGTTCGGGACTACGCACAAGGGGAATGGATGGGGAGCCGGATAGAAAACGAGATCGGGATCAAAACGAGGAGATCCGCAATGAGCGCTGCCTGTGCCTCTGAGCCCCTCCGCATTGCCCTGTCCGGTTGCGGGCATGCCGGCATGAACCACGGCCAGGAGATCGTCAAGTGCCCTGCGTGGCGCCTGGTCGCCGTCTGCGACGTGATGGCGGAGTCCGCCGCCGCGGCGGCGGCGCGGTTTGGCGGTGTTCCAGCATATACCGACTACCAGAAGATGCTCGACACGGAAAAACTCGACGCGGTGGCGATCATCACGCCCGGCCACGTGCACGTGCCGCAGATCGTCGCCGCCGCGAAACGCGGCGTGCATGCGTTCAGCGAGAAACCGCTCGGCATCACCGTGAGAGAGTGCCAGCGCGCCGTGGCCGCCTGCCGCAAAGCGGGGGTGCTGCTGGGCGTGACTTACACGTACCATTTCGTGTCGGACTTCCGGCGCATGCGCCAGATCGTGGACGCGGGCGAGATCGGCGCGGTACGCGAAGTGCGCTGGTTCACTCTCGGTGGCGTGCCGCAGGAACCGAAACCGACCCCGCCGCCGCCCGTGCCCGCAAACCGGATCCTGGGCAAGATCCCGCACCTGTTCGACTGCGGCGTGCACGCGTTCGACCTCATGTGCTGGTTCGCCGGTGCGCCGGTGGTCAGCATCAAAGCCCAGGCCCTCGCCGCCGGCCCGGGCTGGGAGCCCTCGGCGGTCACAATCGTGTTCATGTACGCCGGCGGCCAGCGCGGCACGTACGAACTCGGCCCCATGACCGCCATCGCCGGCTGCGACCAAGGCCAACCGGCCATCGGCTTCCACGTTATCGGCACGCGCGGCACTCTCGCCTGGGACTTCAGGGACGGCTGGCGCACGCCGCGCGAGCAGACCCGGATCTACATCCACACCCCAGCCGGATCGCGCGTCGAGAGCCTGCCCGTCTACAGCAAGTGCCGCGACGTCCAGTATGCGGAGTTCGCACAGGCGGTCCGCGACGGCAAGCTCCCGCCGCACTGGCCGACTCCCGAGCAGGCGGTGGAAGCCACGCGCATGGGCGTCGAGGCCGTCGCCGCCGTGAAACGCGGCACGGTCTATCTGACGGAGTTCGGGAAGGCGTGCGGATGCGAAGCCCGATGACCGTTTGCAGCAGCAGTTGCGATGGCACACCCACCGGAGCTGGAACCAGCGACCGCATCCGGGGCGGTCCACCGGCGGAGGGCATGCAACGCGAACCGTGACGAGACGGCGGGCGATCTCAACGGCGCACTGGTCGCCCAGTGGCTGCGTCACTTTCGCTCCCAGTCGCCACGTCCGCCGAAAGGCGAGCAGAACGAGTGCCGGCGGGCGCCAATAACGGCCTGCTGGCACTGGAAGAAGACACGCCCGGTCACCGCAGGTCCTGGGGTGGCTTGTCAGGCCTGGGGATGCGGCCGAGGTAGCGGTCGGCGTGGACCAGGCACATCCTGCGGAAGAAGAGCAGGATCGCGGTGTGCCAGACCAGCAGTCCGAGGAAGAGCGGTGCGGTGATGCGGCCGGCCTGCCCCATATCCGTGAGCGCCAACCACGCCAGGGGACTGTGAAACGCGGGTTGCCAGCCCCCGACGTAAGACCAGCCGTTCGGGATGGCAAGCAGCACCGGCAAGAACGCCCAACCGGCCAGCCACGGCAGGGTGTTCCACGCGACCAGCACAGTCAGGATGCTCACCACGGCGTGTTGCCGGTTCCGAACGTTCAGACCAATCCACATCGCGACCCAGGCAAACATGGGCACGGTCACCACGCCGACCAGCAGGGTCCCGAGCAGCGCGTCGAGCCCGCCGGCGGCCCACCAGTCGGTGACGCATGGGGCATAGAACGGTGCCCGGCCAGCCCAGGCATCGGCGAGCAGCAGGCCCGGGAACAGGGCGGCCACACCCAGGGCCCGCCAAGTGCGGCCCACCGGAATCCGGCGCCACGCCAGGATGCCCAGCCAGGTGACCAATCCCACAATGACGAGCGCCAGCGGCAGTGGCACCACGCGCAGGAAGGTCACGAACCTGGCACGACTCATCTCGCCCCGGGCCTCGATCAGCAGCAGCAGGCACAGCCCCGCGTAGAACACGCACGCCAGGCGCCAGGTGCCGTGCATCTTCTGCCGCACGATGTCGCGGCCGCTGAGCGGTGTGACGAGCAGGACATCCAGCGTCTGCCGCGACCGCTCCTCCAGTACGGTGGTCACAGCGGAGGCACAGACCGCCAGCACCGCGAGGACAAACAGCAACCCGCCCAAGGCGGCCATGGTCGCCGAGTGTCCGCTCCTCTGCAGTGCGGTCTGCGCCAGTTCCAGAGGGAACTCCGCCACCAACAGGGGGAAGGCCAGGAACAGGAAGAGCCGGATCAGGTCCTGCGTCTTGGAGAACGTCCGCTTGTTCTCCTCGAGCCAGGCGACCGGCTCGGTCCGCGGCAGCCTGGACTTGACCGGCACCAGAGCCGCTTCCGCGTTCAGGAAACCCCAGACGTGCAGGAACGGGTTCCGCCGCCGCGGTCCGGCCGCACGCGGTGCGGCGACTGCGCGCCAGGCGAGCCACAGGAAAAGCAGCGTCGAGATGAGGACTGGAATGCTGCGCAGCAGCAGCAGGCGCGGCGACGACGCATCCGTCCCGCCAAGGCCCGGTACCGGCACCAGGACCAACAGCATGGCCTCGTTCCACGGCAAGGCGGTGCCCCGCGTGGGCACCAGCGGTTTGACCAGGGACAGCGCCAGCGGCACGCCGTAGAACAGGGCGCCCGCGAGGTACGCACCGATCCACGCGGTCAACAAGCTGTCGCAGACGGCCGACACCAGAATGGCCAGTGCGCCCACGTGCAGGCAAGCCAAGAACAGGAACAGCACCCCGCACCACAGTGACGCCGTCGAGAACCCGCCCAACGAATAGGCCAGGGCCAGCAGCGGCATGGACGCCAGCAGCATGGTGAACATGGGGATCAGCCGCCCGACATATTTCTGCAGCAGGATCTCGTGCGCCCGCAGGCCGGTAAGCCGCAGCAGGTCCAGCGTGCCGCACTCCCGCTCGTAGGCAATGGCGCCGGCCATGGACGCGGGCAGGACGAGACAAATGGTCACAAACTGAACCAGCAGCAGGGCGCGCAGCACGACCTCGCCGCCGCCCAGCATCTGCGCCGGCCCCGCACCGAGGTTCCCCGGCAAGTACGTGACGAACAGGAAGAAGCACCCGGCCAACCCCAGCGCGTACAGGGCGCGCTGCGTGTACAACCGCCGCCGGCTGGATTGCTCCCGCAACTCCTTCGCGAGCAGGGGCCAGAATTGTGCTGGGAGAAGGTGTTTCATGGGCGACTGGGGTGCACCGAGTTCGGTGACCCGCGTCGGGGCGCAGTGCACCCACGGAGCACGAATCACCAGACCTGCATCAACCGACCTTCGACTCCCCCGATTCCCTCGATTTCCTCGATTTCCTCGATTTCCTCGATTTCCTCGAGATCTTCGACTTCTTCGAGTCTCCGACCGCCGACCTACGCCGTCTTGCCTTGGGTCAACTTCATGAACGCCGTCTCCAGGTCCATGGCCTGGGGTTGGAACATGTAGATCTGCGCGCCGAGTCCATGCAGCCTGTCCGCGAGTCCAACGACGGGCAGCTTATCCTCTTGGATCTGGATCGCCAGTCGGTCCACCTCGACGGCCACGGCCACCACGCCATCCAGCTTCCGGATCTGTTCGAGCAGTTCCGGCGTCTGGTTGGCAACCTGTACGTGGATGACCCGCACCAGCCCCAGGGTGCGGTAGATCTCCTCCAGCGAACCCTGGGCCACCATTCGTCCGGCCTCGATGATTCCGATCCGGGTACAGAGTTGCGCCAGTTCATGCAGAATGTGACTCGAGATCAGGATCGTCTTGCCGAGGTTCTGCAGTTCCTTGAGGATTTCCCGGATCTCGATACGAGCGCGCGGGTCCAGGTTGCTGGCGGGTTCGTCCAGCAAGAGGCACTGCGGGTCGTTGAGCAGGACGCGGGCGAGACTGAGCCGCTGCTGCATACCGCGCGACAGTTCATCGATGCGGGCATGGCGCTTGCCCCCCAAGTCGGTCAGGGTCAGCACATCGTTGACCACGCGCTCACACCGGTCCGGATCGAGCCGGTACGCGGCGGCGAAGAAGTGCAGGTACTCGTTCACGGTCAGTTCGTCGTAGAGCCCCAGCACGTCCGGCATGTAGCCAATGATCTGGCGGACACGGTCCGGTTGAACCCGCACTTCGAAACCGCCCACACGCGCGCGACCGGAGGCCGGCTTGAGCAACGTGGCAAGGGCCTTGATGGTCGTGGTCTTACCCGCACCGTTCGGTCCGATGAACCCGAACACCTCGCCCTGCGGAACCTGAAACGAAACCCCTTTGACCGCCGCGGTCCGTCCGTAGCAGACCACCAGGCTCTCGATCTCGATGAACGCCATCGGGGGACTCCCTATCCGCGCCCAGTCCTGCTCGTCTCGCTCGTCATGCCACTCGCCCTCGCGACTCTCTGGACTTGTGCAGCGAGCCGGGCGCGGCGTGGTGCGCCCGGTGACATCGCCATCACGGTTGCGGCCCCGCCGGCGGGCGCCGGACCACCCGCCGGTAGGCGATGTAGTCGCCGCCCTGCCGCAGCAGCAGGAGTTGCAGTCGCTCCCCCGGGACATCCGGATCATGCACGGCCAGTTCCTCCACATGCCCGGCGCCGTTCGGCGATATCTGCGACACAATCGAGAAGAAACCGTTGTCTCGCGGCGGCGCGCTGATCTCGCCGAAGAAGCGCAGCAGGGGTGCGACCTCGCTGTTCCCCAGACGCCAGCCCGGGTTCCTGACGGCTGCCTCACGTCGGGCAAGAGCACGGCGGCTCATGCCGCAGAGGTCATCCACGTACACCACCACCTCGGCGGTCCGAACCGGTGCAGAGGCTGCTCCGGTTCCAGTCCCCGCGGGGGCCTGCCCCGGCGACACACCGGCGGCGTCTGCGGGCCAGGCCGGCGCCGGCACCCCGGACGGTGCCGTCGCGAAGCCCATGGTCTTGACCATCTGCGGCTGCCACTGCCGCAGACGCAGCATCGCCTTGCACTGCACCGGGACCCTGCCCGTGAGCTCCGGTCCGGGCGGAGTCACGCGGCGTGCTCCGGACTCGGCGGCGCTCGGAGGTTCGACAACCGCGAACCACGCGTGCCGCACCTCGCTGGTCACATCGCGGTCTTTGGCCTGCAGCAACAGTTCCAGCCGGGTCGTCCGCAGCACCACGTCTCGCGCGTCGACATCGATCAGCACGAGGGCACGGCGCAAGTCCTCGCGGCCCCGGACATGCCGTGCCAGGATCAGGATGGCCGCCGTGAACCCCACGCACAGCACGGGAAACGACAGCCACGTCCAGTGCCGACAGCGCACCCATCCCAGCAGCAGGTAGTCTGCCGGACCAATAGCCAGCACGAACAACAGAATGACGAGCAGGGCCAGCATCGGAGGCACGGCGGCGACGGCGCCCGGCATCAGGCTGCGGTACAGGGGCAGGATCGTGTCCACGGGCAACGGGCCCAGGATGTCCAACGCCGTGTCCGGGCGCACCTGACGCTTCTCGACCTGGGCAACCATGCTCTGGCGCACCTTCCAGAGGAAGATAATTGTCCGCCGCCACTCCGCACTGGCGGGAGCCAAGTCGGACAGGACGCGGGTCGGGGCCAAAACCGCCCGCCCCAGCCCGACGTGAAAGCAACTCATCTTGTCGGTGGGGACGGTTGCCGGCAGCACCAGGTTCCCATCCAGGTCCAAACCAAACGGTGCGGAGTCCGCACCCGCCAGAGCACTCACGAAGGCGGCGTGGTGCGACGCGAGTCGCGGCCCGAGAACGACGCAGACACTGCCGCCGGCGCGGACCCAACGCAACAGCGCTTCGGCCTGGCCTGCCTTGAGCGCACTGAACCCCGTCGGCAGCAGGACCAGCACGTCGTACGCGCAGAGGTTCAGGGGCTCGGTGGGCAGGTCGGCGGGGGCAACGGTCTCGAACGAAGTCACCAATCCCATCCACGCAACCCCGTCGGGACCCGGCGCCAAAACCCGCGGTGACGAGGGGAGAAACGGGCTCAACTCCAATCCTTGCGCGGCGCTGACGAACGGCGCATCCAGCCTCGCCGGGGCTTCTACAACGCCCAGGACCAGAGAGCGCTGCATGGGGTTGGGCAGGCTCAATGGGAACCGGCCGAGGAAGACCGGGCCGTTGAGCGTCAGAAGCCGGAGGGTCAATTCCGGCTGCAACCGGAGTCCGACGGCGGGCAGCGGCTGAAGCATGATCCTGGACGTGCGCTCACCCGGTCCCAGCGCCGTCGGCTCGGTGCTCTGCCGCAGCAGCACGCGATCACCGTACCGGACCGTGAGTTCGAGGTTGCCCTCAATCAGGTCCTCGCCGTCCTGGCGCAGTGTCACGTCCAGTTCGATCGGGGCCCCGTTGCGGCTGACCGGCATCACTTGGTGCACGGATGCGGCAATCCCGGCCTGAACCGCTGAGAGCGGCCACACCAGCACGATGGTCAGCATCAGAATGCACGTCCAAACCGTCATCGCACCCCCGCCGGTGCCCCGCCCCCGCAGCCCCAGGGCTGTTTCATTCTCGCCTCTGGAGGCATGGAACGCAGGTGGCGCGGGACGTCCCGGACCGCAGTTCCCTCGGCCGAGGGACCGTCCGAGCCACTGACCCAACTCCCGAAACCGAGAATGAAACAGCCCTGCCACGGACCGGATCTGGCGAACCCAAGATGCGCCGCGCGCCACCAGGCTGCACATGGTGCCAAACGTACTCGCGGAAAACACGGGGCGCAAGACTCGATCGGCAACGGCATCGCGGTGCGTCAACAAAGGTGGAGCATAGCCCCCTGCCACCTTGTGTGGCAGGTGAATGGGTTCGGGTGGCTACAGCGCCGCACTTTGACTCCCCCTCTTCCCTTGCCCCCGTCCGCCGGCGGCGGACGGGGGCAAGGGAAGAGGGGGCGGGCCTGCACGCTTGGCCGGCGAACCCGATTCACCCGTGGCACAAGGCCACGGGGGTCTCACGCACGGGCCAGCATCCGGTCGTTCCACCCGCGACTCCTAACCCGGCGTAGCCGGAACCAAGACCGACGCCGATTGCTGATCGTTGATTGCTGATTGCTGAAGTCCGCCCCCCCCCGACACTCGAAAAGCGTCGTTGCGATCGTCACAAAGTCTGCCAGAAAACGCGAGTTTGCAGTCGTGGGGTACCATGAAACTGAAAGGGCCCAGAGCCCGCGAGGACGCGGGCGCTCCAGGGTCTGGCACGGGGTCTGACTTGGAGCGCCCGCGTCCTCGCGGGCTCTGGAAGCGTCGTTGCCAGTTTCACCTTGGTATGATCGTGCGGCACGCCGGCCGGGAAGCGCTGACGCATCACACGGCGGTGGCCGGGCCCCATCGAACCCGAGCCGCCGCGGTGCTATCTTACCGGCCGAACGCAACGCCTTGTGTCGGGTTCAGTTAAGGAACGGGCGCCGCGGGCGGGGCCCGCGCCGGTGCGCGGCGTCAAGCAGCACGTCTTTCCACAGCAGCAGGGAACGGGCCATGGCCAACTATACCAGAGCCGATCTGAGCGGATTCGTACCGCAGCACGACAGCTTCGTCGGCATCGACTCCGACGGGTGCGTATTCGACACCATGGAGGTCAAGCAGAAGCAGTTCTTCCATGGCCGGATTGTGTCGGTGTGGCGCCTGGCGCCGATCGAGCGGCACGTCCGACAGGCGGCGGAGTTCGTCAACCTCTACTCGCGGACTCGCGGTTCGAACCGGTTCGAAGCGCTCCTGCGTGTGTTCGAACTGCTGCAGCAGTGGCCTGATGCCGTCGCCGGCGGGGCGCCGCTGCCCGACACTACGGCTCTGCGGGAGTACGTGCACTCGGGGCTGCCGCTCGGCAACCCAACGCTGCAAGCCGAGGTGAAACGGACCGGCAACCCCGAACTGGCGCGCCTGTTGGACTGGAGCCTGGCCGTGAACGCGGACATCGCGGCCGGGATGCCGGCCATTCCGCCGTTCCGTTGGGCACGGGAGAGTCTCGAATGCATCCGCCGGCACTCCGATGCCATCGTCGTCTCGCAGACGCCCGAAGAGGCGCTGCTGAACGAATGGCGCCAGCACGGCCTCGAAACGTATGTGCGGATCATCGCCGGCCAGGAACTGGGCACCAAAGCCGAGCAGTTGCGCCTTGCCACGACCGGCAGGTACGCACCGGAGCGGGTCCTGCTCATCGGCGACTCGCTCAATGATCTCAGCGCCGCACGCGACGCCGGTGTGCTGTTCTACCCCATCCGGCCGGGCTGCGAGGACGCGTCGTGGGAACGGTTTGCACAGGAATCCTACGGCCGCTTCCGCGACGGCGCCTACGCGGGGGGCTACGAACAGGCGCTCGTTGCCGAATTCGAAGGCCTGCTCCCCGAACACCCCCCCTGGATGCGACACGCGCAGAACCCGTCATGACCGCGCCACCCCTGACGGCTCGGAGGGGCCGGTTCTCTGTTGCCGTAATCTCAAAGCTGGAAACAAGCGACGTGCCCCGGCGGGGATACGACCGAGCGCGCACGTGGCTCGGCGCGTCGCGCGCCGTAGCGGGGTGCGTCGGCCGGCTCTGTCCGGCGAAACGGCTCGCGCGACGACGGATCCCCGGCCGAAGACCTCGGTCCGGGACGGACCCGAGGCACTCTGCTGCGGTCCCGGAGGTCCCGCGCCACTGCCCGCCTTGCACCGCCGTTTCTCTCTCTGGATCTTCCCGCGCAGGTCGAAGTTTCTTAGAGAAACCGGGCCCATGAACCGCAACCGCCAATTGACGCCATGCGCGCGTCTGCCAAAGGGGCGTTTCCCTATCGTGTCGCGGCGTGGTACATTAGAGCCGGGGCTGGTGGGAGTATTGAGCCAGGGTCTGCGGGAACCGCGGGGAGCTTGAGCCCCGGTGGATTGGAACGACGACATGCGGAAATCATCCTACATCACGGCGTCGGCGGTACTGTCCGTGCTGCTGCACCTGTTCCTCCTGGCCTTTGCGGACCGGATCCGGCTTGCCGCGTTCACGTCGGTGCCGACCGAACCCGCGCAGAAGCCCCCGACAATGCGCCTGCACTCGGTGGACCTGCGGGACCGAGTCATGAACCGCCCCACGCCGCGTGCCGATGCGGAGCAGGTCAAGCAGGAACTGCGCGAGATCACCCGCCGAACCGACGCGGTGCAGAAGATCTTCGAGGCGAACAAGCTGACTGGCGAAGCGCCGCCACAGGTGCGGTTGGCCGGACTGGGGCGCAGCCTCCTGGCGCCGAAGCAACCCGAACCGACACCCGGGCGAGTCGCCACGGCGCCGCGCCCAACCATTCTGGCCATTGACGCCTCCAAGCTCAGTCCGGAGCGGTTGGCCCTGAACCGGCAGTTCATCCCCAACGTGCCGCGGCAGAACACGGACAAAATGCTGCCCAGCCTGGTGGCGAGCGGCGACCTGCAAAACGCACTGGGCAAGTCCTACGACGTGGGCATGCGCCTGTCGTTGCCGGGGTTCAAACCGTTGCCGCCGGGAGAACTGCCACCGGGAGCCGACGGTGGCGACGGCACGGCCGGACGCGAGGGCCTGGGGCCGCGCAACGGTGCAAAACTCTCCGGACTGGAAGACGGTCGTTTCCAGGGCATTGACCAGATGGACGCGCTGATGGCGGTGCGGTTGACCGTTTTCGAGGAACGCGACGGCAGCGGCGTCTTCCGGGTCGACATCTCCCCGAACCCGCGCAGTGAACGGCTGCAGTCGATCCCGAAGGACGTGGTCTTTGTCATCGACTGCTCGACCAGCATCTCACCGCAGAAGCTGGAACAGTTCCAAGTTGGGGCGGTGGAGGCCTTTGCCAGCCTGCAGCCCCAGGATCGGTTTAACGTGGTGTCGTTCCGCGACGAGCCGAACGTACTGTTCGACAAACCGGTGCCGGTGGATAAGACGCACCTGGACAAGGCGGTGCAGTACGTCCAGGCACTGGTCCGGGACGGAATGACGGACGTGTTCGCGGGCGTGGCCCCGTCGGTCACCGGCCAGACCGGCGACGAGGCGCGGCCGCTGCTGATCTACCTGATGACCGATGGCAAGTCCACGGTACGCGAGAGCCTTGCGAACGACGCGCTCATCCGAAAGATCGTGGAACTGAACAAGGGCGATGTGTCCATCTACGCGTTCAGTGCCGGCCGCAGCGCGAACCTGCAATTGCTGGACTTCCTGGCGTACCACAACCGGGGCGCAAGCCTGCACAAGGAGAAGCTGGCGGAATTCCGCGGGAACATGGTCGGGTTCGTTGCTGGCCACTCCGACCTGATTGTCAGGGATGTGCGGTACCACGTGACCGGAGACCTGGCGGCGGAGATCTTCCCGAAGACGCTGCCGCACCTGTACCGGGGCGAAACGCTTTCCGTCTATGGCAGGTATCCGTCCGGGACGCAGGAGATTGCGCTCCAAGTGTATGGCCGCGATGCGGAAGGCAAACTCGAGGAACTGGTCTTCCGCGGCAGCGTACTGGACGCCCCGCGGGCTTCGCCACAACTGGCGCTGGACTGGGCGGCGCAGAAGGTTTTTCACCTGATCGGAGAGCGGACTCTGAAACCCGCTCCGGAGATCGATGTTCAGATCCGGCAGGTCGCGGAGCGGTACAACCTGTTCATACCATACTAATCGGAAGCGCGGAGTACGGCTAGGGCCTTTCCCTTAACACCGATACACAGAACACCGCCGCACGCACCTGGACACCCGGCGAGGGTTCAGCCCGCGAGACGCGGGCGCTCCAAGACACACCGTTTCTCCTGAACACCAAACGCCCCCCTCGACACCCGACACTCGACACGCCAACCCCCATTCCGTGGACGTCCAAAGCTATGGCTCAAGACAGCGAGGATACTGAGAAACGTATGTCCTTCTGGGATCACCTGGAAGAACTGCGTTGGGTCATCCTCAAGTCGCTGGGCGTGCTGGCCGTGGCGACCGGACTCGGGTTTACTCTCACCGGCACCGTTTACCGGGCACTGGAATGGCCCCTGGCGCGCGTTCGAGACCGTGTGGACTTGATGTACACGACGCCGATGGCCGGGTTCCTGGTGCAGATCAAACTGGCGCTTCTGGCCGGGGCGGTCATCGCCGCGCCATTCATCCTCGGGTTCGCATGGTCGTTTGTCGCGCCGGGACTCAAGTCGGAGGAACGCCGGGTGGTCTGGTTCGGAGTCGGCATGGGGTTTGTGTTCTTCTGCGCCGGAGTCGCGTTTGGGTACCTGTTGCTGCCGTGGGGAATCGCCTTCCTCGTGTCGCTGGGGTCACAGAATATCCGGCAGCTCTGGTCCGTGGATGGGTACATCTCGTTCTGCCTGCAGTTGCTGTTGGGATTCGGGATCGTGTTCCAACTCCCGGTCGTGCTGACCATCCTGCTGCGGCTGGGACTGGTGCAGGTACAGACCCTGTCGAAAGGCCGGCCGTACGCGGTGGTCCTCATCTTCATCACATCGGCCGTGCTGACGCCGACGACGGACATCATCACGCAGGCGGCCATGGCCGTACCGTTGCTCATTCTGTACGAGACGAGCATCCTGATCGGGCGCTGGTTCGAGCGCCAGCAGGCACGCACACCAGACTGAGCGGGCGCTGGAACCCGGACGGAGGAACTACGAAACACGCGAAAGGCGCGACAAGGAGAAGGATGGCGGTGGTAAGGACACAACACGTCAGGCCGTGCTGCGTCAGCAAAGGGTGGAGCACAGACACCTGCCACCTCGTGTGGCAGGTGAACAGGTTCACTTGGTTACTACGCCGCAC
>MHBL01000069.1 GCA_001803235.1 Lentisphaerae bacterium RIFOXYA12_64_32
ATGGCCCATCGTCACTGCCGCCGCCCATTCCTGGCTCGGTCGTCTTGTCGGGGCCAACGCCGGGCCTAGCCGCCGTACTCGGTCGGCTACGGCCTCTTGTTCGGGTTCCCGGTGTCTCGTGCTCTTCCGGCATCCGCGTCATCTGCGTGATCTGCGGTTCCATCTCCGGGGGGAGCATTCGACAGCACCACCGATGATCGACGAACCGCACCACGCTGCCTGGCGGCCGCCATCCGTCCGCCATCGTTATCGTTCCCGAACGCTGTGTAGACTGCAGCCGTACTTTTGGGGTTGAGGCCCGGTTTTCGGGATTGCGCCGGGGCGACGGGCCGCGGCGCGGGTAGATCGGGGTGATCGCCCCAATCCCTTTGCTCCTTATAGACATAGCACGGCTCCGGGCGGATGCAAGGTGTGCGGTACTTGCCGATTATCACCGGGATAGACGGCTGCAGTATATCTTCTTTATTCGTATATTTTAGACAACTATCCGTTACTCTGTATTGACTTCTGCAGATGCTATTCTTAATAGCGTATAGTAGCATCAAGCATGAGTCGCAGGCTCTGCCATGCGCGGTGGTGAGGTGAGGTGTATTGAGGGAGACAAGCAAGGAGGAACGGGCCATGTTCGATCAGGTCGTCGTGGAATTTGAGCGCTACGTGCGGGACCGGCAGTTGGCGGGTGCGAGCCAGGTTCGGCTTCTGGGGAAATAGGCTCAGCGCTTTCTGGTGTTTGCGCGGGTGCAGAGGCACACGGACTTCGAGGCGTTCCTGACCGCGTTCCTGGAGTAGTTGTGCGCGGACTCGTCCGCTGGACGCGTTGGCGGCCGCGCCGCGCGCCGCGGTGTCGTGAAGGCGGCTACGGCGCGAAGCACGGGGCGCAATCCCGAAGCTCTCGACGACCTCGATGGTCTCGATGGGGCCGCGACCGGCGACCATGCACATCAGAAGGAGGTCGGGTAGTATGGACGACGATGCGAACATCCTGCGGTTTCCGGGGGCCTGTGTCGTACACCGGCACAGGCCGGGGCCGGTCGACGATGTCTGGGATGACGACGACGGTTTCGAGGACTGGGAGGGTTACGCGGCGCTGGTGGAGGCGGAGGACTACCCGGCGCTGGTCGCGTATTGCGAAGCCGACGTGCGGCGGCACCCGCGTGACGTGTATGCGCAGGCCCGGCTGGGGGGCGCCTACGTACTGAACGGGCAGTACCAGACGGCGATCGACTTCCTCGGACCGTGCCACCAGGGTTGCCCCGAGAGCGGCGACATCCAGTTCGCGATTCTGGACGCGCTGTTTGCGCTGGGCAGGACGGAGAACGATTTTGCGTGGGTCGCGAAGCCGGTCGTGGTGCGGCTCGACCGGGCGATTCTGGACCGCTGCTGGGAGTACCTGCGGCGGCGCCCGCGGGGGGCATACGTCGTCGCAGATCTGAAGGCGCTGTTCATCATGGACGGATACATCAAGTTCACGTGCGCCGAACTGCACCAGGCACTGGTTGCCGATAGCCGGTTTAAGGTCGACGCCGCGGACGACCCGCACGGTGCCGAGGTCCGGGTGGTGCGGGGTAGCCGTGTGCGCCGCGTCCGCCCCGGAGCCCCGTGACGTCGCCCTGCGGCGATTCACGAGGCGACGTGGGGCGAGTGGCCAAGGGGGTAAGCAAGGCTGGAGCCATGCTCTACTTCCTCAGAGCGTCGATCCACGATGTACACCGATTGTCGCCGTCGTTAGCTGTCACCCCCAATGCTACTAACTCACATTTTGCATTTCAGATTTTTGATTGCTGATTTGCCGGCCGATGCGCACTCGCTCTCTGTCCACCCTGCGGAGAAGGCGTCTGGTCGACAACGCCGACTTGCCGTGCCGCCGCACGCTTGGCTACACGGCCCCTACTGCCGCGACGGTGCGGGTTCGGGCCGACTGCAGTGCCGCGTCAAGAAGTGCCTGAAGCTTCTGTCCTTCCGCGAACGTCGTCGGCGCGGCGGCGCCCGTCTCGATGGCGCGGTAGAACGCCTTGAACGTCTCGTCGTTGACGGCCGCACCGTCGACGGCGAGGTCCACGACCTCCGGGCCGGGGTAGACGCTCAACCGCGTGCCGGTGATGTCGGCGTAGCCGTCCGTGCCGGTCACTTCCAGCAGGATGTCCTCGCCCGGCACCTTGTGCGGCAGCCTGGCGACCGTGACGTTGGCCACGGCGCCCGAGCCGTACTGCAGGTTCAACTCGGCCCAGTCCTCGGCGCCCACGGCCCGATAGGACTCGTAGAAGCAGTTCCGCACCATGGCGTTGACGCGCACCGGCAATTCCGGCAAGAGCCGCATCAAGGTCACCAGCGCGTGCGAGCCAATCGTCGTCAGTTCCGCGCTCGGCACCTCGGCGCGCCACTGCGTGGTGGGTACAAACCCGGGATAGACGCCACCCATGAAACACAGGCGCATTGACACCGCCTTGATCTGGCCCAGTCGACCGACCCGCGCGACCTCGATCAGACGCGCAACCAACGGCCGCCGATGATACCCCGCGAGCATGAACCCGCGGCCCGTCGACGCCGTCTCCGCGTCGCAGACGGCCCGTGCTTCCTCGACCGTGAACGCCAGCGGCTTGTCCGTCACCACGTGTTTCCCGGCGCGCAATGCGGCGAGGATCACCTGCGCTTTCTGCGTCGGGCAGGCCATGGCGGAGACGATGTGCACGCGCGGGTCTGCGACGACCTCGCGCCAGTCGGCCCGAAACTCGGCCTTCAGTTCCTTCGCGTACGCCGAACCGCGCTCGGCGACAGGCTCGGGAAAGCAGTGCGCGCCGAGCGACTCGTCGGTGCTGACCGCCACGACACGCGCGTCGCCGCACTTCAGCAGCATGTGTTCCAGGCTGTGGCAACCCCAGACCCCGACTCCGACCACTCCGATGCCGTAGGTCATGCGCGCACCTCCGAGGAAATTCAGGTTGCTTGGGGCGTTGTCACGGACCGGTCTGTGACGCAGTGACGCGCGATACCGAGCTGAAACAGACGCAGCGAGCCCAGTGCGGCATCAAGTACGCCTGCCGTCCGCCAACACCACCCGCGTTGCGGACTCCGCACTGGCGGCCCCGGCGAGAAGCGCCTCCATCAAGGCCAGCGAGTCGGCCGCTTTCGGGGCGCGCTCCTCGCCGTCGCGCATCTGGTCGGCCTGCTGGTCGACGACGCGCCGGAACGAATCGTGCCCGGCTTCTTCGTTAGACAGTCCCGCGTCGAGCAGGGCGCAGGGTTCAGGCCGGTCCGCGTTCCTGCGGTGGAGCAGCAGTTCAGTGCTGCCGTAGGCCTGCCGCAGTTCGCCCTCCGTGCCGATCACGGACCGGAACATGCCACCCGGCAGCCCGTCCTTCAGCAGCATGGTATTGTACTCGAGGTGACAGGTCACGTCCGGGCCGAACTCGAACCGCGCGGACCAGTAGTTGGGGCCTTCGCCCAGCTTCTCCGGCGGGCCATTGTCGTTCCGGGTCGTGAACACCTGCACGGACGTCGGTAGGACTCCGGCGTAGAAAGACGCCTCGTCGAGCCAGTGCATGGCGTTGTGAATCCACACCCCGCCCATTTCCTTCTTCAGGTACGGGCTCGCAGGGTCGGGAATGGGAAACCGGTGACCGCGGTAGGCAATACGGACGTGGCGCACCGCGCCGATCGCGCCGTCGACCAGAAGCTTGCGGACCGTGCGGCAGAGGCGGGTTTCGCGCGTATTCAAGGCGATCTTCAGCGACAGAGGCGCCCGCTTCACGGCCTGGCGCAGGCGCTCGAGTTCCGCCAGGGTCACGCAGGGCGGTTTCTGCAGCAGCACGTGCTTGCCGGCGGCCAGGGCCTGTTCCGCCTGACCGCAGTGACACCAGTCCGGCGTGGCCACGTGCACCACGTCGACCTGTGGGTCGCCGAGCATGGCGGCGTAGTCGGTATAGGCCTTGGCGCCGCACTGCGCGGCGTAGTCGCGCACGCTCTCGAGCCGGTCACACAGCGCGACGATCCGCACCTTCTGCGAACGCTGACAGCCGGGAATGTGGCTCTGCGTGGCGATGTTCGGACGGCCAGCGCCGAGAATACCGACGCCGATGGGGTGGGGTGTCGTGCAAGTCATGCTTCAATGTCCTCGTCGGCGATCAACCCCGCACGATGGGTGTGCTGATTCACTCACGCCCAGAGCCCGCGCGGACGCTCCAGGTTTCGTGCGCATTCTGAGCTGGGCGCGCCCCGCGTCCTCGCGGGCTAGTCCGGCCCCACGTCGGGTTGAATCGACGCGCAATGCCGTTGGTCCTGGCCATGGACACACCCTCCGTGCTGTCATCGCCACGACACGCACGTACGCACCGGTGATGAAAACAAGGCATCCGCTCAGCGCGCCACCGCACCGGCAGCACCTTGAGCTTTCCCGCCTTCCTGAACCGCCACGGGCTTGTCCGTCTCGGACGCTGCGCCCTCCTCAGGCTTGGCCGCCACGGCCGTCGTGCTGATCCCCAGTTCCGCTTCCGTCGGAACCTTCCAACCCTTCCGGAGTCCGGCCTGCACAATGGCGTCCACCTTTCCAGGCCCCAGGCCGTGCTTCTTGGCCGTCTCAAAGTTGTAGGTGCTCTCCTGCCGTTCCTTGTAGCGCTGGCGTTTCATGCCCTGCTCACGGGTGTCCTTGAGGTCGTCCTTCGCGTTCATCGGGTACTGCGCTTCGGCGTCCTTGGTGGCCCGGGCCTCGTTGGTCCAAGCCTCCTTCCACACCGCCTGTCGCGTCTCCATCGGAATCGAATCGGTTTCGTCCGCCACCGGCTGCGTGGCCATCTGGAGGATGTCCATCTCCGGTTCCGGTTTCTTCTTGGTGTAAAGGATAAAAACGGCAGCGATCACGATCGTCAACAACGCAGCAAAACCCATGCCGATGATCAGGCGTGTGGTCTTGTTTGACTCTTCGACGGCGTGCATCCGTCGCTTCATCTTCGTCCCCCGCCCCACCGGCGCACGGCTTTCCTCCTCCTGCTCCCTGGCCTTTAATCTGGCAGGCCGACGCCCAATGGCCGCGTCAAGCGGGTCCGCGGGCGCCGTGACCTTGATGCGCTTCGGCAGTTTGTCCGCCAGAGACGGTGCCGACTCCTTCTCGCCTTTGTCGGGCAGTGCCAAGCGCTTGGGTTGCGGCTTCTCGTCCGCCACCTTCAGCCGGCTCGGTGCCGCTGCGGCGCCACCGGTTGCAGACGCCTGCCCTTCCTCGGGGGCAGCCACGGACGTCGGCGCGAACCGCAACAGTTCACCCTTGCCCGTCACGACCGGCGATTTCGGCGCCTGGACCGCTGGCGCATCAACCGGCCCTGCTCCAGACTCGGCAGCCTCCGACTCGCCCTCGTCCGGCGCCGTGGACGCGACCTCAGCTTCCGCCTCCAGCTCTTCTTCCCTCGCCACGGAGGCCGCCGCAGATCCTTCGGATGGCGGCGGTGCGGCCGGGGTTGTGGCCGCGAACCGCAGCAGTTCACCCTTCGACTTGATCTGCTTCACGGCCAACTTGGCCGGCGCCGCCTGCGGCTGTGCCTCAGCCTCGGGTTTCTTCTCTTCAGGTGTTGCCATGCCAACCTCAGTGCGATACGCAGACTCCCGCCTCGGGGAAGACGCATGATGGCCAAACTCCCCGCCGCAAACGCGGGGGACTCCGGACGTTCGGAGAATATGGCCCGCTGACCGGACTTCGTCAATGCCGTTCCGCCGCCGCGCGGCCAGCCACCCAGCCGGTCGAGAACGCCGCCTGGAGATTGTAGCCGCCCGTGTCGGCATCGATGTCCAGGATTTCGCCAGCAAAAAACAGACCTGACAGCCGGCGCGACCCCATGGTGCGGGGCTCGACCTCGCGCGTGTCAACGCCGCCGGCCGTGACAATGGCCTCAGCATACGATCGGGAACCGGTCACAGTCCACCGAACGTCCTTCAGCCACTGCCGCACCTGCCGCCGCTCAACCGCCGTGACCTGGCTGGCATGCTTCGCCTCCGGGATCGCTGCCACAGCCATGCAGGTCGCCACCAGCGCCCGAGGCGCAAACTGCTCCAGAACCGTACGGCAGAACTGCCTGCCGTGAGCAGCGAACTCCGCCAGCAATCGAGCGTCCAGCGCCCCGTCCTCGACACCCGGCAGCAGGTCCATCGACAGCGTCACGGCGTCCCCGGCACTGAGCGCGTCGACGGCGGCGCGGCTCACAGAAAACACGGCCGGTCCCGACACGCCGTAGTGCGTGAACACCATCTCGCCGATGGTATCGGCAACGCACCTGGTCCCGGACCTCAGCCGGACCCGCACGCCGCTCAGGCTCACGCCCTGGATGGGTGGGTGGGTGTTCAGGGTTCGGTGTTCAGTGTTCAGGACTGGGGAATCGGCGTTCGGCGTTCGACGTTCGGGGGCCGTTGTCGCCGGAAAGGCAGTCTCCAGGCCCACCAACGCCGGCCGCGTCGGCACGAGGGTGTGCCCGACCGCATCGGCCCAGGCGTACCCGTCGCCCGTCGAGCCGGTTGCCGGGTACGACAGGCCGCCGGTCGCCACCACCACGGCGTCGGCCGGAAGAACGGTGCCGGGAGTCCCCTGCCCGACCGCCCCCGCGACGGATGCCAGGCGCACGCCGTCAATTCGCCCCTGCCCCACGGCCAGCCCGGTCACCGCAGCGCCCATGCGGCGCTTGACTCCCGCCTGCTCGCAACGGCGCAGCAGCGCCTGAACCACATCCTCGGCACGGTCGCTGACGGGAAACACGCGCCCGTCAGGTTCGGCCACGCTGCGGACTCCGCACGCATCGAAGAAGGCACGCAACTCTGGCGCGAAGAACTGGTGCAAGGCTGGCCGCAGAAAGCGCGCCCCGGCGCCAAACCGCTGCAGGAACGCCGCCATCGGTGCGGTATTCGTGAAGTTGGAGCGACCGTGACCAGTGAGCCGCAGCTTGCACCCGGGCCGGTCCATCTTCTCGAGCAGCAAGACGTCCGCGCCGGCCTCGGCCGCCTGAATGGCCGCCATCAGCCCCGCCGGCCCCGCGCCCACCACAATTACCCGCTGCCGTGTCATGCGCCAATTCACCTCGTTCCAGTATTCGCAGGATCATGCACAATGAACCATGGCCTTGGGACGTTGTCAACCCACGGCGGCTAACACGCAGGGCTGTTTCAAGATTCGTGACCGTCGCGTGCAGCGAGTACCCCCGGCGTGTCCCCACGCCGGGGGGGGCGGCCTGAGGACAGGCCGCCCCTACCGGGTATGCGCGGAGGCGTGGCCTTCCGAGACGTGGTGCCAGATCTTGAAACAGCCCTGGCTAACACGCCCGGCGCCGGGACTCGCCATGGACGCCAGGATGCGCCTGTTCGTAGTGGGCTCGCAGTGCGCGGAACGACGTGGAGCGCCAAGAGCCCATCCGGCGCGTTGCGGCGGTCTGGCGTGGGGATGGTGTCTTGCCCGGCGGACAACCGCCGGGACTGCGACACCACTACGAGCGGGGCCGCGACCGATGTCTGTCCGCACGAGGACGTCATCCCGCGCGGCCGGATTTGCCCGCACAGGTCGAAAAAAAAGGCTCGCCCACCCCTTGACATTCGCGCCCGCTTGTCGTATATATCTTTCATACTAGACAAAGATAATCTTACCCACGGACCGGGGAACGGCCGGACCAGGAGCCGCAAGTGTTCAGCACCCTCACTGATGCCGATGTCGACGTCCTCAGCCGCGGCGTGTGTACGATCCTGGAGAAGCAGGGCTTTTACTGCGAGAACCGGGACATTCTCGAGGCCTGGCGGCAGGCGGGCGCGCAGGTGGACGTCGAGGCGCAGGTGGCGAAGTTCCCGGCCCGGCTGATCCAGGAGTTCGCCGCCGCGCTGCGCGCCGAGGACAAGAGCCAGTGGCAGGCCGTACTCAAGGCCGAGAATCGCGAGATCATCTACTCCGGGTTCCTGCCCTACGGTGACAGTGCGGAGTTCAAGGCCCCCAAGCTTCCCGTCATGTTCCACAACCTCAGCACTTACTTCTACGACGACGCGACCGGCGAGACGCGGCTGGGCACGCACCCCGACTTCGTCACTCTGATTCGCCTGGGCGACGTGCTGCACCCGGATGCCGGGGTCGGGCATGCCCTCAACCTGGCCGGCGACACGCCGCCGGAGCTCGAGCCGCTCGAGGCCGCGCTCGTGCTGCTGGAGCATTCGCACAACCCCCGGGGCGTCTATGTCCACGACGTGCGGCAGATTCCATACTTGGAGGAGATCGAGGCGATCTTCGGGATCACCGACCCGTACTGGCACTGGATGGCCAACACCTGCCCGACGTCGCCGCTGAAACTGGAGCACGCCGCCGCGGAGCGCTACGTGCACACGATCCGCAGCGGCCTCTACCCTGCCAAGCTCGCCGCCATGCCGGTGGCCGGGGTCAACATGCCGGTGACCGTAGGCGGCGCCATCGTGGTGATCTCGGCGGAGTTCGTCGCGTTGTGGTTCGCGGCGCGGCTGCTGCAGTCGAAGAAGATCCCGCTGACGGGCATGCCGGTTCTCGGCAGCATGAACCTGACCAGCGGCAACGTCAGCTTCACGGCATTCGACGCGGCGCTCCGGCGCCTGGCCGTGTGCGAGTTCATCCGCAAGTGGACGGGGATCCGCACGGCGCCCGGCCCGGGCGAATGGCCGCCCGCGAAGGTACCCGGCTCCTACTGCACGCTGGAGAAAGCGTACTTCGCGATGCTCGCGGCGGCCTTCACCGGCTGTCACCCGGAGATCGGCGTCGGCCACATCGACTCCGGGCTGACCATCAGCCCGGTGCAACTGCTCATGGACTGGGACTTCACCCGGTCGCTGCGGTTCCTGGAGAAGCCCGCGATCACCGAGGACAGTCTCGGCCTGGACGCCATCCTGGACGTGGGGTTCGGGTTCAAGGACAACTTCCTGACGGCCCCGCACACGATCGAGGCCATGCGCGCAGCGACGTGGATGCCCGAGTACCTGCGGCGCGACGCCTGGACACCCCAGGCCGAGGCCGCGCTGCTGCAGGCCAATCGCGACAAGGCCCAAGCCCTGATCGCGCAATACCGGAAACCCGCCGACCGTGCCGACCAGCTCGCAAGGGCACGCGAGGTCGTGGCGAAAGCCAGGCGAACGCTGTGCAGGTGAGGAGGACACACAACATGACGAAGCGCAAGACAACCGGAACGAAAGCCGCGGCGCTGGCAAAGGACGCCCTCCGTCTCATCATTCCGCACTTTGCCAGCAACGCGGAACTGGCTCGAGGTGCGAAGATCTTCACGCGCGGCGAGGGCTGCTATGTCTACGACGTGGACGGGAAGAAGTACTTCGACTCGTTTGCCACACTGCTGACGACAGTGTGCGGGCACTGCCGGCCAGAGGTGACCCGTGCCGTCACCGAACAGATGAACCGGCTCGAGTTCTTCCCGAACTACGTGGACACCTTCACCGAGCCGCTCGTGGAACTCGCCCGGCGCCTGGCCGACCTGATGCCCGGCGACCTGGAGGTGAGCTTCTTCGTGAACAGCGGCTCGGAAGCCAACGAAGCGGCACTGAAGATGGCGCGCCAGTACCATGTCGAGCGCGGCGAGCGGCAGCGGCACAAATTCATTGCCCGCCGCGACTCCTACCATGCGACGACCCTGGGCGGCACGTCGGTCACCGGCCTGTCTTGGTTCCGGGAATACTTCGAACCGCTCCTGCCCGGGTGCCTGTTCACCAACGCGGCACGGCTGCGCGACTGCCCACCCGGCACGGACCCGGCGGAGTACGGCCGCCAGTGCCTGCGCGAACTGGAGCAACTGATCCTGTTCGAAAAACCCGAACTGATCGCCGGCATGATCATGGACCCGATTCCCGGCTCGAACACCGGCTTCCCGCTGCCGCCGCCCAGGTACCTCGAAGGCGTTCGCGCGCTGTGCGACAAGCACGGCATCCTGCTGATCTTCGACGAGGTCCAGACCGGGTTCGGCAAGACGGGCAAGTGGTTTGCCTGCCAGCACTGGGACGTGGTCCCGGACATCATGACCATCGGTAAGGGCTTCACGGGCGGGTTCATCCCCCTCGCCGCAACCGTGACGACGCCGAAGGTCGCCGAGGTGTTCCGGCGCGGGCCGGGTACGGAGTTCCGCAGCGGCGGCACGTACGGCGGGCACACGGTGGCGTGCGCCGCGACCCTGGCCAACCTCGATATCATCGAGAAGGAGCACCTGGTCGAGAACGCGACCAGGACCGGCGCGTACCTGAAAGGGAAGCTGGACCGGCTCGCTGCGAAGTACGCCATCATCGGCGAGATCAGCGGCATCGGGTTGCTCTGGGCCGTGCGGCTCATGGCGGACGGGAAGGCCAACAAACCGCTTGACGCGAAGCTGAAGGTGGGGAGCTGGATCCGCGACTGGTGCTACCGTAACGGCATGATCCTGCGCAACAACGGCGACATCCTGGTCTTGGCGCCACCCCTGATCATCACCCGAAAGGAAGTCGATCTGGTCGTGGGGCTCATGGACAAGGCCATTGGGGCCGCCGTCAAGGAGTTCGACCTGTGAACGAATGCAACGACACACCGCGTGTACTTCCGCCCTACCAGGACCATGTGCGGCTGTGGGCCGACGAACTTCGGGCCTGGGTTCCGGAGGCGCTGTTCGACGCGCACGTCCACATCGGCCCGGCGCAGGCGGTCGGCCCGATCGCGCCCGAACGGCGGTCCGGCGCGCTGACGACGTTCATGAGCCTGTCGTGGGAGGAACTGTTCGAGACCTACGCCGAACTCTACAGCGGCAAGACGATCCGCGGCCTGATCGCGTTCCCGTTCCCGCAGCGCGAGGTCAGTGCCGAACTCGCGAACGACTACATCATCGAAGTCATGAAGCGCGATGCACGGGTGAAAGGGTTTCTGGTGTCCGACCCCACGGACGTACGGCCCGCCGTCGCCGCCTTTGAGAAAGCGCAGAAGGCCGGGGTGCGGTTCAGCGGCGTCAAACCGTACGCCGACCGCCTGGGGAAGAGCAACTTCGACGCAAAGATGGCGGAGTTCCTCCTCGAGGACCTGCTGGCGTTCATGAATGCCGAAGGATTGGTCATGCTCCTGCACACGTCCGGGCTGGGCGTGGGGACGGAAGACGTCCAGAACTTCCTCCGGCACATGTCGGACCGGTACCCGCGCATTCGCGTGCTTCTGGCCCACATGGGGCGCTACGTGCGCTATCAGCAATTCCTCGACTTCATGGATACCGAGGTGCTGAAAGACTGCCCGTCGCTGTACCTGGAGATGTCTTCCGCGAGCTGCCCGGAAGTGTACGACCGCGTGCTGCAGTGCGAATGGCTGCACTCGCGGCTGGTGTTCGGGTCCGACCTGCCGTTCGGCATGATCACCGGCGTGGAGCACTGGTCGGACACGCATGGCGCCATCTTCCTGACCCGTGACACGTACTCGTGGTCCAACCCGACCATGAATGCGGAGTTCGCAACGCAACGCGAGCGCCTGACCTACAACACCTACCACTGCATCCAGGCGTTCAGGGACGCGCTGACACGGCACGCCTTCGATGCCGCCAAGGCGGAGCGGCTCAAGGAGGACGTTTTCTGCGGCAACGCGCTGCGCCTGTTCGGGTGAGGACGCCGGGCTCTGCGGCCGAACTCCGTCGGTTGCGGCGACCTTGCTCGCCCGGGTCTTCGCTCGTGTTGGTTCGTTTTCCGGCGGCGCGCAGTCCCATAGGTCCCATACATCCTATCCGTCCCACCGGTCCCATGAGCCGAATGCGCGCCGCCGATTTGGGGGAATGGGACGTATGGGACACATGGGAACTATGGGACGCATAGGACCGGCGGCGCGGACACCAAACCCCGGAGAAAACCCCGGCGGGCTATCCCGGGGTGCCATCATCAGCGCCGATTATCATCATCATGCCTCTTGGCGAACATCCCACTATGCGAAGTTCGCAAAGGCCGTGTTGGCCCCGAGACAAGACGACGACAATAGGAATGGGCGGCCGGCAGTGACGATGGGCCATCCGAGTCCTTGTCCCGATCCTAATCCC
>MHBL01000070.1 GCA_001803235.1 Lentisphaerae bacterium RIFOXYA12_64_32
CCCGCCGAACCAGCATGCCCCGCCCCGGCCCGACACGGCCCGCTGACGTCTTCCCTTCCGCCGCTCTTTCCTTTAGCCGCCGTCCGTGGTATCTTACCGGCATGGGGTTCAATATCACAGCCTATTCGGATCGCGCCCGGAGAACCGCGCACCCCCCGGTGAAAAACCGTGTCGGGGGTCTCCGGGGATTTTGGCATTCTCGCGCCCGGAAAACCCGGTCGCAACCCGTTGGAACGCATCGGGAAAGAACTGCCACCCCTGCCGAAACCGTGTCGGGTGTGCATTACTACGGCTTCAGATTCCTCAACACCGAAATGGGGCGGTGGATCAATAGGGATCCGATGGGGGAACGCGCAGGTGCTTCCCTGTTTGGATTCGCGAGCAACAATCCCCCAAACGAGATGGACATTCTTGGGCTTGTGGACACCGATGACGTATGGCCGAAACTGGCCACGGACCTAACCGTAACACTCTACAAATACTACCCGAACCTTCCGCAGAAGAACATGCCTGGTAGCGGGTTGACGTTCATCAACGGCTCGTGGTCCCTTGAGAAACAGAAGGCAAGTGTCGAGGATATGGTGAAGTGTACCTGTCACTCCCGGGCCAGGTCTGATGAGGAAGCGATCATAGCACATCGGTTCGGCCTCTGTTGCACCATCAGCGTACGCATGGCAGCCGCCGTCAACACGAAGCCGGACCCACGCCAGACTCTGCGGGAGACAATCGAAGGAGCATACGGTCACGAGCAACGCCATGCTGTGAACTTCTTGAACTACATATTCAGGACGATGGTCCCGGCCATCGAGAAAGCTGAGAAGGACAGGGCTTGTTGCCCCCCTGAAGCCGAAATCCGCAAGTTCGAACAGAGAATGGTCGGAGGATTCCGTGATCAGATAGAGAAAGAGTATTGGCACCGCAATCCGCCCCCGGCAGCATACACGCCCTACCCGATATTGGGAGGCACGACCGGTGCTGCCTATGGACTAGACGAGCCGCCGGTTGACTGGCCATGGCCAGCGAGATGACGGCACCATTCCCCGTTCCAGTTTGAGTTGCCCCGAGGGGCTTCCAGTGTTGAGAGGTCGCCTGACAGTGAGACGCCAGTTGTCTGTCCATCGAGAGCAACAGGCCCTGCCTGCGTTGCTGGCCTGGAACCCGAACCGTAGGGGAATCGCGGTTACCCCGGTTGTGTGTTTCTTCTTGTTCTCCACCATCTTGGCTTGTGCACAGGAACTGACGCTGACGCAGCGTCTCGTTGTAGCCTGCAACGGGCTGGACGTTGACGTAGTAATTAGAACCCTCAGATCCGGAGCGGAGGTGAATGGGCGGTTTGGGTCGGCTGATCCGAGGCCCTTTGAAGACAGATGGTTCCATGGTTGCCCCATGGGCACACACGAGTGGACGCCTCTGATAGCCCTTGCGTTCGCATCGCGTTACCCCGATCCACCTCGGGAGTTACAGAACACAACGGAGGACTTCCTTTGGGCCAAAGGTGAGATTGCCAGGATCCCCAAGCACGTGATACAAGAACGGGAACAACGACTGATGGCGATTCTCCAAGTTCTGCTTTCGCACAACTGCGCGCTTGATGCTGATGATGGGCACGGTGCGACCGCCCTCTACACGGCCATCTACTGCCGTCACGAAGAGATGGCGCGGACTCTGATCCTCTATGGGGCCAAAGTCAACACAAAGACCGATCAGTACATCGATGGCCCGGCCGACATCACACCGCTTCACCAAGCCTACTGGTCTGTGGGGTTGACCAGACTGCTTCTCGAGCATGGAGCAGACCCTCACGCCAAGGATTCAGATGGGAAACTTCCCGCCGACTGGGCGGGGGCATCCGAAACCCCAGAGCAGATCCTGGCAATCTACGCGTCCTTTGAGCGGTCCGGGGCCAAGCGCGCCGCCGATCTCAAGCCGCAGCAATAGGTTCGGACGGCCCGCCGAATCGCTCGCGGGTGCGTGGCGCGTGGGCGTGCCCGGCGTGCCTGCCGTCGGCGCACTGCGTCGGCACTACATAAGGGCGCGCCGTTATGCGTTCGTTCGCCGGGCCTCGCACGCAGCCGCGGGTCCGGGCCGGGCGCGCCGGTGCTTTCGCGGGGCCTCCCGCTCCCGCCCTTCAGGCTAAAGTTCCCCCTCGGGCAGACCTTCGGGGTCGCTCGATGGCTCGCTAACTCACCCCCGTCGCGCCGGATCGGCCCTCTCCCGTTGGTCGCCCCGCGTCTGCGTCGCATAACGCGGTCCGTTATGTAGTGCCGCCTTCCACCTTCGCCCTATCGGGCTACGGCGGACATGTCGTGCTGCGGTTCGCCCGTGCCAGTCTGCCCACCCTTCGACAGGCTCAGGGTTCCTGCAGCCTGGCCCGTGCGACCGCTGCCGCCGCCAGACGCGCCGGTCCGGTCCACACCCACCCCTTGCCGGCACTCGGCCTATCTTCCATCCGCAAGCTGTACACCGACCTCGCGCCGAGCGGTGGTTGCGGCGTTCGCGCTTCGCCAAGCCTGCGGCCCTGGCGCGGTAGGGTCACCTACCTTCTTGAGCGCACTTGCTCGTTTTCATGCCTGGCCCGTAATGCGTCAGCGCCCCCGGGCGGGCCGGCGCCCGGGGGGCGCTGACGCATTACCCTGGCCCGACAGAGCGGGATTGAGTAATCGTGCATGAAAAGGTAAGTTTGGTACTGCGCGGCTCAGCCATGCCGGCGGGGCAGCGGTGAGTTGGCGTTTGGCGCAGGTTTCCGCTGTGCTTGCGGGCGACCGGCGCCCGACCCAGCAGGACCTGAGCCCGGTTCGCTCAACAAATGGCAAGGCGCTCTTTGGTGCGTAGGGGTCTTGGCTGTAGGCTGCAGACAGGGGACGCAGGTGAAACGATGGACAGTCCGTCAATCGACACCGAGCGTTTCGATCCGGAGGCGTTGGAAGCCCTCGGTCGCATTGACCTGATTGCCAGCGTCATTGTGGACGGGGTGCGCCAGGGGCAGCACCGCAGTGCGCGGCAGGGGTTCAGTACCGAGTTCAGCGACTTCAAACCCTACACGCCGGGCGACGACCTGCGCCGGCTCGACTGGCGGCTCTATGCCCGCACGGACCGGCTGTTCGTGAAGTGTTTCGAAGCGGAAACCAGCCTGGAATTGATGCTGCTCTTGGACGCCACTGGGTCCATGGCCTGGCGCTGGCAGAACCACATCTCCAAACTGCGCTATGCCACCCACCTGCTCGCCGGCCTGGCCTGCCTGCACATGCGTCAGCAGGACCAGGTGGGGATGCTCGTCTACGACGCGCAGCAACTGCACCACCTGGCGCCGCGCTGCCGCCGCACCCAGCTTGAAGCGATCTTCGCGCTCCTGGACCAGCTCCAGCCCGGAACGGCCCAGTCCCTGCCGTTTCTGGCCGACCGACTGCTGGGCGTGAAACGGCACCGAGGTGTTGTCGTGGTGTGCTCCGACTTGGAGGAGAACCCGGAGGCGGTCCAGGCGGCCCTGACGCGCCTGGGCGGGACCGACGATGAGATCATTCTGTTTCACCTGCTGGACCGGTTCGAGATCGAGCCGCCCTTTGCCGGCACCGCTACCCACCTGCGGGACAGCGAGACGGGGGTCTTGGTCCCCATCGACCGCCGCACGTTTGCCGCCGCGCACCAGGCGGATGTGCAGCGTTTCCGCGCCCACTGGCAAGACCGGTGCGAGCGCCTCGGCATTCTCTACCTTCCCGTGGACACCGGCACCAGTTATGTTGAGGCCATCCGCGCCATGATCGCCGCCCGGCAGCGGTTCAACGAAGGCTGAGCCTGACTCGCGGCGGGGGGGGGAGTGGCGCGGGACCTCCGGGACCGCAGCAGGGTGCTCGGGACCGTCCCGGCCCGAGGCCCTCGGCCGGGGATCCGACTTCGCCCAGGCAGCTTCGCCGGACAGGCCGGCCGGCGTACCCTGCTTCGGCGCGGGACGCGCCGAGCCACTGGGCCGAGCTTCCGCGAGGCCGGAGTTACCCGCACCGGCCCAGGAACTTCACCGCCAGGTCGGCGACCACGTCGGGGGGGACGCGCATGCATTTGAACTGCAGGTCCTCGATGCAGTCTTCCTGCATGCAGTACTGACAGGGAAGCTGCCTCGGCGCGGTGACATCGGCGCCGAGCACCTCGGGCGGGACCGGGCCCGGGATCATCAGCACCGGGCATCCGGCGGCCGCGGCCATCCACTGCGGCGAGGACGCGACGGACACGAGCAGGTCGGTGACCTTGAGTCGGGCAATGGTGTCGCGCAGGGGAATAGAGCCGTCAAACCCCACCCAGGTCATGAACCCGTGTTTCTCGAGCAGGGCGCGAACGTCTTCAGAAAACGGGTACTTCCGGTTCTGCGTTCTGGAGTGGGGTGCGAGGGCGATGATCCGCCGTCCGCCGGCTTGTTCCCGGAACGCCAGGTCCGGGGGCACGTCCAGGCGGCCATCGACCGTGCCGTTGATACCGCAGCAGTGGTTGATGTAGAACGACGGGTATGCCCCCGCGCCGGGGTGGGTCTGCCACCACGGGCCGGAGTGCCACGCCGGCATGTTCGGGAACGTGCTGTCCATGTAACGGACCGGGAAGCGCACGTCATCGGCGAGGAGTGTGCCGGTCGCGGCGCGGTGCGCCAGGTCGCGCACGGAACAGCGCGTGAAGTTGCCGCGCAGGTCCATGCCGGCATCCTTCAGAAGTCGTGCCATGAAACAGGGCATGAACCACGTGTCCAGGTTGTAGACGACGTTATACCGGGCCGCGACGATCTTCTCAGCCAAGGCCGCAAACGCGCCGATGGCGGGTAGGATGTCGTTGGGCCAGCCGCCTTTGGGCAGCACGATGACGTCATCCAGGCCGGGCTCCAGAGCGATGGCCTCGCCGCCGGACGCAAAGGTCAGGAACCCGAACTGGGCGTCGGGCCACTGCTTCCGAAGCAGTCGGAGCGCTGGAATGCCGATACAGAAAACATCGCCCAGCCCCAGCATGCGTATGATCAGGACTCGGGTCATTCGATTCCTTTCGTCCACCCGGCGGCACGGGAAACGCGGATGCCGTCGGACACCCGACAATATGATTCCTGTGCGGTCTGCGCACAACGGGGGAATGCGCACGTTTGGTAATGCGTCAGTCGCGGGTGCTGGGCTGGGGGGGCTCGCCAAAGTGGCGGGACCGGCTCGGTCCCGCGGGTGTCGGAGCGAGCCGCTCCGACCACTTTAGACGCCAGCCCCGGTCAACCTTCGACCCTATCTCCACCCGCCACTGACGCATTACCACGTTTGGCCGGCGAACCCGATTCACCCGTGACACACGGCCACGAGGGCTCACGCATGGGCCAGCACGCCGTCGTGGGCCCGGTGCGCGTGGGAGTACCCCGCCCGGCCTCCGGGCGGTCTCTGCGGGCGGGGGGCCGCCCGCGGTACTGGAGACCAGGGCGGAGACACGGGAGTCGTGGCGTAATGCGTCAGCGCCCCCCGGCCGGCGGACCGGCCGGTCATAGGTTGATGTTACTCG
>MHBL01000071.1 GCA_001803235.1 Lentisphaerae bacterium RIFOXYA12_64_32
GTAGTCGTAATAGTTCGCGCGGCCGAGCGCGGCGGCGGCGGCAATGGTCAGGTTCTTGACGCTATCCCAGTTCAGGTCGTTGAACGGCGCGACGATGACCGTCTCGCGGCCGTCCGTGTCGTAGTCGTAGCGCGTCCATGCCCCGTTGGCACGGAGCAGGTGCTTGCGGTGCATGTACTTGCCGGTCTCGCTCGGGACGTCGTACAAGGGGTACTCGGTGGTCAGGGCCGCGCCGTCCGGGTCGACCACGGTCTTGATCTGGAAGTCGCCCCAGGCGTAGCGGTGCACGGTTTCCTGCTTCTTGCTCACGAGCGTGCCGGTGCTATTGCGGACTTCTCTGGGCAGGGTCTGTGTAACCTAATGGACTCGCATGAGAGATGTTACATCTCCATCTGATTGCTCAATGAGCACGAGCTCCGACGAAAAGCAGCCCGAATCGATGGGAGCCCGGGATCGGCAACGCCACGCACCCTCGGGAATCTGCAGAATAGGCCATAAAAGTGGAGAGCTCGTGCGCAAATCTCAAGCAACACAGTGATAACAGCTTCATGGTAAGGTAGATAACTTACACAGACCCCGCTTGAAACCCTTGCAGTTCCTTCATCACACCCGAAAGCCACTTGGCGTCCTCAGCGGAAGGCGCGACCCCGCACACTCTGATATCCGTGTCCGCTCCCATGCGAAGCAGCTCCACGGCGAGTCCCCGCTGCCTCTGCGAAACAGCACATTGAAGCGGAGTCTGTGGAGCGTATCTGTCAGGGCTAACCGCGTTCAGCAAGTCTGGGTTTCGGTGCAAGGACTCCTTCACCTGCCGCGTCCAACCCAACATCGCGCAAGTCCACAAATCGCACCTTGCCCCTTTGCGGCGGAGGAACCGGGCAACTTCTCCCTTCCCGCTTCGGGCGGCCCAAGTCAAGGGCGGCTCATCGAGAGGCCCAGCGGAATTGACACATGAAGGGTCTTCCTCAACGAGGCCCTTTACAGTGTCCAGCAGACCCAACCCAGATGCAGAGTGGATGTCGCAGCGAGCACCAGCCGCCAGAAGGTCCTTGGCAATGTCCAGACTCCGCGACATGACGGCACAGTTGAGCGGGGTAACTCCCAGCCTATCCTTGAGATTGAGAGAGCATCCATGGTCAATCAGTAACCTTGTTATCTCCCGCATCCCATACATACATGCAAAATGCAGCATCGTCCCCCCAGTGATACGCAAATGGTGCAGCCGGCCGCGCCCTGTTGTTCCCATGCGGCGATCGATGAGATCAGGAAACCGCGTCAGCAACCTCGAAACCGCCGCAACGTCGTCTCTCAAGAGCGCCTCTTGGCAGGTTGCCCAGCGCCGTTTACTCTCATCCTGTGTCCGTTTGGGCATGCTCCGACTCCAAATTCCTTGGGCCTTTTGCTTGCTAAGGGAGGGGCGGGTAGCCAGGGCTGAAACTGGGGGGCGGTCCGAGCGGCAGCCCCATTTCCCTGCGGCACCTCCGCCAAGCGTCCGCCGCTATGGAATCTGCCCATCTTGCACAATGCTGGATGGTCGGCCGAGGCCATCCTGGCCTATTCATGCATCTGGCAAACATGCTGCTGTACACACCTGCGGCCTCTGCCTCGCAGTTCCTCTTGATCTTCCTCTCCTTTCTCTCTGTCCTAGACTTGGGCTCGACTTTGGTGACCGGCTTGCATAGTTCCTCGCAATTCAGAGACACGTCGTCCCACGTATACGTGGTCTCGGTCCACGTAATGTCTCGCTGGCACACATACACGCCACCGACCAGCGTGCAAAGCCAGGCGCCGATCACTTCGGCCGACAATACAACCAGGGGCGCGGGACATCTCCCGTCTGGGTCCGTGACGAAGATCGGGTTGTTGCGCACGAAGCCCGAGAGGTTTGGTCCTGCCGGTTCTTCGTCCGGATCCCGACTAATCCACCGCCCCATCTGCGCATTTAGGTATCTGTAGCCGTAATCGAGCATACCCGACACGGTTGCCGTACGGATAGCCGTTGTTGCCCGTTGCATTCCAACGGCTTGTGACCGCGATTTCCGGGCGCGAGAATGCCAACATCCCGGGAGACCCCCGACGCGATTTTCCAGGGGCAGGTGCGCCGTTGCGCATGTGTCGGTCGTTATGTTGGGGGACGCCATTCCGTGAACCGAGCATCTGTGCTCAAAAAGGTAGGTTTGACTCCGGGGGCCCATCCACGCCTTGCCCGCGCGCTCAACACGGGCCTCCCGATCCACCGAATCCCGCCTCCAGACCGGGCAAATGTGCTCAAAACGGTAGGCGCGACCCCGGGGTTACTCTATTTGCGCCCGGGGGTACTAGTGTCACCTGGAACCGGCTCGAGCAACGTGGGATTCGGTCCTCGAGTTCTTCCGTGATCTCGCAGGACCGACATGTCGCTCATATCGACAAGTTGTCCAGCAAACTCGCCGTCGGCTACCTTAGCGTAGACAACAGCAATACAATGCCCCCCCCCCCACCAACTCCAGCCCCGATTGACTCTGACATGATGGATTTCCACCACCGTGCCAGCCAGGACTATGCCCACGATATCGATTCCTGGGAAGTGCCATCCGTTGTCCGTGCCCTTCCTCCAGCACTCCACCGTCTCTGGCGCGGGATGAAGCCTGGCTGGTATCCACACCCGCCCTTGAGGGATCAGAGCGTGTCTGGTCCCCTCGAATCCATCGCTCACCCGCGCAACGAAGGAGTCCTGCAGCACCTGAAGCCTCAGCCTTGGCGAGTATCCCCCCCAGTTTGGGGAGTCCGCTCGCCCTTGCAGCCCGAAGTTCACGCAACCAACCATCTGTGCCGATACTGCCAAGCATAGCAGGCACACTCGAAGTGACGGCACCATGCGGACGATGCGGCGTGTCATGGCGCACTCACCGGGGGGCAGCACGATTCACGTGCCTTGTCAAACGCCCCCTGCCCCAGGTTGGTCACAGCCCAGTAGTAGAGGTTCGCCCACCGTTCGCAGTCCTTCTTGGGGTATTTCCAGCAACGGTATCGGGTCACATGCCCTTTGGGGCCTTGGCGATGACACCACCCCCGCACCTTCTCGGGCTGTGAGTTGCAGACACTCCGCGCATCCTCCAAGAGCTGTTTGTCGCACTCGGCTTTGCTCTTGCCCGCCTGGCATCCTTTCGAGCCGTAGCAATCGTCATGGTTCTGGCATGGTGTCCCGAAAGGGAATCCCCCGGGATTCTCAGGGACCAACCACTCATTCCATCCGGAACCACAAGCCAGCCCCAGGAAGTCCGTCGTATCTACGGGCGAGTTGTCCCCAAACCCGTACTGAGCACCTTCTGCCTCGTTGACACCCCGCTCCTCACGGGAGAGCAGAGCAAAACCTGCCTCCCCGATCGGGTCCCTGCTAGCCCACCTCCCCATTGCCGGGCAGTAGAGCCGGTAGCCGTAATAGTACAGAGCGGTCTCGGTGTCCAGGAACTTGGTGCTGAACCGGTGTGCGAAGTCCGCGGCATGGTCACCGGAAGCGACGGTTGTGCCACCGAACGGGTCATACTCGTAGTGCGCGGCGGCGGCCCCGGTGGAATCGAGGTACTCGGAGACGTTGCCGTTGGCGTCGAAGGTCGGGAAGTATGTCCCCGAGCTGTCCGTCACGGCTAGGAGCCCGCCCACGCCGCCGGCGCCTTGGAGGGACTGGGACAAGTCAAGGCCCCAGGTGAACGTCTTGAGCGTGGCGTTGGCGTTCAGGGCGTCGAGTTCCAGGACCAAGTTCCAGGCGTCGTACGCGAACTTGGTGTGCGAGGCCAGGATCCAGGTTGCGCCGGCGTCGGTCGAAGTGTAGGTGAGCTTCGCGACGCGGCGGGACATGTAGTCGTAGACGAAGACCAGAGCCCGCGATGACGCGGGCGCTCCAAGGAGCTGTTCGGCGCGGATAAGACGGTTTTCCGCATCCCACGCGAGGGACCAATCCGGACCGCCTGAAGGCGGGACTACGAGCCGGGTCATGTTGCCGTCCAGGTCGTAGGTGGGATTGACCGGGGCGCCGCCTTGCTGCAGGGCGGTGTACTGGTTGAGCTGGTTCGACGTGTAGGTGGTTGTGGGGTTGCCGTCGTTGGTGTAGGTCTGGCGGTTGCCGATCGGGTCGTAGGCGTAGGCGAAGTCGTAGGCCGGGTCGGTGGCGGCGTCGGCGGAGACCACCTCGGAGCGGTCGTTGTAGCCAAACGTGACGGTGTCGGCGGCGGTAAAGGCACTACCGGACTGCGCACGCGCGGTGCGGCGGGCGATCTGGTCGTTGGTGTAGTCGTACTTGGACACGGTCGTGGTGTCCACCTTGTTTTCGATGTAGTCGATGAGGTTGCGGTTGGGTTCGTACGCCCGCGTTGCGGTAATATCGGACGGGTAGGTGGTGGTGGCAAGCAGGTCGGAGTTGGCGAGGTAGGAGTAGGAGAAAGCGCCCGACACGGGCGCCGCTACAGCAAGACCGGAGAAGCGGCCGTAGGTGTCATGGGAGTAGGCGACGTCGTAGTCCGCGTCGGGGTCGGCGGCGGGGCCGATGAGGAAGCCGGTGTCGCGGCCCAAGGCGTCGCGGGTGCGGGTGAGGATCCTGTCGCCGTAGAAGGCGGTGGGGAGGGTTTCACTGGTCAGGTCGAGCGTGGTTGCGGAGTAGGCGAATTCGCGCGTGCCGGTGACGTCGGTGACCGTGGCCTGCTGGCCCAGACGCGTGTAGGTGAACGTGACGTCAGGCGTCGAGTCGGAGTAGTCGATGGTGGTCATGTCGACCCCGATCGGTTTAGGGAAGGGATCAGGTCTGAAACTATTTGGTTTAGGCTATTATATCATCGTGTGTAGTATGTAACCTACGACCGGGAAGCATCTTCGACAGGAACGTCCCCGCTCGACCGCCATCGTCGCTGGCAGGGACGGCCTCGGTCCCGACGCGTGCCCCCAGCCCTCAAGCCATTTTTTCCTTGCCGAATCTGCCCCGCGGCGAGCTCCCACGGGCGGGGGCGCTGTCAAGACCG
>MHBL01000072.1 GCA_001803235.1 Lentisphaerae bacterium RIFOXYA12_64_32
GGCAGGCTGTTTATGTTGAGCACGGGGGAATCGGTCTGAGGAGAAATGGGCGGGCGCCACACCTGCCGTCATCGCCCTCTGACCGCCGCTACCGGCCACAGAGAGCCCCCATCTCGCGCCCTTCGGCGGGATCAGTACGTTTCGATGACGAGGTCCGGGATACCCGCGAAGTGCGCGACATTGTCGCTCACCAGCACATGCCCAGCGGACAGCGCCGTGACCGCGATCAGGACGTCCATGTCGCCGACCGGTCGCCCGAGTCTCTGCAAATGGGCTGTCACGTGGCCGAACAGCTTGGCCTCGCGATCCTGGAAGTCCAGGATACCGATCGCCGCCAGCAGCGCTCGGACAGCCCTCATTTCGGCATCCGGATCGCTGGAGCGATGCACGCCAACGTACAGTTCCGCCACGTTGAACCGGGTGGTGACGAGGAGCTCGCCGCGCCCAACCAGGCCGCGCAGTTTGGATGCCGCCCGTGCACAACGGGCTTTCCCTCCACCCCCTGCCAGATCGATCAGGAACGTCGTGTCAAGGCAAGCCATTTGTCAGCGGACTCTCCGGCTGGTGCGATGGCGCGCGGTCACGTGTTCCCGGACCGCCTTCACGGCCGCCGCACTCATGGCCGTCGACTGGATGCGGCCGAGGTACGCGTCCACGTCCAACCGGGGCTGGATGGCACGTTTGATCGTCTGGCTGAACGATTCGTTTTCGGTTTGAACCGACTTCAGCCGGCTGTACGCGTCCAAATCGATCGTAATGGTCTTTGTCGCCACGGTTTTGGTTCTCCGCATGTGCATGTACACACACTTACCCTAATGACCACGCGGCGTCTTGTCAACTGTCGCGGCATTGCCTACTGGGCCGTTTCTGGCGTGCCAGGCCGAACTCTCGGAGCTCTCGGGGACAGGCACCCTGTGTCGGCGTTGGATACTATGCGCCACGACTGCCACAGAGCCCCTGTACCTTTCCCACAGTGACACTTGGGCGAGTCGCGCTGAGCCCGAAGGGCAAAGCTCGGCGAGACTCGCCCAATGGAGCTGTGGGTGTCTGTCCCCTCTTGTCGTCCGCCTCCGGTGCGTTACGGGGCGGTGGAGCGGGGATGGTGTCTTGCCCGGCGGGTGGGCCGCCGGGCAAGACACCACTACGAACAGTGCCGTGGCCGGATTTGCTCGTACAGGTCGGTCCATATTGGAATACTGGCGCACGGTTGTATGATAGAACGCCGGAACTGAAAACGGGCGAAATTTCAATGTACGTCCCACCCGGAACCTGTTTGCTCTCACGGTTCCGTCGAGCTGGAACGCAACGGAGGTCTTGCATGGTTACCGCGGTCATTGTCGGGGCGGGGCATCGGGCGTTGACGTATGCGTCGTATTCGAAGGCGCAACCGGACAAGCTGAAGATCGTCGGCGTCGCGGACCCGATCGCGTTGCGGCGCGAGCAGGTGGCGGCACAGTACGGACTGTCACCGGCGCAATGCTTTGAAAGCGCCTCGGCGCTCGCGGCCAAAGGGAAGATTGCCGACGCCGTCATCAACGGCACCATGGACAGGGATCACGTGTCCACCACGTTACCCTTACTGGACGCGGGCTACGACGTGCTTCTCGAGAAACCGTTCGCCGTAACGGAAGCGGAGGTCCACACTCTGGACACGGCGGTGAAACGCACCGGGCGCAAGGTCATGATCTGTCACGTGCTGCGGTATGCGCCGTTCTACACGGCACTGAAACAACGCGTACTGGCCGGCGAGATCGGCGACATCATCAACATCCAGACCGCCGAACATGTCAGCTACCACCATGTCGTCATTGGTTATGTCCGCGGGAAATGGCATCGCAAAGACCTCTGCGGGTCATCGATGCTGATGGCCAAGTGCTGCCACGATCTGGACCTGATTTCCTGGTTCAAGAGCGGGATCGCCCCGAAACGGGTGGCGAGTTTCGGCGGTCTGCATTACTTCAAGCGCGATCACGCTCCGGTGAATTCCGGGGAACACTGCCTTCTCGACTGCCCGATCGAGAACGACTGCCTGTATTCCGCCCGCAAGCACTACCTCGACCACCCTCAGCGCTGGTCGTTCTACGTTTGGGCCGGGCTGGAGCACATCCAGAACCCGACGCTGGCGGACAAGGAAGCCTCGCTCAAGGAGAAGAGCAATCCCTATGGCCGGTGCGTGTGGAAGCTCGACAACAACGTGGTGGACCGGCAATCGGTGCTGATCGAGTTCGCGGACGGGTCCACGGCCACCCACAACATGGTCGGCGGATGCAGCAAGGGCGAGCGCAAGATTCACATCGTCGGCACCCGGGGCGAGTTGCACGGGTCCATTGACGAGGAAAAGTACCGCATCCGCCGGATCGACCCGCGTCCCGGGCACGAGTGCGACGAAGTGGAACACAGCCTGCGGCACGAAGGCGACACCACCGGCGCCTTCGGCGGTCACGGCGGCGGCGACCTGCGCCTCGTGGCCGATTTTGTGGCCGCGCTGGAAGGCCGCCAACCGTCCATCTCGTGCACCGTTCTGGCCGACTCGGTCAATGGCCACCTGATCGGGTTCTGCGCCGATCGAGCCATGGAACAGAACACCATTGTCGAGTTCTGAGCCCGGCGCGGAAGAATCACCGATGATCCGTCGCGTCGCGGCTACTTCAGGCCGATGCGACGACGGCAGTACCATTCGGTGCAGAGGGTGGCGGCGAGGAAGATCCAGAGCAGCCAGGAGTCAGTCCAGTACCGGTACGTGGTGCGCATGGGGATGTTGGCGCTGAGCGGCAGGTCGCGGACCGCGGCGGCATCGCGGGCTTGCCAGAACCGGCCGCCGGTGATGCGGCTGACGTCGCGCAGGACGTCTTCGCGATAGGTCGTGTCGTCGGCTTCCACGCCGCGGTGGCGCGCCAGGAACCGCGCTTCCTGGTTCAGGTCGCCCTCCGGCAGGCTGATCCTGTAGGCGACGGCGTACTCGCCGGCCTCGCGCGGGAAGAAGACGCCGGTACAGCGGCCGGCAGCGTCGGCGCAGGTGTCGAGTCGCAGTTCCTCGCGCTCGCCGGACGGGGACGTAATGGTGCAGGCGGCGCGCGTGTCCGGGGCCGGGCGAAAGTCCGGACCGAGCACGGTGACATCGAGGTCCACCTGTTCGCCGACTCCGGCCTTCGTGCCGGCACAGGCGATCGCCAGGCGCGGTTTCGAACTGGAGCCGAGCCAGACCAGCAGCGCTTTCCAGAACGCGTCGTGGCTGTCCTTGCCCGCCTCGCTGCCGAGCCGCCAGCGCCAGGTGTTTTCCTGGCCGGCATAGGCGACCCGGCCGCTGCCGAAGAACTGCGCGGCCAGGACTGTCTCACCCGACGCGCGGACCGTCAGAGCGGGGCGGGCGCCTTTCTTCAGTTCCCGCGCCAGCCAGTTGGGGTCCGAGGCGGGGAGTGTCAGCCCGCGCGGGGTGTGCAGTACGCCGCCGGGATCCTTGTCAAAGATCAGCGCAGAACTGGCCTCCATGGCGACGTCCGCGCCGCTTGGGGCGAGTGGGGTGGCATCGGGGGCGACCGGGAGCAGGTCCGCGACCTCGGCGGGCAGGCCGTCGGCAGGGCCGAAGCAGAGCAGGCCACCACCGCGGTGGTCCACGAAATCCACGATACACTGGATCGACTCGCGCGGCAGGAGCGGCACGGCACGCAGGTCCAGCGCCAGCACGTCGAAGGCGTTGAACACCGCATGATCCTTGGGGAACCCGTTGGTGGGCGCCTTCTCGGGAAGGCCATCGAAGTAGAACGTATCGCGGCCAGTGCGCAGCACGGTGGCCAGAGCGAGCTGCTCGGTTTCCTCGTCGAGGAGTTTCAGGAACTTGTACTCCCAGTTCAGGTACGCCCCAAGGTACAGGACCCGGAACACGGCGGGTTCCTCGACGTTCAGGCCGAGGTAGTCCACGTCCGTGTCGCGGCGCGTGTCGCCGGGCACGGGAGCGATGCGGGCGGCCAGGGTCTGGAAGCCGGCGCGGTCCGGGGTCAGGCTGAACGGCACGGTCTGACGGCCCGCGCCCGCCGCGAGCCGGACCTCGCGGCGGTCGACCACGCGGTTCCCCGCGCTGAGTTCAACGGTCACCGGAACCTCGCGATCGAGCGTATTCTCCGCTTCGACCTGCACCTGCAGGGGCTGGCCCTTGACCCCCGACAGTGTGTCATCGGCGAAACGAATGCGGACATCGCCGTGCGCGCCCAGGCCGCCCGTCCCGATGCAGGACACCGGAATGGCTCGGCGGCGGTAGAGTTTGCAGACCTCGGTGACGGCCTCGCCATGGTTCGAGTTGCCGTCCGAGACGACCAGCACCGCGCCCAGCGGCACGCTGGCGAACTCCTCCAGGCACTGGCGCAGTGCGTCGCCCAGTGCGGTCCGGCCCGGCAGCAGCGGGACGGGCTTGTTGTCGGCGCCGGCGGGGTCCGGCAGTGGCTGCAGCTTCTCGCTGAACATGAAACAGCGCACCGGGTAGCGCTGTTCCAGATGCGTGCGGACCGAGTCCGGGTCGGATTTCAGGACCGCCTGGCGGACCCGGTCGATGCGGGCGGTGTCCGGACCGCAGTCCTGCACGCTCATGCTTTGGGACGCGTCCGCCAGAATGGCGACGCGGAAGCCCTGGGCGTCGGGCTCGGTCGCACGCCAGAACGGTTGCAGCAGCAGCAGCAGCACGGCCACTGCGGACGCGGCGCGCAACGCCAGAAGGAGCGCCTGGTAGAGCGGGCTCACCGCACCGTGGAACCGGGTCCAACTCCACCCCAGCCCCAGGAGCAGCAACACGGCCCAGGCGACGATCAGCGTCGCAGGTATTGGCGTATCGAATCCGCTCATTTTTCGCGGCTCAGGTCCTTGAAATACTCTTCGACCAGGCGCCGGTATTTTTCCGGCGGCGTCGAGAGCTGCCGGCTCAGCGCCACGCGCTGACGGATCTCCGTGGCCACCAGTTGCCTCTCCAGGACGCGCGCGGCGGCCGCAAACAGCGACAGAAGCCGCTGTGCGCCCTCCGCGGCCTTACTCTCGCCGAGCGGCGCCGCCAGTTCGTCGCCAATGCTGCGCAGAGTCGGGTCCTGCATGGCATCGGCGAGTTGATCCACGTCTTTGGAGACGCGCTCCCGCACCGTGTCCAGGCGCTCGGACATCTTGTCCCCGCCTTCCTCCGCCGCGTGCCCCACTTCCTGGGCCGCCTCGCGGAGTCGCTGGATGGCCTCCTGCAGTTCCTCGCGCGAGAGCGCCGGCAGGTGCTGGGCCGCGGTGGTTAGATCGGACGCGAGTTTCTGCAGCCCGTTGGCGCAGTCCACCTGCTGGCGGCGCGCTTTCTCGAACTGGCGGTACAGCAGTGCGTTGGCAGCGCGCGTCATGCGGCCGGCCAGGTTCTGCTGGCGTGCGGCGGCACCGGCCTCCTGCAGGGCCTGGGCCGCCTGCGGGTATGTCTCCTCCATCTCGCCAGCGGTCTGACTGATGTCGGACATCAACTGCTCGGCCCCGCGGTTAAGGCCCTGCTGCTGCTGCTGCGCGGCCGTGGCGGCAGGTTCCGACGGGGTCGGGGCTTCGGCCAGGGCGCGGCTGGCTTCGGCCCCCTCGCGCTGGCGCTCGGACAACTGCTGCGCGGCCTGGGCCAGGCGCGCTATCTCGTTGGCCGAGGCTTTGCGGTAGCTCTCCTCCAAGGCGCGAACGGCACTCATCAGGAAGTTGTGGGCGCGCTGGCCGTGCTGGTGACCGGTGCGCAACGTCCCCTCGTCGAGTCGCGCCGCGCCGTGGTCCATTTCGCCCGCCGCCGACTGCACCTGGCCGGGCACCTGGCGGGCGTCCGGGAGCCGCTCCAGGGCGGCGCCAATCTCGCGGGCCTGCTTTTCGATGTCACGCTGCTTCTCCGCCAGGCCGCGCCCCACCGACTGCGAATCGGCAACGGAGAATTGCTGGCGCATGCCCTGGTTCAGTTCGTCCTGCCGCGTGCTGAGCTGCCGCAACCGGGCCAGGAACTCACGGAGTGCCGCCAGGGATGCCTGCCGGGACTTGGCCGCGTTCTCCTTGTCGGGTTCACCGTCTTTCTTTTGCGACTCACCGGACTGCTGGCCTTCGCCCTGGCCCTTGCCGCTCTTGGCCGCGTTCTTGAGCAGTTCGTTCTCCAGGGCCGTAAGTCGTGCCAGAGCCCGCTCCTGGGGCGGTAACGACTCCTGCAGCAGCTCGCGGCCCGCCAGCGCCTGTGCTTTTTCCATCTCTGCGGCCGCGGCTTCGAACAGGTCCGCGATCGGGCCGGCGCCACCGCCGGCCGCCTGGGCCACTTCGTTCAAGGTCCGACGCGTCTCGGTCTTCAAGTCGGTGAGCCCGCGCGACAGTTCCGCGGCGGCCTGTCGGCGTCGGTCGGTGGCCGGGACCGCCAACGCGTCCCAGGTCAGGCGGATCAGGCGCTTGGCCTCCGCGATCAGGTTGCTGATGTCCAGTTCCTTCTTCGGGCCCTGCTGACCCTCCCCGTCCTGCGGCTTGACCTCCGGGCGGATCACGATGAAGTAGACGTCCGAGCGGGCCGTCTGCGGATCGGGCTGGCGGTTGTCCACGGCCGCGAAGAAGTACGAGACGACGTCACCTTCCTCAAGACCGAGTTGTTGCGGAGTCAGCAGGTGCCGGATTTGCTGGTCCAGGACAGGTGGGGCCACAGCGGCAGGGGCGGCCGCGCCGGCGCTCCCCGCTGGCGCCGTGGTGGCGGGCGTCGGGGCGACCGGTGGCTCGAGGAGCGGGATTTCCTGCCGCGTCCCCCCGGACACAGAGTAGCTGAGCACGACGTGGGTCAGGCCGAAGTCGTCGCTGGCGCGGGCTTCCAATTCGACTTCCTGGTTCATCCGGATCTGGACGTCCTGGCGCGGGGCCAGAGCTTCCACGACCGGCGGCAGGTCCGGCTCGGCCTTGAGCCGGTGTTCGGGCGTCTGTGCGGTCCTGCCCTCCGGATTCCGCAATCCGACCCGGAACACCAGGTCCCGGGTCAGGCGGCACTCATAGGTGCGCAGGCGCGGTTCGTCGGCGCTGAAGGCGAGAGTCTCCTTCGGGGTCACCAGGGTGGCCTCCACGCCCGGCTCGACCTCGAGTTCGAACCTGACCTGGCTGCCGGCGATCACGGTGGCGTCGCACAGTTCGGAGAGGAGTGTTTCCTCGCGGCCGGTGTATGCCGGGGGGTGGATGCGGATTCGCGCCGCGTTCAGTACGGGCGGGTAGTAGGGCTGCAGGGTGTGCCACGGGCTGGCCAGTGACGGGGTGAGCACACGGTAGCGGACCGGCTCCGTCACGTCGTAGAACGTGAAGAAATGGCGGTTTCCTTCGCCCCGGTTCATCTCGAAGCGTTCCTGGTTTCGGGTCTGACAGACGATGCGGGCTTCGTTCTCCCAGCGTTCCACCGTGACGTCGATGCGCACGTCGCTGTGCGCTGGGCACTCGGCATCGCCCGGGCTGACGCGCAGCCCGGACGCCGCGCCGGACAGCAGGTCGCGCCCGTAGCACAGGGCCTTGGCGGCGGCGGGGGTGCGCAACGCCAGCGCCGCGATCACCGAGAAGAGCAGCGCCGGCGGCAGCAGGCTGCGGAGTCGCAGGTGCGGCGGGAAGACGGCGGCGAGGAAGTCGAAGCCGGCCGTGTTGGCGGCGACGTCGCTGACCAACACACGCTCCAGCGCGCGGCGGCTCTCTGCCGGGCCCGCTTCGAGTTCGACCGCACAGACCAGCGCGTCCATGAACTCGGGGTGCTCGCGTTCGACCGCCAGCGCCAGGGCACGGGCCGTCGGCCCCCGGAACAGCGCGGCAGCCCAGCCGCGGACTAGGAGTGCGAGGCCAGCCGCGAGGACCGCGAGCCACCCGCCGCCGGCCCAGCTCTCCCGCAACGGCAGCAGCCGGTTCAAGGCCTCCAAAACCATGCCGGCGACAGCCATCAAGCCTAGGCTCATGATGGCGTCGTGCACCAACTGCCGGCGACGGACGATCCCGCACACGGCCTGAAGCCGTGCCGTGACAGCCGGGGCGGTCTGGGTTGTCGTGATGTCGCTCACTGCCTGCGGATCCATCGATTTCCGGGTCACGCCCGTGCCGGACGCGGACGCGGGCGTAACCGGGGCATGCTACTGTACCTTGTCCCGGGTGCTTTTGCAGTGCGGCATGGGGAAAAGCGCGGAATGCGTCAGGCGGTGTGGAGCAACCGTGGCTGGCGCTGGCCGTCTCCAGTCCGCAGATTCAGGAAGACGCGCCGGTCCTGGGACTGTCGGCCTCCGCGGCTGAGAGGCCACGTTGCGCCGGGTCGACCCCTTGCAATCCGTCCCGGCCCGTCTAGAGTGAAGGGAGAATGAAACGCGCCCTTGGCGTTGCGATGCTGGCACGGGGTGTCTTGACTGAAACTGTCTGTGTTTGGGTCTGAGGATGATCCGCCGCGGTGGACAGGTTTCAGTGCGAACGGTACGTTTGCCCGGCCTTCCGGAGAACTGAATCGCAGGGAGTTCGAGTATGGAATTTGATCCGCGCATTTTTGTCGCGCCGATCGTGTGCGTCGTGGTCGGTTTGGTGTGGATTTTCTGGGCCGTAGGGCGGCACTATCTGCGGCGCCGCGCGTTCGCCAAGCTTGCCAAGGATCTCGGTCTCGACTATCTCAAGAAGCCCCCCGTCGAGGTGAGCCCGGAGGAGGACCGGTTGGTCCGCCGCGGGTTCGGCACGGGCCTGGCCTTCAACAACTTCATGACCGGACTCTACGAGGGGTTCGCCGTCGAGATCTCCGACCAGATCCAGAGCCAGATGTTGTCCAGCCAGTCGACCATGTCACACACGGTGATCGAATTGACCCGCTACGGCATGCGCACGCCGGAGTTCATCCTGCAGCCGGAGAGCAAGCTGTCGTGGAGCAGTCACTTGGTCGAAGGCTCTTCGGGAATGAAGTTTGGCGACGACCTGACCTTCTCGATGCACAATTATCTGCGCGGCCCGTCGACCCAGGAAATCATGGCCTTGTTTGCCGAAGATGTACGCGGGCTGCTGCGCGGCAACGAGACACTGTGGATCCAGGGAACGGGAAACTCCTACCGCTTCTACGAGTGCGGCTATATCGTGCCGGTTCGCAGCATTCCCGCCATGCTCGAGCGGGTCCTCAAGATGACCCGGATTTTCTGCGCGACCTACCCACCGAAAGCCCCACCGTCCGGTAGTGCGAAGAACTGAGTTGCGCGCCCCGTCACGCCCCGTGCAGGCGCTGCAACAAGACCTGAGTCTCTCTCTGAACCAGCAGTTCGGCGTCCGGCTTCAGGCGGAGCTGACGGTAGTAGCGCATGGCGGAATCGACCTCATACCCGCCGAAGGGTATTTCCGCGGCGGTCGGCAGGTAGGCGGCGCAACCGTTCGTGGTGCCCCAGACCATGGTCGCGTCGAACGGCGATGCGGCGGCGATGTTGGTCGAGTACTCGTAGAAGACCTCGCCTGCCATTCCCACAATGGCGCACGGCCCGATGGCCGCGGCACTGACGTCCAGGCGCATGGCCCGGTTCTTGACGCCGTCACAGGTGAGGTTCCGCAACCACACGGACCAGGCGAAGAAGGCCTGGGCATACTGAAGCCGGGCCTGATCCTCGGTCTCCTCGGCCTCGCGAAGGATGTTCTCTGCCTGCTGCACCTGTTCCTCTGCCTCCCCGATCGGGGGAGGATCGAACTGGGGCAGGTGGATGCTGCACCGCGCGGTGGCGACCCGCGGCGTCAGGCGCATGCCGTCGCTTTCGGCCGCCATGATGACGCCGCCGGCGGCGCGTCGCCCCAGCCGCTGCGCATCGGTGAACGTCCCTTGCACGACCTGTGGGTTGACGTTGCCGCAGCAGCCTTGGGCGAAGGCTACTAGTGTCCCGGGATAGACCCGCTCCAAGTCCCGCAGCGCGTAGCCCATCCAGTCGCCGCTGATCAGGTAGTTTCGCGACCCGAGCACCACACCGTGGGCGGCATGTGAGAAAAGGATGGCCACGGGGGTGCCGTCGACGCGGTCGGCGCGCAGTACCTGGACGGTGCGGTCGGCAGGCAGTTCGGGGTTGCGCCCCAGGACCGTGCCGCCGGCCGCGGTCCGCTGCCTTCGGTTGACGCCTACCTGCAGCGGGCCTTGGTGCAGGGAGAGGGTCACTGGCTGCATGTCGGCCATGGCCATCTGGGCCAGGCCGCTGAGCATGGCCGCCAGGTTGGCTGCATACACTGCGTCCGGCTGCCCCATGCCTTTCATGCCGCGGATGAGCGGGCCTGAGTGCGTGTGGCTGGTGTTGATCAGGATCTGTTCAGGCACCAACCCGCAGGCTTTGCCGATCGCGGCGTGCATTTCATCGACCACGTCATACGGGAGGCTGAGCAGGTCGCAGGTGATGAGCAGCAGGGCGCCGGTGCCGTCGCTGATAGCAATGGCCCTGGCCTTGAGCGGGTCATGAACGCCGGTGGCGCCATGGGTGCGCGCCGCAAAGCCGCCCATGGGGGTGCCGACAGGCGGCGTGATGTCCACACACGCGGCCCCTGCTTGGAATCCGGCGGTTGCCATGCGTCTCCCTGGGATTGTGTCCATGAGTCCGTCTAAAGGCTGGACAACCCACGGGCCAACCCCTTCGGCAAGACTCGGCGCAAGCATACCGCGGAGTAGCGCCGAAGTCAAGCCCCGCACGCGCGGTGCAAGGCTATGCGTCAGCGTTCCCGGACGGCTGCCGCCCGGTTATACCAAGGTGAAACTGACAAGCACGCTCCCAGAGCCCGCGAGGACGCGGGCGCTCCAAGTGGCGTCGACGTCCCATCCACCGGGCTGGGCTCTGCCGCCGCACATACCGTGACGCTGCCGGAGACCCTGGCCGCATCGGGGGGGCGAGGATCACCCGAAAAGGTTGAATTCTCGCCGGTCGCTTGACATCTCCGCGGTCGAGATGTATGGTTCATGCAAACAACCGAGGTGCATTAGGTGAACCCACAATGATACAAGTCGTAGCCAAGACCGCAACGATTTTGAACCTGCTCGGGACCCGGGACTGCCTGGCCTTTACGGAAGTGTGGCAGGGCACGGGGTTGAACAAGACCACGGTGGCGCACCTGCTTGGCACGCTCCAGCAGTTGGGTTATGTGGAGAAGAACGCAGACGGCCGTTACCGCATCGGTCCGCAGGTTCTGGAACTGGCGCAGCAGCGGTTGCGGCGCGGGATCCTGAGTGAACTGGCCGAGGCTCAGGCTCTGGCTCTGGCTGGAGAGCTTGGCGGGACGGTGACGATCGCCGCCTTCGGGATGGGCGAGCGTTACAAGCTGGCCAAGGCGAGCGGCGAGGCGGGGCCGGTCCTGGACGAGGCGTCGGGCCGGAAGTCGAACATCTACGACACGGCCACGGGGCGACTGCTGCTGGCGTTCGCGGACGCGTCGGAGCGCGAGCAGGCCCTGGCTCGGCACGGCATGCCGGGAATTCACTGGCCGGAAGTCCCAGACCAGGACAGGCTGTTCGCGGCGCTCGATGCGATCCGCGACTCGGGTTTGGCCACGAAGGGCTCGCCGGACGGGAGTATCGAGTCGGTGGCCGTGCCGGTCTACGGTCCGGACGGGCACGTTTGGGCGGCCCTCGGCAGTTCGGTGTCTGCCGGGTTCGCGAAACCCGGCGACAGCAAGCGGCACGTTGCGCGGCTGCAGGCCGCGGCGAAGCAGATGGCGAACGCGTTGATGGTGCGGTTGGGCGCGGGACGTCCGCGTCCGTCGACGGACGCGTGAGTGGGGGGAGGAGAGGTTGATAGGGTTCAGGGCTCAGGTTGGCAGACAATCTCACTGGACTGGGCACCGAAGACCGATGGCGACGAGGATTGCGAGAAGCGATGGAGAGAAGGAGTCGGGCGATGGCCAAGAAGTACGCAGTTATCCGGGGTTGTACGAAGTGCGGCTGGTGCGTGAACGAGTGTCGTGTCAAGGCGATCACGATCGACAAGGACGGGGCGCACATCGATGAGGCGAAGTGCGTCGGGTGCGGTAAGTGCTACGACAACTGCGCCTCCGAGGCGATCGCGGTCCTCGGTGGCGTGGCGGCGGTGACGTAGGACCGAACGGCAACGGGAACCGGGATTACGAGCAGGATGACGAGCGGGATTACGAGTAAGAGCAAGAGGAGAACGACGATGTTGAAGTACCAGGAAACAAAGGGTGGTTTGGTGGAGCCGCAGCGGACGCTGCCGGTCGAGTCGGAGTATGACGTGGTGGTGGCGGGCGGCGGCATTGCGGGTGTGGGTGCGGCGATTGCGGCGGCGCGGGGCGGCTGCAAGACGCTGGTGATCGAGCAGACGTCCGGGCTCGGCGGGCTGGCGACCATGGGGCTGGTGAACATCCCGCTCGATTACCTGTCGGGGATCGGCGAGGAGATGTTCCGCGAACTCAAGGCGGTGGACGGGCTGTGGCACCGCAACAGCGACCCGGAAAAGCACAAGCTGGTGCTCGACCGCATGGTCCGCGGCGCGGGCTGCGACATCCTGTTCGTCACGTCGGTCGTCGACTCCATTGTCAGCAAGGGCGCGATCCGCGGCGTGGTGGTTGAGTCCAAGTCCGGGCGTCAGGCGATCCTCGCGCAGCGCGTGATCGACTGCTCCGGCGACGCGGACGCCGCTGCCTTTGCCGGGTGCGAATACGTGGTTGGCCGCGAGTCGGACGGCTACACCCAGGGCTGTTCGCTGGAGTTCCGCCTCGGCGGCGTGGACTGGGACACGTACCAGACCAGCGAGTGTAAAGCGAAAGACGCGCGCTGGGAAGCGCTCATTGCCAAGGGTCTCGACGCCGGCGACCTGCCGTATCCCATCGACAACCACCTCAACTGGATGACGCACGTTCCGGGTCGGCCGGAGCACTGCGGCATGGATGAGGTCAGCATCTGCTTTGCGCACTCGCGCAACTGCAAACCGTTGTCAAACCGCGACTTGACGCGCATGTACCTCGAAGGGCGAGAGCAGTGCGACATCCTCTGGAAGTTCATCCGCAAGTACGTACCGGGCTTCGGCAGGACTTGGCTGGTCGACACTGCGCCGCTGCTGGGCGTACGCGACTCGCGCCGCGTCCTGGGCGAGTATGTGCTGACCGGGTTCGACGTGGCGCGCCGGGCCAAGTTTGACGATGTCATCGCCACCACCTGGCGCGGCTTTGACGTGCACAATCCCACCGGGCCGGGCAACCAGAAGTGGTTTGAGACCAAGGTCAACGGCGAGACGAAATACATCACCGCCGGGCTCGACGGTTACGGCTCGTCCTCATTCCCGCCGGGCGGCCCGGACGCGCTCAGCGACTACGCCGGCCGAACCGGCGCCGAACTGCAGGACAACCGGCAGAAGACGCACTACGACGTGCCGTACCGCTCGCTCGTGCCGGTCAAGGTCGACAACCTGCTGGTGGCCGGACGCTGTCTGTCCTCGGACTTCCCCGGGCAGTCGGCGACGCGGCTGGTCATGTGCTGCAACGCCATGGGCGAGGCCGCCGGGCACGCCATGGTCCTGTCGCTGAAACACAACATCCCACCGCGCCGGGTGGACCGGGTCGAACTGCAGCGCCGACTGATCGACGCAGGCTGCAGCCTCGGCCAGGCCGAGCGCGAGATCCCGGGCGTGACCGGCAAGGTGACCGATGCGGCGTGAGGCATTGCGGCGTGGAGACGCGAGCGTTCCTGTCCCTGGAGCGCCCGCGTCTCGCGGGCTGCCTTCTTGCCTTCTGGGGGCGTGGCGGTACCCCGCGAGCCAAGGGGATTGGGGTACTCGTGTGAGGTCATGCCATCACGGGACTCTCCGGGTGTTCGCCGGCGGCAGCGCGTTACGCCCGCGGGGACGCGGGCGCTCCAGGGGCACGGTCCTGCAGGTCCCGCATATCGTCGGGCAGGTTTGCCTCGATGCGGAGTTCGCAGCCTGTCGTGGGGTGCCGGATGACGAGGCTGGCGGCGTGCAGGGCCTGGCGGCCGAGACGCAGGCGGCGGCGATCCTCGTCGGTGAGCGTGCCAGTGCGGAAGCGCAGGAACATCGTGTCGTCGACGCCATAGAGTGTGTCGCCGACCACCGGGAAACCCAGGCTCACCAAGGTGGCGCGGATCTGGTGCGTCCGTCCGGTGCGCGGCAGTGCCTCGACCAGGCTGATGTCGCCGTGGCGCGAGACGAGGCGCAGTTCGGTCTCGGCCCATTCCGGGCGGGGGGCTGGCGTCGTCGTGTGGCCTGAGCCGCGCTCTGGCTCCACTTCCTGCACGGGCGCGGCCACGCGGTCGCCAGTTCTGGCCACGAACCGACGTTTCTTGCGCACCTCGCTCGCGGTGTCGCGGATCAGCCAGCCATCGGCACTCAGATGCTCGGGGAATGTGCCCTCCACGACGGCGAGATAGCGCTTGACCGCCTGGTGCTTCTCGATCTGACGACTGCAGCCGCGCGCGGCCATTGCGGTCTTCGCAATGAGCACCACACCGGAGGTCTCGCGATCGATTCGGTGCACGAACCGGAACGATTCCAGCCCCGTCCGTTCCCGGATCAGGGCCCAGAGTGTGTGGTTGAAGAAGCGTCCTGCCGGGTGACAGGGCAGGTCGGGCGGCTTGTCCACGGCGATGAGGTCTTCGTCTTCGAACAGGACGCGGTATTCGGTGTTGACCGGCGGTTCGAGGATGGGCGGCGGCAGGAATTCGAGCCTGTCGTCTTCGCGCAGCAGTTCGTCCGGTGCCGCCACGGCAGCGTTGCGGAGGACACGCCCTTCGGCAATGAGCGCCAGCCACTGTTCGCGGGTGCGGTAGGTGAAGCGCGCGGTCAGCAGGTCGAGGACCGTGCGACCGGCTTCGGGTGTCGTGACGGACGTTCGGGCCACGCGCTGCATGGATGCGAGGCTCTCCTTCTCAGGATGGCGCACCGGCAGCTTGCCCGCCGGCACGTCCGCTATAGCCGAGGCGACGGCGGAAGCCACCTGGGCGAAGGCTGGGTCTCGTCGGCTGCCTTTGCGTGGCGTGGCCGGACTCCGCGAGCCAGGTGATCACAAGACGTTTGCGGGCTCAGCCGCGGGGCGCTGGGCGTGACCGCAGGCGGCGTGCGACGGTGTCCCGGTTGGCTTCCTCGGGGCTGAACGTCAGGTCCGGCTTGAGGACGTGGCGGAGTCCCAGCGCTTCGACGCGTCGGTAACCGCCGCCGGTCACGTTCAGCAGTACGGTTTCATCGCGGCGGAAGCGCCCACTCTCGACCGCCGAGAGGAGCACGGCGGTCGCCACCTCGGCGGCCGGATCCAGGTCGATGCCTTCGAGTTCCGAAAAGAGTTGGCCCGCACGGTGTGCCTCCTCGCTGCGCACCGCGTACATCTGGCCCTGAGTATCGGTCAAGGCATCGAACACGCCGCCGGTGAGGCCATACGCCGGTCGGCGGTTGCCGAGCACCTGCGCGCGGACGGACATGGCCAGTTTTCGGGCGTGCGCCTCTTCCAGTTGCGGGAGTGTGCGACTGCCGGCCTGCCAGGCGTCGGTCATGGGGGTGAACGGGACATTCTGCCCGAGATGCAGGACCGGCTTGTGCGTCCCGAATCGTCCATCCGCCAGGAGGCGCAGGCTCGCTTCCCAGACGGCAATGGCGCCGCTGCCGCTGCTCACGGCTTGCACGCAGTGACGGGGGAGGGTGCCGATGGCCTCCGCCGCCGCCAGCATGACCGTGCCCATGCCGTCGCGGCGCGCGACGTTACGGGTCGCGCCTTCCGTGAAGTACCCCTCAAGGCCCGCAATGAGGTCGGCCAGACGGATGGCATCGAAGTAATCGGCGTGGCGGAGTACTGCCAGTCGCACCTGCGGCCCCTTCGGCACTGTCAGCCACATGGCCGGGAGTGCAAACTCGGGCACCACGACGAGGACCCGCGCATTGACCTGCGAGGCCACTTGCAGGAACGCTCGGCCCGTGTTTCCGGCCGACGCGACCACCAGTGTCCGGGACTCGTTCTCCGGGAGCCGCGCCAGCACGGCAGGGGCCTCGAGTTCCTTGAAACTGCAGGTGGCGATCTGCGCCTGCTTCTCGGGCCAGTAGCCGCTGAACGCGACGAACAGCGCGTCCAGGCCCAAGCGCTTTGCCAGGCGCGAACTGCGGTAGACCACCGGCATTGTCGTGCAGGGCAGAACCCGGCGCACGGGCAGCCAGTCGGCGTAACGGAACAGCCCGGGGTTGGCGGGAATGGGTGTCATCTGCCGCGATGCGTACTCCGCACGCAGCAGCGCTGGGTCGTGCAGATCGGGGCATTTCAGCGTGAACCCCGCCGCGGCTTCGTCCACCGCTTTGCCGCAACCCAGACACTTGAGTTGGTAATGAAGCATTCGCGTTCCTCATGCTTTGCTAGCGTGTTCTCAGGTCCTGCCGTGGCCGCCGCTGGCCACCTAGACCGGTCTGTCCACCGCCGCTTCTGACGCCACGGTTCACGGGACGGGTGTCGCGTGTCGAGGGGGGGGGGCTCTGCGCTTCGACATTCAGCATTCGGTTCCCCTTGCCGTTTCCCAACACCCCATCACTGCCCACTGCCCACTGCCCACTGCCCACTGATCACTGCCCACTGATCACTGATTACTGCCCACTGCCCACTGATCACTGCCCACTGATCACTGATTACTGATTACTGCCCACTGCCCACTGCCCACTGATCACTGCCCACTGATCACTGATTACTGCCCACTGCCCACTGCCCACTGATCACTGCCCACTGATCACTGATTACTGATTACTGCCCACTGCCCACTGATCACTGCCCACTGATCACTGATTACTGCCCCCCTCTACCTCCACGTCTTCGCCGTTCGCCTCACGACAGATCCGATCAAAGAACTGCACCATGAACTCGTGCCGCAGCGTGGCGATCCGGCGCCCTTCCCGGGTCAGCATGCAGTCTCGGATGTGCTGCAGTTTGACCAGGAACTCGCGGTAGGCGCTGTCTTCGCGGCTGTAACTTTCCGAGTTCAGGGCAGCTTCGCGGGTGTTGTGCAATCGCGCCCCGATCCGACCCGCGAAATGGAAGGCCCGCCCGATCCCGACCGCGCCGATGCTGTCCAGTTTGTCGGCGTCGAAGACGACCTCAGCCTCGACGCTCGCGGGTTTGCCGCCGTGCCGACGCCGGTATCGATGGGTGCGGACGCAGTCCGATACGGCGGTCTTGAACGCCCCGTCCGCAATGCCGACTTCACCGAGCAATCGCTCCGCAATTTCCGCACCACGCTGGGCGTGGCACGTACGGCCCTGGTCCGCCAGTTCATCGGGCCTGCCGACGTCATGCAAAACCGCGGCAAACTCGACCACGATCCGGTCCGCACCCTCGACGCGTGCCAGGTGCCGGGCCAGGTTCAAGACCCGCTGTGTGTGATCCCAGTCGTGGCAGGCAGGGCTCGCACAGAGAATCTCGCGTGCTCGTTCGGCAAGTTGCGGAAACTGTTCTTGGAAATGCGCGTGCTTGCTCTTCATGCTTGGCATACGGGCCATGAATGGCCGGATCGTCAGAGGGCCGCCGGAGCGGCCGTCAAGGATGGCCATATGGATCATCCCCAAATGGTCCGAAGTCGGTATCCGGTCTTGATCCGCCACGGCGGATTCGCGAGGCAGGTCCGCGACAAGGCTGAGGATGACTACTACTATGAGACCAATCGCGGCCGCGTCAAGGGGCGACGGCGCCATACTCAGTCTGTTAGGCTTTCCGCAAGATCCCATCTTGGGTACGCACATAGAACAAGGCTCGTATGGCGGGCGGAGGGCCGCCCGCGGTACTGCCTGTCAGGAGGGGCTGGCCTGGGCTGACACCACATCGCTCCGCTTATTGCACAGGTCGAGAATGTTCGGGTTTCGTGGGTCAGGTGTCAGGAAGGAAGACTCTAATGCTGGATGGGTTGCAGATTCCTGAACGCCGAACGCCGAAGGCTGAAACCAGGTTCCCTTGCCGCGGCACACCGCCCCATGACGGCCTCGCCCCCTCCCTCAGTGCTGGAACCCCAGGTGGCCGCGGACTCTCCGCCACAGCGTCTGGGATGGTTGTGCCACTTTCTCGACCACCACGGTAAATGACAACTCTGTCGGCGCCGGGCCGATCTCGATGAGATTGCGTCCGAGCTTCAGCGTGATCCGCGACACAGCGCCCGGTTCGCCGCCCACCTGGATGCCGTTCACCCGACAACCGCACTTGCTGCCACGGTCTTGGAGGAAACAATTGTTGTGGCTGCGGAAAATGGCGAAGTGCGACTGGGAGATCCGGTGCGGTTCCGTGTCCAGGAGGAACAGGTCGTTCAGATGAAAAAGGTCGCTGCCGCAGGACTCGCGGTCGAAGCGCCCGACCCGGAACGGGTATTTGTCAATCTCGACGCGATCTGTGTCATGCATGGCCTTGCGCGCCGTGTCGGTGTTCGGAGTCATGTATACGGAGAGCGCCTCAAGCGGTTCCCCGAGTTCCTCGACACCCTCGCCGCACTTGCCTTCCAGTTCGGCGCGCCGCGCGTCCGCCACGCGTAGACGCTCGCACAGAATCTGGAAGACGGGGCGCAGGCGTTGCCCGACTTCGCCCTCGAACAACGATGTGAAACAGGCCGGATCCACCACGTCCAGAATGACATCCGTGCGCGCCCGGACACTGGCGGACCGGGACCGGTCCAGGATCAGACCCATCTCGCCGAAGATCTCGCCCTCGTCCAGAATCGCAATCCGCGCGGTCTTCCCGGTCCCGGTGCGTTTCAGCACTTCGACACTGCCCGAACGGATCAGGAACGCTTCGTCGGAATCTTCGCCTTCCTGGACAATGACCTCGTTTGCCGCATAGCTTCGGCTCTCGATGACTTTAATGCTCATAGACTTACCAAGATATGGTCCGCCGATTGGGTGACGAACCCGGGCCAGGTTCCGTCCTCGTGTGATGGATTAGACTATAAGCTCGGCGGACGGTGTTTCAATGCAGAGCATGCGGAAGGGGTAAGGCGTCGGCGGCTTCCGGGCGCCGGCCGCCCGGTCATATCTGACTGTTACTCCGGCGACTCCGGCGTTTTCGTCTGAGTCCCGCCTTTCAGGGTCTGTCGATTTAACCGATGCGGTGCCAAGGCAGCCCGCGAGGACGCGGGCGCTCCAGTTCGGATGCCGCACGAAACTTGGAGCGCCCGCGTCCTCGCGGGCTCTTCTTTTAGCTAAATCGACACGCCCTTTCAGGCGGAAGTGGCAGCGACGCTTCAGCGCGCGGACGCACGGCGTTGCCGTCCGCACACGTGCCGACACGCGGAGAGAGACGCCGCAACGCGAACATCCCCCCCGTCAGTAACATGGGAATCGCGGGTGGAACGACTGCGTGTTGGCCCATGCGTGAGACCCCCGTGGCCTTGTGCAACGGGTGAATCGGGTTCGCCCGCCAAACGTGCGTGTTCCCCCTCTCTTCCCTTATAGTCCCCCCAAACTTATTAATCAGGGCGCGGTGGAGGCCAACG
>MHBL01000073.1 GCA_001803235.1 Lentisphaerae bacterium RIFOXYA12_64_32
CGAGCCGCTCCCGCCACGTTGGCCATCTACCGCCCAACCGTCCACCCGCCACTGACGCATCACACACTCACAGGGCAGTGATCTTGCACGCGGGCGCACGCGCCTGTATAGTCTTAGGGAATTGTGCCCCGCCTCTCGGCCTTGAAAGGAGCGCATGGTCATTCTCGGTTGTTCTGTCGCGATGGCCTACCGCGCCCGCGCCCGCCTGCGAGTCACTCAGCGCCCTATCGGCTTGGCTCTGAGGGCGCTGGTCGCCGTCTCCATGGGACTCGGCTCTGTCGCGTTTGCGCCATCGACCTCGGCAGGGGACATCGAGAGCGTCCAGCAGCGCGGCGTTCTGCGACATCTGGCCATCCCTTACTCACGCTTTGTCACGCGCAGCGGTGACGGACTGGATGTGGAACTGGTACAGCGTTTCGCCGCGCACTTGGGCGTGAAGTACCAGTTGGTCGAGTGCCCAGCCGACGAATTTTTCGGCCGCCTCACAGGTGCCGCCCCGCAGGACGGGACGGCGACGCCCACGCCCGAACCGCTCGGGGACCTGGGTGCATGCGGCGTCAGCATTACTCCGGACCGGACCCTGATCGTGGACTTCTCCGTGCCCACCTTCCCAACCCAAGTCTGGCTGGTGGCTCGTGCCGAGTCCGCCATCTGCCCCATCGTCGCGACGGGAAACCTGGCGACGGATATCGAGTCCGTCAAGCGTCTCCTGCCAGGCGTCTTGGTGCTGTGCAAACCGGGTTCGTCGCTGGACGCACGCCTCTACGGGGTCGTGCAGGACGGCGCGCGTGTCGTGGACTTCACCGGAACCATCAACGACCTCATCCCGGCGGTCATCCACGGTGACGCCGAGACCACGCTCATGGACATTCCCGCCGCCGCGGACGCGTTGGCTGCCTGGGTCGGCCGCATCAAGGTGATTGGGCCGATCTCCCAGACACAACATATGGCGATCGCATTCGCCAAGACCTCGCCCCGACTTCGCGAGGAATTCAACCTCTTCTTCGCCCGCTGCAAGGCGGACGGTACGTACATGCGCCTGGTGCGGAAATACTTCCCCGGCGTCATTGAGCGTCAGCGCGAGTTCTTCAGAGACTGTCGAGATGAAACGCAGCCAGGCTCTGGTAACTGAGGGTCTTGACCCGTCACACGGATGGATAGCGAACGGACCAACCCGGAAAGTCCCGGCACCCGAGCCACGCGGCTGCGGAACCTGCCCCTTGTCACCCTGGCGGTGCTGGCCTTGGTCGTCTACATCGGCGCCCTGATCGTCCACAACTACACCTTCCATCTGGATCTGCGCCGGCGGGCTCTGGAAAGCCTGGTCAGCGAACTCGAGCGGCAGGCCACCACGGTGGCCTACTTCTTTTCCGAACGCCGCAATGATGTTCGCAACCTCTTGGAGCGTCACGAGATCCAAGCGTATTTCCAGAACCAGGACCTGGGCATGAGTAATGAGTACGGCTTGGACCTGAGCCTTGCCGCGATCCGCGAACGCCTTCGTACCTTCGTGGATGCCTCACGCATCGGGACGGACCGCCTCTACTCGCGAGTCATCTTCCTCGGCGCCGACGGCCGACCGCTGGCCGATGCACCCCGCGGCTTGGTCACCTACACCCCCGACATCGACTGGACGACATTCCTGCAACCGAACGCCGAGACGCCCGAACTGGTGACACGTGTCGATTCCTCCGGTCGTCTCGTCCTGATCGTCTCCGCGCCCTGCCGGTTCAAAGGCCGGTACAGCGGCCAGTTGCTGGCGTGGCTCAGACCGGAGGTGCTCGGCCCTTCCGTGCTGCGCGAGAAGCTGGGCGGCGACCGCTTCACGTTCCTGGTCCTGGGCGACGACGCGCCCGTGTATCCCACCGCCATGGCTGACGTCTTCCTTCCCTACATCCGGCAGATCTGCGACCTGCCCGTCGGCGAACCCGTACGCTTCCGCTCGGAAATCGTGGATGGCACCCCCCGACCCATGCTGGGCTTGCGGTTGCCGGTCGACAAAACGGACTTTTTCCTGGTCAAAGGCGTGGCTGTCGATAAGGTCTTCGCGCGTGTCCCCCCTTGGGAACTGCCGCTGGCCATGGGGTTGCTGGCTGTCATCCTCATCAGCGGCATCGGTCTGGTGCTGCATTCGCGCGTGCAGACGGCCATTCTCGAGGCACACCTGCAGGAAGCCGCGGCGCAACACCGTGCACTCGAGGAGAAGAACGTGTTGCTCGAGAAGCAGATCGCCGAGCGCCGGCTCCTGGCCACCGCGGTCCACCAGTCGGCGGAAGCCATCATCATCACACTCACGGACGGCACGATCCAGTACGTCAACCCCGCCTTCGAACGAATCACCGGCTATTCCGCCGCCGAAGTGCTCGGCCGGAACCCGCGCATCCTGAAAAGCGGTCGAAACTCGGCCGCATTCTACGCCCAGATGTGGGAAGTCCTTCGTCGCGGCGACGTCTGGTCCGGGCAACTCAGCAACCGGCGCAAGGACGGTACCATCTACGAGGAGGTTGCCCTCATCTCGCCCGTACGCGACGAGTCGGGCGCCATCGTCAACTACGTGGCCGTCAAACGCGACGTGACCAAGCAACTGGCCATGGAAGCCCAGTTGCGCCAAAGCCAGAAGATGGAGGCGGTCGGTGCGCTCGCCGGCGGGGTTGCCCACGACTTGAACAACCTGCTGACGGTCATTCTGGGCAATTGCACCTTGCTGACACACCGCGAGACGCCTCTGGGCAAGGACTTCTCGGATCAGGTGCAGGAAATCATGAAGGCCGGCGAACGCGGTGCGTCGCTGATCCGCCAACTGCTGGCGTTCAGCCGCTACGATGAGGTCAAGCCGGAGGTCCTCGACCTCAACGTGGTGATCGGCAACGCCGAGCGTTTCCTGCGCCGGTTGATCCGCGCCGATATCGAGTTCGACATACGACCTGCTCCGGGTCAGGTGCTGGTCGAGATCGATCCGGTGCAGATGGACCAGATCATCATGAACCTGGCCGTCAACGCCCGTGATGCAATGCCGCGCGGCGGCCGCTTCACACTGGCCGTATCGACAGTCCGAATCACCGAGGAAGAGACGGGCGTTCTCCTGCCGTTCGGCGAGTACGCCGTGCTTGAGGTCTCCGACACCGGATGCGGCATGGACGAGGAGACCCAGGCACGCATTTTCGAGCCGTTCTTCACCACCAAGAAGGACGCCGGCGGCACCGGCCTGGGCCTGGCCACCGTCTACGGCATTGTGCAGCAGTGCCGAGGGGATATCCAGTTGATCAGCCAGGTCGGAGTCGGCACCAGTTTTATCATCCTGCTCCCCCGAATCACGACGAAAATGCCTACGCCGAAGCGCCGGGAGAAGCCTGAACCCATACCCCGAGCGCATGCGGAGGAGTCGGACGGGCACCACACCGTCCTTGTGGTCGACGACGAAATCTCGATCCTCACTGTCATGCAGCGTGCCCTGGAAGCCAAGGGCTACACCGTCCACACGGCGGCGGACGACCAGGCCTGCATGAAAGTGTGGGGCCAGTTCCACGGCCAGATCCAATTGCTGATTACCGACCTGGTTATGCCGCGCGTGAACGGCAAGGAACTGGCCGACGGACTGCTGTCGGCAAAGCCCGATCTGAAGGTCATCTACATGTCCGCCTATTCCGACCCGAGCATTATCCAAATGGACCCCCGGGCCCCCGGGCTGGTGTTCCTCCGCAAACCTTTCACGCCGGAAGAACTCCTGACCAAGGTACGAACGAGCCTGGGAATCTTGGAGAGTGTGCGCAAAAGCACTATCTTCTCGCGTGAACTGTAACGGAACGGAGGCATATCTTGCGAAAACGGGCCATGAAGCTTGTGAAGTCTGTCCTGTCCGGTCTTTTCGGCAGCCGTAAAGTGGTGCGACGGGACCACGGCGGTGCGAAAGTCCGCTCCGACGAAGCGCCTCACCCCGGCGCCGCCCGAAACGTGCCCCCGGCTGACGCCAACCCTGCGCACCGCCGCCGCCGCCCCGCCAAACCGAGGCCCACTGAACCCCAGCCGGCTCCGCAGCAGCCCCCGGTCGACTCGGCCCCAAACCAACCCGCCATGGACGGCTGGACGCCGCCGCCACCGCCGGCCGGCGCAGCCCCGGACGCACCCGTCCTCTTCCAGCAACTGTCCATCCATCCGCGCGTGCTGCGAGCCATTCTGGAAGTAGCAAAGTTCGAGACCTGCACCGCCATCCAGGCCGAAGCCTTGCCGCCAGCCCTGGCCGGCTCGGACGTTGGCGGGCGCGCGGAAACCGGCTCCGGCAAGACGGCGGCCTTCCTGATTACCATTCTGCAGCGTTTCCTCACGAAACCCAGCAACCGCAACTCGAACCAACCGTTGGCCCTGGTGCTGGCTCCGACCCGTGAACTCGCGGTGCAGATCGACCGCGATGCCGAGGTCCTGTCCGGCTTCAGCGGCATGCGCCATCTGGCCGTTTACGGCGGCATCGACTATGAGAAGCAGCGCGCCACCATCGCGAAAGGCGTCGACTTGGTGGTGGCCACCCCCGGCCGACTCATCGACTACCTCCGGCAGCAGGTCCTCGACCTCAGCGCCACGTCGATTCTGGTCATTGACGAAGCGGACCGCATGCTCGATATGGGCTTCATCCCCGACGTGCGCCGGATCGTCGCACGCCTGCCCTCCGGTTCGCGCCGCCAAACGCTGCTGTTCAGCGCCACGCTGTCGCCGACCATCGTGGGTCTGGCCAACCGCTGGATGCGTAACCCGGTCATGGTCGAGGCCACTCCCGAACGCGTCGTGGCTGAAGGCATCGAGGAGATCGCCTACGCGGTGTCGACACACGAAAAGCTCGCGTTCCTGCTGTGGCTTCTTGAACACGAAGCCTGTGAACGCGTGCTGATCTTCCGCAACCGACGCGACGATGCCGAGGGGCTCTATAACCACCTCTGCCGCTACGGCATCAACTGCGAATTGCTCAGCGGCGACGTGCCCCAGAAGAAGCGCATGCGCGTGCTGGACGATTTCCGGGGCGGGCAATTGCGCGTCATCGTCGCCACCGACGTGGCCGGTCGCGGCATCCACGTCGATGGAATCTCGCACGTCATCAACTACGACCTGCCCTACGAGCCGGATGACTACGTGCACCGGATCGGCCGCACCGGTCGGGCCGGCAAGCGCGGCCGGGCACTGAGCTTTGCCTGCGAAGCACGGTCGTTCGTAGTTCCGGAGATCGAGGCCTACATCGGCCGCGCCCTGACCGTGCAGCACCCAAAGCCGGAGATGCTGGTCCTGCCACCGCCCACCCACGGCAGGCCCGACCGGCCGGAGAGAGTGCATCGCCGCGAAGAAGGAACACACCGACCGGAGCACTCCGGCCCACGCAGCCCACGCGGCGGCCGCCAAGGCGGCCACAGAGGTGGCCCCAGAGGCGGCCCCCGCGGAACCAGGATAAGCTGACGGCCGGGGCGATCATTGGAGTGTCTACCGTCCCCGGGCAGATGCCGTATTACACCGACAACCGGCGTGGACTGTGCGGCCCTGCAAGCAGGGCGCCCGTGGCAGGTGCGGGGAGTACGGTGGTTGAGACTCGCGAGGAGGTTTAGCCATGACTGATGAACGTCCGACTTTCCAGAGCACGGATCCGGAGAGCCAGAAGGCACGCTCGGAGTACGAGGCCATGATCGCCGAGGTGGAGCGGCGCATGGACCCGAACAGCAACACCGTACTGGTCGTCGACGACGAAGTCGGCATCCGCAAGTACGTGGCGCGCGGCATCCGCAAGTCCACCCGCAACATCGTCATGTTCGAGGCTGAGAATGGTCAAGATGCCCTGCAGGTGTTGGCCGAGATTCGGGCCAAGTACACCAAGGACCCGGTGTTCATCGTCACCGACCTGAACATGCCGGTGATGGACGGGTGGGCGTTCATCGAGCACTTGCGCAAGGAGTACACGGCGCAGGGCAAGCAGCACGGCATTCCGATTATCGTGTTGTCCTCGACGTCGGGCGAAAAGGGCATGATGCTGTTCAAGAAGAGCGTGCACGGCGAGAAGGCGAAGTACACGCCGTTGGTGGCCATTGCCAAGGAAGTGTGCACCGACCCGACCAAGTACTCGGCCCAGGGCGAGAAGGGCCTCGTCGCCTGGATCCGGCAGTTTGGCCGCTACACGCAGTGATGAGCGGCGGAGGGGGGGGCAGCGCAACGCTGCGAAGGTTCTCGCCTTTGCGTGGGTTGTTGCTCCGTGATCTTATTCTCCGTGTTTCCGTGCCTCCGGGGTGTGACTTTCGGGCCTTGCGTACCGAAAAGAACCGTGGTGGCCTTGGGGGCGCGGCGGTTCACTTCTTCGGTGCGTTCGGCGGCCGACTTACATCCCGCCACCAGTCGTACTCGACTCGGTCTTCGGGGAAGAGCCGCGCGACCAGGCGGCGGCGGAACCCTTCGCACAATTCGAGGCGGGCCGGATCGGTGCCGAGGTTGCGGACTTCGCGCGGATCGGCGTGGCGGTCGAACAGGCTGACATCGAGCTGGTCCAGCGTGGCGGTGGCGGGCCACTTCATCTCGTCCGGCTTCAGCGGCTTGCCGACGACCGGGTCGGGGCTGACCTGCATCTCGAATGACCAGTCGCGGGTCCGCAGCATGGCGCGGCGGCCGTAGGTTTTCTTCTCGCTGACGGCCTCCGTGCGTTCACGTGCCCGTCCACTCGCAGTGTCGGCCAAGTCCAGCCCTTCGAAGTGCGTCGGCAACGACACGCCGGCGGCGCCCAGGAACGTGGGCGCCAGGTCGACCAGTTCGGCGAACCGGTCGCAGCGTGCCCCGCGCGGAAAGCGCCCATCGGACGACGCCACGATCAGCGGGACATGGACGGACTCGTCGTAGAACGTGAACTTCTCGTGCATGCCGTGTTCGCCCAGCTTGCAGCCGTGGTCAGGGTTGAACACGATCAGCCACGGACGGTTGCCGCAGAACTCCTTGAACGCGGCGATGATCCGTCCAAGCTGGTCGTCGACGTAGCTGGCCAGTCCGTAGTATGAGGCGCGCATGTGTCGGATTTCCGCGACCCCAATCCAGGTCTCTTATCTTTGTCTCAAGTCTTCGTCTCCCTTCCTTGTCTCCCGACCTCGTTCGAACACAGACTTCACCGCAGCGGCACGAGCTTGAGCCAGTCCAGGTTCAGGCCGGTGCTGTTCGCATTGACCAGGGTAATACTGTGCGGGCCGCGCGTCAACTCCAGCCGCACCGCGCCGTTCGCGTTTGCGAGCCAGGCATCCTGCCAGTCGTCGCGGCCGTTGCTCCAGCCGCCGGTCGAGTTGAAATAGAACGCGTCATCGGGCGCAGGGATTTCGCGCCCGTCGACCAGGAGAGTCCTGCCGGCAACGGCCGTGTCGGTGCAGTAACGGACGAGCAGGCCATAGGCGCCATCGGCCGGGACGTCGAACGTCCAGGTGAGGGCGTGGCCCGGGCCGTCCCACAGTTTGAAGGAACTGCCTGAGTCGCCTTTTTTGGTCGTCACCTCGACGGCGCCGCCTTTCTGCTCCGTAAACGCCTCGGCCTGGACGGTGACCGCGGCGTCGACGTCCGCGACGGCCCCGGCCAATTGCGCCCGCGGCAGGACGCCGAGGGTCGGCGGCGGCACGGCCCGGAACGCCACCGTGATCGTTGTCTCGGTGAGGTCATCGAACCGGATGGCCAGCTTGCGCAGGCCTTTGTTCTGGTTCTGCATCTCCGGGTTGGGCGAGGAGGGCAGGGGCAGGGCGTCCATGACGGTGAACGTGGCCTCGTTCGGCGCTTCTATCCGTGCTTCGAGCCGCGCGTTGCCGCGGGTGAGGATGGCCATCCGTCCGTCCGGTTTCAGCGCGACACTCGCCTTGGTGTGCGCGAACCACCAGGCGCGGCTGCCTTTCTTGAGCTTGATCTCGTCGGAGACGCGCACGGTGGTGCGGTTGTCGTCGAGCCGCAGTTCGCGCTGCACGCGCTCGGCATCCGGGTATGCCTGGGTCAGGTCGACGGCGACACTGGCGCGGTCCGGGGCGGAGTCGAAGCGCGTGATGGCTGCCGGCGCTTTGGCCTGCTGGTCCGGTCCGTCGGCGGGGTTGACGAGCAGCGTGTTGTGCCCTTCGGCGCGGAGCCGGTAGTAGGTCCAGCGCTGGTTGCCGAAGTAGGCCGGCATGTTGTAGTTGTCGGCGCCCAGGTCTTCGATGAAGCGCGTTCCGGCCGCGTCGAGCACGAACGAGCCCAGGTCGAGGTGCGCGTGACTGACGCCGTTGCGCCCGGCCTTCACTGCCGTGAACACGGCAGTGGCATTGTCCCAGGAACTGCGCAGGGTCACCACCTCGGCTTCGTCGCCGCGGAAGCGGCGGTCCAGGGGGATGTCCGGCATGGCCGAGGCTGCGGTGCCGGGGCGGTAGTAGAGGATGTCTTCGGCGGTGCCGGTGGGGTGTCCGGCTTCGTACCACGCGTAGAGCGGGTTGCCCGTCTTCACCGAAAACCAGAAGAACTCCGGCGCCTTGAACACGCCGCCGGCGCCGCCGGCGTCGGCAAAGTTGAACGTGCCGCCCGGGCCGGTGCAGTAGATCGGGAAGTCGGCGGTTTTCATGAACCCCGGGAATGCGGCCATGAGCCCGAATTCGGTCCCGAGCGCGGTTTCGAGCGCCGTGATATGCGGGACCAGGTACCGGATCGAGTAATGCCAGTACCCGGGGCCTTCGTACCAGTTGCCGTCCGGCTCGAACTTGAACAGCGTCGGCTGGATCGACTCGAACGCGCCGGCCAGCACCGCGGCGCACAGGTCGGGCTCTTCGTCGAGCAGCGCCAGCGCCGCCATGGCCGAGCCACCGCTGCAGACGAAGTTCCAGTTGTTGCCGCCCTTGACCCACCAGCCGCCTTTCTTGAACTGGGCGTCGGACAGCTTCAGCCCTTTCTCCACCATCGCGTCGCGCAGGAGTTTCCGCTCCGGCTCGGTCCACTCGCCGTAGAGCCAGTCATAGGCGATGGCGAACGCGTGCATCATTTCGGCGGTGTCGAGGTAGTGTTTCGGGTTCCAATCCTTGAACCCGCCCGCCGCTTCCAGTTCGCGCCAGAGCCGGTCGCGGTAGCGCGGTTCGCCGCTGACCAGCCAGACCAGCCCGAGCGTGTAGGTCCGTTCGAGCACGCGCCGGCTCGTGGCCAGCAGCCGCAGCCCGTCCGGGATCTCGTAAATCGACACTGGTTCGTCAAGGATCTTGTCGGCCTTCGTTCGGACCTGCTCGTACATCGCCTTGGCCAACGCGTCATCCTGGACGAGTTGCTTGATCCGCGGCACGTCCGCTGCGGTGATGAGCAGCCGCGGGTGCTCGCGTCGCAACGACTGCAGGTACACGTCGCGGTTCGGCGCCGGGATGGGGACCGAGCGGGCGGGTGGCGGCTTGGCCACCACGTCCTTGCCCTTGCCGTCCGTCGCGTCGGCCGCGGCGCACATGGAAGCCGCCGTCACCAGTGCGGTCAGAGTCATCGTGAGGGTTCGCATTGTGGTTTCTCCTGTCCGCTGTCGCCGCGGTTCCGCCTGTCCGCCCCGGGGTCTCAGCCGTTGTTGTAGCGGTTGCGCGCCGTCAGTTGCCGTTGCTGTTCCGGGCAGGCTAGAACGTCGCCCGCCAGCAACGGATCGTTCGTGTCCCGCATCCAGTTGTCGACGAGGGCGCGAAGCCGTGCGGCGTCGTGAGAATAGGCGGCGTCCGCCATCACGTTGCGCTGTTCCCACCGGTCTTGCGTCAGGTCATAGAGTTCTTCGGCCTCGCGGCAGTGGTAATAGCAGTCTTCGAACACGGCGGGTCCGGCTCGGCCCATGAAGACGTCCAGCGGCAGGTAGACCTTGGGGCGTTTGCCGAAGTTCCGCACATACTTGAGCCGTTCCGTGCGCACGGCGCGCATCGGGTTGTACTGGTCGTGCCAAGTCATTTCCGCGAACACGTGGTCACGCTTCTGGTAGGGCCGCCCCTGGAGCAGCGGCAGGAAACTGCGGCCGTCCAGCGTTGCGGGCGGGGTGCCGCCGGCAAGCTCGATGTAAGTCGGCAACAGGTCCACGTTGGAGATGAGTTCGCGACGCACGCCGCCGCCCTCGAAGCGGCCCTTCATGTACAGGATCAGGAACGTGCCCAGGCCCGGGTCGTAGCACGTGCCTTTCGCCCGGGGCATGGCGATACCGTGATCGGTCGTGAGCACCAGCAGTGTATTCCCGAGCAGGCCCCGCGTATCGAGGAGTTCAAAAATGCGTCCGACATACTCGTCTTCGCGTTTGATCAGGCCATGCAGGCAGGCCAGGTCCTGGCGGATCGGTTCGCGGTCGGGCAGGTAGGGTGGAACGTCGATCTTCCGCGCATTGTCCGGTTCGAAAAGGATGCCGTACCGGTTGTCGGAGTACTCGCGGTGCGCCCCCGGGGTGCCGATGTTGATGAAGAATGGCGCATCCGCCTGGCAGAAACGGTCCAGATTCTCTTCGAGCTTGCGGTAGCACGCCCCGATGTAGTTGTACTTGGGCACGGGTGTGATGTCGGCGGTGTCGATGAAGTGCCGGTACCCGAGCGAGGCGACCGCGGCGCGCCGGGATGCGGCGTCCTCCTGCGGCTGGATGGGCGCCTCATGGTGACCGCCGATCAGGCACGTTTCATACCCGAGTTCGTTGAGGTATTCCGGCAGGCGCCGGACCCCGTCGTTGATACTCCAGCCGATGTGGGACAGGCCGATCAGGCCGTTGTTGTGCGGGTACAGCCCGGTCATGATGCTGCCGCGGCTGGGGGAACATTGCGCGGCCGTGCAGAAGCAGTTCTCGAACCGGGTCCCCATGGCGGCGATCCGGTCGTAGTTCGGCGTTGCGACGCGGTGGCCATAGCATCCCAGATATCGCCCCATGTCGTGGGAGATCAAGTGGATGATGTTGGGGCGCTGGGGCCTCGGCATAGCGTCCTCCGTTGAGAATCGCTCCTCGCAATCCTCGTCGCTATCGCGTTTCGATGACCTGCGACGTGGCGGACACGGGATCGAGAAGCGATTGCGATCACGATTGCGACGGCGATTACCTGTCTACTATTCCTCTTTCATGTCGAGCTTGACACTCCCGGCGTCCGCGCGTCGGCCGGAGCGTGAACGGCAGGATCCCTTCCGGGGCGCAACGTGCCTTTCCGGTCGACCTTCAGAAGATGGTCCCGGCGGTGTACGGATGCAAGGCGTGGACCGTGAATTCGTCCGTGGTGGCTTGTCATGTCCGCGGGTGAGGAGGTGGTTTGCGCTGTACGATCACCACGTAGCCCCGGAGGGCTTCCTGCTGCGCGTCCGCTGCCCACACCAGTGGGAGGAGCCCGTCCTGCAGAGCGCGGTCAAGCAGAAACTGTTGCCCGAGTTCGGCGGCCAGGAAGGGGGCGAGGTTGCGGATTCCCGCGCGCCCGCCCAAACAGGTCCACGCCGGCGCGTTTGAGCTTGCGTGAACTCGAGCCGGTCAGGACAAAGCGGCGCCCGCACTTCGCATCAAGCAGTCGGTGCACCTCGGTGAGCAGGATGGGGGCGCGCTGGACTTCGTCAATGACGACCGTGTCCCGTTCAGGACTGCCCTCCACGAGCTCGCGCAAGTGGCTTGGATGGGCCTGCAGCCGGTGACAGATCTCGGCGTCCAGAAGATCGACCGTGAGCGTGTTCGGATAGAGCTGGCGCACGAGCGTGGACTTGCCGGTTCCGCGCGGCCCGAACAGGAAGAAGCTCATGCTCCCCTGCGGCGCGGTGAAGAAGCGGGTCAGATTGTCCATGTTCGTTCACCTGTTCGTGTGCGCCGCGAAACCGTTCTCTCTTCAATGGATACCCAAAAAAGGAAATACAAACGCCTTTTTAGGCCAAAATATGGCGGCGGCAACTCCAAAAACGGCAAACATGGTTCCGCGCGCGGGGCTCGGCGCGGGCCTTGCCTGGCCCGACGTCGGGGCATATTCAGTCGGCGATACAGACCGCCTGTACCCGTGGGATCCTTCAAGTACGGAAATGGACCCATGTGCGCTCCAGTTGCCGGTCGCGTCTGGCCAGGTTCAGAGGAGGACGGTGACGATGAGAAGAACGGTGATTCTCGCAACGTTGTTTGTGCTTGCGGTTTTCGCCAGTGTGGGGGCGCGTGCCGACGTGGGCCTGCCGGGCGTGTTTGCCGACGGGATGGTCTTCCAGTGCCAGGCGAAGTGCCCGGTGTGGGGCACGGCGGGGGAGGGCGAGCAGGTGACGGTGTCGTTCCGTGAGTGGACGGCGACGGGAACCGCGAAGGCTGGCGTGTGGTGCGTTGACGTGGATGCCGGTGAGGCTGGCGGGCCGTTCGTGCTGACGGTTCAAGGCACCAACCGCATCGAGATCCACGACGTGTATGTCGGCGACGTGTGGATCGTCTCCGGCCAGTCCAATGCGTCGCAAGCCGCAACGTTCGAGACGCCCAAGGACGATCCCGACGGCGTACGTTTCCATCTCACCGCGGAGTTGGCGGCGAAGGACGGCGGGACGCGGTGGGTGACTGGCGGTCGCGTGGCCATGCTCGGCTGGCACTTCGGTCGGGAGATGCGGTTGCGGCACAAGGTCCCGATCGGGATCATCTCGTGTGCGTGGGGCGGGACCAGTATCGAGCAGTGGAAGCCGGGCCCCATCTCCCACCGTGTGCCCATTCCGCAAGGTCCATGGTCCATGGTCCATTGTCCATGGTCTTTGCAGCGCAACGAGATGTGTAGCATTTCCGAGACGTCAAGTTAGCGCCGCGACTGGGGAGTGCAAGAAGTTGCGGGCTGCACGCAAGACCGAGTTTGAAAACCGTGCTTCCTTCGTGTAGTCTCTGTAGCTCTTGGGTTGGGCGGCACCCAGGGTGTTGCCTCTTGCCTGCTGTCGGATGGCGTTGAGAAGAAGGGCTCTGCAGTCTGGGGAGAATCTGAGGAATGAAACGTAGCAACCGGTTGATGAAGCTGGCGGCCGTCCTGTCCTGTGTTGCTGGAGCGGTCTGTTCCGTGCGAGCTCAAACGGCGGGTGGCGGACTTGGCGACCAGGCTGCGCAGCTTCTCAAGGCGTGGGGGCGAGACCAAGGGTTGTGTGCCATCATCGGCCTGGGTGCGCCGGACGCGGTGCAGTTGGCGACGGACCTGGGCTCGACCGGTCGGATCCTGGTCCACGGCATCGCGCTGGACGACGCGTCTCTGGCGTCGGGGCGTGAGGCGGTCAGCGCCCGGGGGTGCGACGGCTTTGTCACGTTTGAGCGTCTGTCGCTGAATCCCCTTCCATACCGCAACAACCTGGTGAACTTCGTCGTGGTGCCGGACCTGGCGGCGGCAACCGCTGCCGGGTACTCGGAGGCCGAGGCGATGCGCGTGCTCGCGCCCTGGGGCAAGCTCTGCGTGCGCGACCAGGGGCAGTGGCGCGTGTCGGCCAAAGAACTGACGCCAGGGATGGACGAATGGACTCACAATGTCCACGGCCCGGACGGGAACCGCGCGTCGCAGGACACGACCATCACGTTTCCGGTCGGTTACCGCTGGAACGGCGGTTTGCCGTTCAACATCGACAACAGCAAGCGCCAGGAGAACCGCTATTCGAGCACCCGCGCCATGGCCCTGGCCGGCGGCCGCTGTTTCACGTTTTCCGACTCCGAGTTCGAGAACCTGCGCGGTGCGCACTTCCTCGGCGAGGAACTCGACCAGTACGTGACCGCGCGTGACGCGTTCAACGGCATGCTGTTGTGGCGCAAGCGCATCGGCCGCGTCTTCTACGGCGGACTCTGGTACATGAACATGGCGCCGCTCGCCGCGGCGGGCGACCGTGTCTACACCGCATCCGAGCAGGGCGAGTTGCTGGTGCTTGACGCCGCCACGGGCGAGACCGTGCGCTCGATCGCCACCGCTTACGCGCCGGGCGAAATCCTGGTGGACCAGGGCGTGGTGGTCGTGGCTGCGTGGCAGGGCGGCACGTGGCTGGGCGAGAGCAAGGTCAACGTCTACGAACGGATAAGGATGCACAGCGGCGTCAACGCTGGGGCGCTGGAAGCTTACGACGCGGTCAGCGGCGAACGGCTGTGGCAGGTCCCGAGCCTGGCCACGTCCATCCGCAGTGCGGACGGCGTCCTGTTCGCGTCACTGCGGGAAGGGGCGGACCTGCTGGAGGAAAGCCAGCGCCGCCAGCCGCCGCCGCCGAAGGAACCGGCCCCGGCACCGAAACCGGCCCCTGCTCCCGCGCCGGCTGCGGCACCGGCGCCTGCCCCGACTCCCGCACCTGCACCCGGTCCGGCCGCAGCCCCCGCACCCGCCCCGGCCGCGGTGGCCGTGGCGGCCCCAACGGCAGCAGCAGCCCCTGCGGCCCCGGTCCCGGCGGCCGCCCCGGAACCGCCGCCGCCGCCGAAGCGTCCGCCCCAGGGCATCGTTGCCTTTGACCTGAAGTCCGGGAAGCAGCTCTGGCAGGTCAAGGCAGAGCAGATTTCGCCCAAGAGTTTCGAGACCGACAGTATGCGCGTGGATACGGCCGGACTGGGTGTGGTCTCGGTGGTCCTGGGCCAAGTCGCCAGCGAGGGCAAGTCGGTGGTGCTTTCCGCCAAGACGGGCGAATGCCTGATTCCGTCCGTCGGGGGATTCCCGGTCCTGATCGATGGCGCGCTGCATGCCAGCGGCAAGAAGTACGACCCGGCAACCGGCAAGGCGCAAGGGCCATCCCCGTACTCGGTCGGGGGCACGGTCTGCACTCCGAGTTATATCGTCGGCGACATCATCATCCGGAACCGCGGTTGTGCGTTCAGCGTCGGCGGGAAGGGGGTCACCTATGCGGGCGCCCGGGGTGCCTGTGGTACGGCGTCGATCCCGGCGTACGGTGCGTTCTACACGCCGCAGAACTGGTGCACCTGCTGCCCGCCGCAGATCTCGGGCTTCATCTGTTTCGGTCCGATCCGCGGTGAACCGACGGAGCAGGAGATGACGCAAGCCCCCGTAGTCGAGAAGGGGCCCGCGTTTGACGTGGCGTTCGACAATGCAGCTGCCGACGATCCGAAGGAATGGCCCATGGTCAGGCAGGGCGCGGCACGCGGCAGCGCTACGGCGGCGTCCGTTCCCGCCAAGCTGGGTGTGAAGTGGCAGCGGTCCATCCCGTCGCCCAAGCTGGACAGCCTGGTCGCCACCAACTGGCGCGAATCCCTTAACAGCGCCCTGACCGCGCCCACCGCCGCCTGCGGCGTGGTCACGACCGCCGTCATGGACGCGAACCAGGTTGTGGGGTTGGACCTCGCCACCGGCGAGATCAAGTGGCGGTTCACGGTTGGAGCCAGGGTGGACTCGTCCCCGACACTCTACCGCGGGCTATGCCTGTTCGGGGCGCACGACGGGTACGTGTATGCCCTCGACAGCCGCAACGGGCAGATGAAGTGGAAGGCGCGCCTGGCCCCGAACGACGAACGGATGATGTCCTATGGAAAGGTCGAGTCACTGTGGCCCGTCGTGGGCTCCGTTCTCGTGGCCGATGACATGGTCTATGCCTCCGCCGGCCGGACCCAGGGCTCGGACGGCGGCGTTGTCGTCAGGGCGTTGTCGCCCCAGACCGGCGAGACGGCCTGGTCCATGGCCCTTCCCTCGTCGGGGAATGTGCAGAGCCTGCGCCGGAACGACCTGCTCTTCAGGACACCCGACGCGCTGCAGCTCATGATTACGCGCCTGGATCCCAAGACGGGTGCGGTTCTGCCCAACCCGACCCGGGCGGTTCACGAGTACCAGGACAAGGTCGGCAACACGACGCGCCGAATCACACAGCTCAAGGAACAGTTGAAGGCCAAGGAGGGCGACGCGAAGCTCCAGGAGCAACTCACGAAGGCCGAGGAAGAGCAGAAGACCTTGGGCGCGAGCAAGCCCGCCGGCGATATCGCACCGTTCGTGGGCGGCGGCAGCCGCGGCCGCGAAGCGTACATGGACTGGAATTGGCCGCGGCTCGGGACCCGTCTGTTCGTGCAGATGAACTATGGCAACATCGGTGGGACGCTGGTGAGCTGGGACGCGACGGCCGTGTGTAACATGAATGGCGACCGGCGGATCTCGCTGTACGCGATGAGCAAGGTCGCCAACGTGGGCGAGAAGGCGCCCGGCGCGGACTGGTCCGTCTCGCTTCCCCCGACCCACCAGGTCACCGCCCTGGTGATCTGCCAGGACGGTGTGGTAGCCGCCGGCGGTGTTTACAGCGTGGACAGCGCAACCCCGGCCAAGGGCTTTGTGACCGTTCTGGCCCGGGATACAGGCAAGACAGTTGTCGAGCAGTCCTTCGACGCACCGGTCGTCTACAACGGCATCGCCGTCCTGGAGAAGAAGATCTGCGTCGCCCTCGACAACAGCTCCATCTGCCTGGTCGGGGACTGAGCCGTCCTAAGGGTCCGCGCGGGGCGACGATCGCCCCGCGGGCGCAAGACCCGCGGCGGCGCGAACCGGTGCGAGTAACGTCAACCTATGATCGGCCGGTCCACCGGCCGGGACGTGCTGACGCATTACCGCGTATTTCCCGCTTCGCTTGCACTTCCACCCCACCCGAGTTATCCTCCAATGCAGAGGAACAGGTTCGTCCGTGTTTGCCGTCACGCGGCGCTACGAACCGCACCGCAACTTCCGGACCGCGATCCGGAACAGAGTGGGAGCGACCTCCGTGCCCAATCACAAACGCATTGCTGCCATCATCACCGAATACCGTCCGAAATCCCATGCGGACGTGATTGTGACGAAGTTCCTGAAGGGATTTCCCACCGACACGGGCCTTCTGCCGCCCCGTGTCGCCCTGGCCTCGATGTATATCGACCAGTTCCCGGAGCAGGACATCGGCCGGAGAATTGCCGCGGAGCATGGCGTGCCGATCTTCCCCAGCATCGTCAAGGCTCTGACACTCGGCGGCGAGAAACTGGCCGTCGACGGAGTCCTGCTCATCGGCGAGCACGGGGACTACGCCTGGAACGAGAAGGAGCAGCAACTCTTTCCGCGCAAGTACTTCATGGAGCAAATCTGCGGCGTGTTCGCGACCAGCCGCCGCGCCGTGCCGGTGTTCAACGATAAGCACCTCTCCTACAACTGGCACGACGCGAAGTGGATGGTGGATCGGGCGCGGCAATTGGGTGCACCTTTCATGGCCGGCTCATCCCTTCCGGTCTGCTGGCGCAATCCGTGGCTGGAACACGACTTGGAAACGCCCATCGAAGAGGCTGTCGCCGTGGGCTTTTCCGGGCTGGACATTTACGGCTTCCACACTCTGGAGGTGCTGCAGTGCATGGTTGAGCGCCGCGGTGGCCGAAGTCGCCAGGCTTCGGGTGGGGAGACCGGTGTGGCCGCGGTGACGTGCCTGGAGGGCGACGCCGTGTGGGAAGCCGCGGCGCGGGGGCTGTGGTCACGCGACCTGGCCGTGGCGGCGTGCGCCGCGATTGAGAACAAGCCGGGCGGGCGGATGGAAGAACACTGCCGGCAGCCCGCGCTCTTCCTGGTCGAGTACCGCGATGGGTTGCGCGGCAGCGTGCTCATGCTCAATGGCTATGTCACCGACCTGGCCTACGCCGCCCGCGTCAACGGGGCCGTGGTGGCCACCGAGTTCCGCTGCCAGGGTCACGGCGCCCCGAATGGACCGTATGCCCACTTCAGCTACCTGAGTCTGAACATCGAAGAGATGTTCCTGACCGGCCACCCGACCTATCCGGTAGAACGCACACTGTTGACCAGTGGCATCCTGGAGGCCGCACTGGACTCCCGCCACCAGGGCCACATCCGGTTGGAAACGCCACACCTGGACATGGCCTACCGCTCCTACGAAACGCTGCCTTGGCGACCCACCGGTCCACGACCCACGGGTGCGACGCTGGATCCGTGGCCACCGGCGTGATCAGCGGTGGAACTGGGGGCCGTAACACCAGAGTCAGGCCCAATGCCGCCGACCGCATCCCGTGCTCGGCCGGCCCAGATTTTGATAGGGTCGTACGACCTGAACCAAATCAGAAGGAACTTTGCGATGGATCACGGATTCCGGAATGCGGGTGATGTCGGGTTTTCGCCTGATGCAGGTGGCGTTGAGAATGCCAGGGCACTGCAGCGTGCCGTGGACCAGAGCGGGACGATTGTCGTGAGTCAGCCGGGCACCTACAAGCTGGGCGGCACGGTCTACGTGGGCAGCAATACCTCGCTGCTGTTCGGCAATGGCGTGTTCATCAAGAAGGTTGACGAACAAGGCGCGTTCACGCACGTGCTGCTGAACAAGGGGGCACGGACAAAGACCTACGACGAGAACATCACCGTGGACGGGCTGAACATCATCGTCAACGGCGTCGACGTGCGCAATTTTGTGGTCTACGGGCTGCACGGCCAGGTCGCGTTCTTCTACATCAAGGACCTGCGCATCAACCGGTTCCGTTGTCTTGACCTGGGCAAGGCGCAGTACGGCATCCACGTCTGCACCTTCGAAGACATCATCATTGACGACGTCATCATCAAGGGTGACAAGGACGGGGTGCACCTGGGGCGGGGCAAGCGCTTCACCATCCGCAACGGGGTGTTCCAGACGTTTGACGATGCCGTGGCGCTGAATGCGCACGACTACTCGGTCGGCAACCCGGAACTGGGCTGGATCGAGAACGGCGTGGTGGAGAAATGCTGGGACTTGAACGCCGAGAAGACCACCGGCTATTTCTGCCGGATTCTGGCGGGCGGCTGGATCGACTGGCGGCCGGGCATGGAGGTGCAGCAGTCGGATTCCGTGGTCGCCAACGGCAGGATCTACCGGGTCCAGGCCAAGGCGGACGGGACGGTGTACAAGTCCGTCACGCAACCGGCACACGAGAGTGGAAGCATGGTCCTGGACGGTATCAACTGGGGCGTGGTTCAGGCCGACGTGACCTACACGGCCGGCGTGCGGAACGTGGTGTTCCGGGACATCTTCCTGGAGAAACCGCGGATCGGATTCTCGGTGCATTTCGACAACGACAGGTACAGCCGCTCGTATTACCCCGGGGCCACTATCCCCAAGCAGGAACAGCTCACGTTCGACAACATCCGGGTCATCCACGACCGGCCGAGCGACTTCCTGTCCATCGGTACGCCGGTCGATGTGCTGACGATCACGAACTCGAGTTTCAGGAACAACCGGATCAATTTCCACGGCAACAAAGCGATGCCCGACTACCTGCGGACCAAGATCAACATCCTGGGCTGTGTTTTCAACCAGGACGGCGCAATGGATCTGGTGACCAACAGTGTTGCCGGCAAGGACATCATGCTGCGGACCTCATCGAATATCGGGTTGCACGACGGGTTCGTAGCGCGAGTCACTCCCGGCCCCGGCCGGATCACGGTGGAGTCCGATCTGCCCGGGTTGAGGGGATGAGTTCGGCGCGCTCGCCAGGCCCGCCGTTCGGGGGGGGGGCGGCGGACGCGCGGAACACACGGCTGCGTCATTGGCTCACTGGCAATTCCGACGTCCAGCGCCGGGTGGCCGACCGTGTCGATGCTGCCGCCATAGCCTGGACCGCCGGCAGCGACGAATCCGCGACTGCAGCCATTGCGGTCCGGCCTGAGGACAGCCCGGACCTACTTGGCATGCCCAGAAACGTCGCCTCCGACGAAGTGGTGCCAGATCCTGAAACAGCCCTGGTGCCGCTCTGTGGGCGCTTGAAAGTTGCCGCCTTGGGAATATCCTGCAATGTGGCGTAGTCGTACCGTTGGCAGATGGCGAGTTGTCGGCGAGGCAGGTTGTTCGTGACCATGCTGAACTCATGTTTGGTTCCATCGGGGCCGCGACCGTTCCGGCGTTTTCTGGCCATGTTCTGGTTGTCGGCAATCGTTGTGGCGCGGTGGGGCGTCTGCCACGAGAACGAGGCGCCGCCGGTTCCCGGCGGTCGGGCGGACATCGAGGAGAAGCTGGGAACGCAGTTGCCGGCGGGAATGATGTTCACCGACACGGACGGCACGCCGCGGCGACTGGAGACGCTCTTGGCGCGACCCACGGTCCTGGTGCTGGTCTACTATTGCTGCACCGCCGAGTGCAGTACGGTGCTCGACAACCTGGCAACGACGTTGCGCGATTTGCCGCAGAAGCCGGGACGCGATTACAACGTGGTCGTGGTCAGTTTCGATATCACCGAGACGCCCGAGGTGGCGCGGCGGAAGAAGGACAGTATCATGCAGGTTCTGGGGGCAACGTTCCCTTCCGACGCCGTGCAGTTCCTGGTTGGCAACCAGGAGAACATCGACGCGCTCACGGCCGCGACCGGGTTCCACACCATCTCGCTGGATGGGCAGTTCATCCACTCCACCGCGCTGATCATTCTTGCACCGGGCGGCAGGATTGTGCGGTATGTGCACGGTTCGCAGTACCTGCCGTCGGAACTGTCGGTGGCCGTGTCCGAGGCTGCGACTAACAAGACCGGTGTTTCGGTGCGACGCATGCTGAGTTACTGTTTCAGCACCGACCCGGCCGGCCGGCACCGTGCCCTTAACCTCCTGCGGCTGGGTGGCGTGGGCGTGACGGTCGGTCTCCTGATTCTGGTTGCATTCCTGCTCCGGCCGCGCCGCAAGCCGCAACCCAAAGATGGCGGCGGGTGACCCGCGAGTGATCGGTCGCTATGGGCGAAATCCTGATTTCAGCACGTTCGGTGGAGTCCCTGAGTAGTTACCTATGGACAAGACCACCCCCAAACCATCGTCGGCACCGTCGTACCTCGATGCCGCGCACGGTTGGCGGTCCTGGCTCCTGACCCGGGATCACAAGCGCATCGCCATGCTGTACCTGACGGCGATCAGCGTGTTTTTCGTGGCCGGCGTCACCATCGGTGTGGCGATGCGCCTGGAACTGATGGCGCCGGGCCGGACCATCATGGGGCCGCAGACCTACAACGCCCTGTTCACCCTGCACGGCGTGATCATGATCTTTCTGTTCATCATTCCGGGCATTCCGGCGGTGTTCGGCAATTTCGTGTTGCCCCTGCAGATCGGCGCCGAGGACGTGTTCTTCCCGCGACTCAATCTGTTCTCGTGGTACCTGTACATGTTCGGTGCCGTGTTCGCGCTCAGCACCCTGTTCATCGGCGGGTTGCCCGACACGGGCTGGACCTTCTATGTGCCGTTCAGCACCACCACGAAGACCAACGTCACGCTGGCCACGCTGGCGGTCTTCATTCTCGGTTTCTCGTCCATCGTCACCGGGCTGAACTTCATCACCACGGTGCACCGGCTGCGGCGGCCCGGGCTGGGCTGGATGCAGTTGCCGCTCTTTACGTGGAGCGTCTACGCCACTGCCTGGGTGCAGGTGCTGGCCACGCCGGTGATCGGCATCACGCTGCTGTTGATCATTGCCGAGCGGCTGTTTGGCATCGGCCTGTTCGACCCGGCCAAGGGCGGGGATCCCATCCTGTACCAGCACCTGTTCTGGCTCTACTCGCACCCGGCGGTCTACATCATGATCCTGCCCGCCATGGGCGTCGTCTCGGAAGTCATCCCCACATTTTCCCGCAAGCGCGTGTTCGGCTACAACGCCATTGTCTATTCCACGCTCGGGATTGCGGTGGTTGGGTCGCTGGTCTGGGCGCACCACATGTTCACCAGCGGCATGAGCGACACCGCCGTGTTCGTTTTTTCACTGCTCACCTTCCTGGTCGCGGTTCCGAGCGCCGTCAAGGTGTTCAACTGGGTGGCAACCCTGTACAAGGGCTCCATTGACCTGTCGCCGCCGTTGCTGTTCGCGCTGTTTTTCATCTACCTGTTTTCGTTCGGCGGCCTTGGCGGCTTGGTCCTGGGCGCGGCCGGGACCAATATTCACGTGCACGACACGCAGTTCGTGGTCGGGCATTTCCATTACGTCATGTTTGGCGGCGCCGGAATGGCGTTCTTTGCCGCCCTGCACTATTGGTTCCCCAAGATGTTCGGGCGCATGTACGACATCGACAGCGCCAACTGGGGCGCCTGGATTCTCTTCATCGGCTTCAATCTCCTCTATTTTCCCATGCAGGTCCTCGGACTGCAGGGCATGCCGCGGCGCTACTACGACTACGTTCCGCACTTCAAGCGCCTCAACGCCTTGTCCACCATTGGCTCCTGGATCCTCGCCGTGGGGTTGGTCATTTTGATCTATAATCTCATCCATTCGATCCTCTACGGCCGCAAGATTACGCAGGATCCGTGGATCGGCACGACACTGGAATGGACGACCGCAACACCGCCGCCGACCGAAAACTTTCCGGCGGACGCTGAGAAGGAACAGTCTGCCGCATGACGGCCGCACACCTCAACCAGGACGCCGAGGGCAGCCGGCTGGGCATGTGGCTGTTCCTCTTTTCCGAGCTGATGCTGTTTGGCGGCCTGTTCATTGTCTATGCTGTTTACCTCGCCCGGTACCCGGCGGATTTCGCCGCGGCCGGTCACGAACTGAACTCCTGGCTCGGCGCCACCAACACGGTCGTGCTGCTGACCAGCAGCCTGCTGGCGGCCATGGCCGTGAGCGCTGTCCAGATGGACAAGCGGCGCCTGGCCGTGGCCCTGATCAGCGGCACCTTGCTCTGTGCCGCCGTGTTCCTGTGCATCAAGTACGTGGAGTGGGGCGCCAAGTTCGCCCATGGCCTCTACCCGAATGCCTCGGAACTGAGCGAGAGGCCGCACGGCCAGATCCTCTTTTTCGGGCTGTATTTCATGATCACCGGCCTGCACGCGGTACACGTGCTTGCCGGCGCGACGCTGCTGGCCATCAGCCTGGGGTTGATCGGCCGCGGCAAGATCACCTGCCACCGGTACGTTTTCCTGGAGAACTCGGCGCTCTACTGGCACCTGGTTGATCTGATCTGGATTTTCATTTTTCCGCTGTTCTATCTCATTGTCTGATGGAATGTGACATGTCTGAACAAACACATGCCGAACCGATCACCCCGTTCCGGGTTCTGGTCATGGTGTGGGTGGCGCTGCTCTGCGCCACCGCGCTGACGGTTTGGGCGTCCACGGTGAACCTGGGCCGGCTCAACGTCTGGCTCGCCCTGTCCATTGCGGTGCTGAAGTCGTCGCTGGTGTTGGCCGTTTTCATGCGCCTGCGCCAGGAATCGCCCCTGTTTTTCCGGATGTTTCTCGTGACCGTCGCCACGCTGGCGACGTTCATCGGTCTACTCTTTTTCGACGTTCCATTCCGCTGAGAGAGACCATGCCGCCGTTGCCCGTCAACGCCGTTGATAAAATCGACCAGACCTTTTTCCTGGTGATGGGTCTGTCGTTCGGCATTCTGCTGTTCGTCACCGCGCTCATGGTTTATTTCACCGTTCGCTACCGACGAACAAAGCACCCGGACCCGGTCGAGATTCCCGGCGATTGGCGGCTGGAAGTGGTCTGGACCGTCATCCCCAGCATCCTGGTCCTGATCATCTTCTCCTACGGCTGGGACGCTTACCGTGGCCTGCGCGACATTCCCCCGGACGCCATGCCGGTCCAGGTTACGGCGCGCATGTTCGCCTGGAGCTTCACCTACGCCAATGGCCGGCAGAGCGACGACCTGATCGTGCCCGCCGGCAAGCCGATACGTCTGTCGCTGAATTCGCTCGACGTCATCCATGGCTTGTTCATTCCCGCGTTCCGGCTCAAACGCGATGTTGTCCCCGGCATGACCAACCAAGCCTGGTTCCTGCCGGAGAAGGAGGGGACGTACGAGCTCTTCTGTTCGGCCTATTGCGGGCCCAAGCACTTCAGCATGACCTCCTCGGTGGTGGCCGTGTCTCCGGCAACCTTCGACCCGTGGTATGCGGGCACGCTGAATACGGACGCGCTCCTGAACGCCGCCCGCGGCAAACAGTGGGCAGCAGCCCCGCCCGGGATCCGGGTCCTGGAAAAGCACGGTTGCCTCAAGTGTCATTCGCTGGACGGTCGCCGCGATGTGGGCCCGACCCTGAAGGGGGTGTTTGGCAGTCAGGTGCAGGTCGTCCGCGCCGGCGGCCGGGAAGAGCTGACCGCCGACGCCGAATATCTCCGAGGCGCGATCCGCGAACCCAAAGCCGAGATCGTCATCGGCTACGATTCCCTGATGCCGGCCTACGAACTGCCGGAAGATGAGATGCGCGAACTCCTGGACTATCTCCAGCGGCTGAGGTGACGGGTGGGCGAACGAGTGCCACAAGTCAACAGTTTCGGACGGGGGGAGTGCCCCATGCCACCCAACGTAAGTCGCCAAGTCAGGGCGGAAGCGCCACCCCAAGCGCGTCATGCGAAGGGTTCCCTGTTCGTAGTTCCGCCTTCAGGGCGTGTCGATTTAACCGATGCAGCACCAAGACAGCCCGCGAGGACGCGGGCGCTCCAGTTCGGATGCCGCACGAAACTTGGAGCGCCCGCGTCCTCGCGGGCTCTTCTTTTGGCTAAATCGACAGACCCTTCAGGCGGTCCCTTTCCCGTGGCCACGCGCAACCCGGACCGCGTAAACGCGGAACTACAAGCCTGGGCCGTCCGCGGTTCTGGCCTGAGTCGGGTTGGGTTGGAGTTACACTCCAACCCGGTGCGGGTGCCGGGTGCGGCGGTCCCCCGGGGCCAGCGGGTGTGGGCGTGCCTGCGGTTGGGGCGCTGGGGTCTGTCCCTGGCCGTGGCGCTGACCGCGGCCTGCGGGGCGCTTCTGGCCCGGGGGGCCAGTGCAGACCGGATCGCGTCCGCGTTTGTTGCCGTTCTGCTGCTGGCGGCGGGTTGTTCGGCGCTCAATCAAGTCCAGGAGCGGGATGACGACCGTCGTCTGGCGCGCACTCGGAACCGGCCTTTGCCGAGCGGAGTCCTGGGACCGGCGCCGGCGCTTGTCCTGGCGGGGGTGCTGCTGGTCGCCGGTTTTGCCGGCCTCGTGCTGGCGGCCGCAAATCTGGCGGCGGCCGCGTGGGCCCTCGCGGCCCTGGTCCTCTACAACGGCGTCTACACCCCGCTGAAACGCCACAGCGCGCTGGCCTTCCTGCCCGGTGCCGTGGCCGGAGCTCTGCCGCCGGTCATCGGGGCGGCCATGGGCGGGGCGGTCCCTTCGACGGCGGTGGTCCTTGCCGGCACCCTGTTTGTCTGGCAGTTGCCGCATACCTGGTTGGTGCAGCTCAAGCACTGGACAGACTATCGCCAAGCACCGTTTCCGGTATTCTGTAAACTATTCGAAAGAAGTCAGTTACAGCGCATAGTATGTGTCTGGTGTATGGCGTTCGCCGTGCTGCCGGCCGTCCTCCTGCAGATGGCCGCGGGTTCCGCGCATCCGGGCCTGCAGACGGCGGTGTGGTGCCTGTCCCTGGTGTTGGCCGCCGTGTGCCTGCCATTCCTGGCGGGGGAACGGGGTGAGCGTGACTACCGACGGCTGGAAGCGTTGCTTCGCGTGGACATCGTCGTCCTGGTCGGGTTGCTCGCCTGTGCCTGTCGAGTGTGACGGGTGTTCGGTGCTGGTGCCGTCGGGCGTAAATAACGGCCTGTTGGCCGGGGCAGATGGTCGATGAGAATCCGTCGGCAGGCTCAGAAGGCGATGCCGAACCATCGTTGATGAGCCTGCCGATGGATTATCGCGACCAGGTGCCCGCCCTTCGGGTTGCCAGCAGGCCGTTATTTGCGCCCGCCGGCACTAGACGAACAGCTTGTAGTACAGGACGAAGCCCAGGTGCGTGCTGGCCGCGAGCAGCGCCACGTAGCCCATGCGGCGGTGCCAGGAGATGTGGATCTTGATAATGCGATGGCCCGAGAGCACGTTGAAGAGCACCAGCAGATAGGTGAGAACCCCGAAGGGCAGGATGAGGCTCGCGGCATTCATGGAGTGTGAACCCTTCGTAACGGCTCAAGTTCAGTGAATCAAGGGCTGCCAACAGGACGTCGTTGCGACGACACCGCAGGACTCTACTCAAGAGCCGCACGGGTGTCAAGCGTGATGGGTGATTCTTGGTCCTACGTCAAAGGTGGGCGCCGGGCCTCCTGACCCGGCGCGCCGTTTCCCATATTGCCACCGTCGAAACACATCGGTCACGCGAGGAGTGATGTTCCCATGCTGCACGAACTGGATCTGAACGGGACGTGGAAACTGCGCTGGGCGGACGGGCAGCGCGGCCGGCTCGAGTATGCGAACCGCGACCAGGTCGACCCGGTCCGGTACATCGACGCGCAGGTGCCGGGCGAAGTGCACCTTGATGTGTGGCGCGAGGGCTGGATCGCCGACCCGTACGTGGGCGTGAACTGCCTCGCCGCGCGCTGGGTCGAGGAGCATTTCTGGAGCTATCGCCGCGAGTTCAACGTGCCGGCCGGCGCGTTGAAAGGTCGGGCCTGGCTGGTCTTCGAGGGGCTCGATCTCGTCGCCACCATCGTCTTGAACGGCGTCGAGGTCGGCAAGCACGCCAACGTGTTCCTGCCCTGCCGCGTCGACGTGACCGGCAAGCTGCGCAAGGGCCGCAACGTGCTCGCGGTCCATGTCGAGAGCGGTCTGTACAGTGTCGCGGACAAGCCGGTCGAAGGGCTGAAGCGCGTCATGGACCACGCGCTGCACAAGAGCATGTGGCTGCGCAAGCCGCAGTGTCAGTTCGGCTGGGACTGGTCGACGCGCCTGGTCAATGTCGGCATCGTCAAGCCGGTGCGGCTGGAGTGGACGGCGGACTCCGCACGCGTGGACCAGTTTGTGCCGCTGGCGGAACTGTCTGCCGACCTCGCGACCGGCAGCGTCCGGGCGCGGCTGTTCGTCGACGGCCTGACCGACAAGCCGATAACGGGCGAACTGGCCGTGACCCTGGACGGCACGACCGTGACGCAGGCGGTCGAGATCAAGCCGGGCGTGAACTGCTGTGAAGCGCGCTGCGAACTTCGCAACCCGAAGCTCTGGTGGCCGGTCGGGCACGGGCCGCAGCACCGGTACGTCGTCACCGCGGTGCTCAAGGTTAGCGGCAAGGTCGTGGGCGAACGGACGGCGAAGGTCGGGTTCCGCCACGTCCGCGTCAATCAGGACGCGCACCCGCAGCAGGGCCGGTACTTCGTCGTCGAGGTCAACGGCACGAAGATCTTCTGCAAGGGCGGCAATTTCGTTCCGGCGGACATGATCTTCACGCGCATCGACCGTGCCCGCTACGATCGCCTCACCGACCTCGCACTGGAGGCGAACTGTAACTTCCTCCGCGTCTGGGGCGGCGGCCTGTACGAGGCCGACGAGTTCTACGACCTGTGCGACGCCAAGGGTATCCTGGTCTGGCAGGAGTTCATCTTTGCCTGCCACAAGTACCCGATGATCGACCAGGCATTTTTCGAGAGCGTCAAGGCGGAGGCGACGTGGAACGTGCGGCGCCTGGCCTCGCATCCGAGCCTGGTCATCTGGTGCGGCAACAACGAGATGGAATGGGGCGCCTGGGCCTGGGGCCTGGACCGGGGCACCGTCCACCCGGACTACGCATTCTTCCACCTGACCCTGCCGCGGTTGCTCGCCGACGAGGACCCGACCCGCTACTACCAGCCCAGTTCGCCGTTCTCGCCCGACGGGCAGTTCCCGAACCGCGACGACATCGGCGACCAGCATCCGTGGTCGATCGGGTTTGGCAACACGGACTTCCGCGAATACCGCAAGATGGCCTGCCGCTTTCCGAACGAGGGCGGGTTCCTCGGCCCGACATCGCTGCCGACCCTGCTGGCGTGCCTGCCCGAGGGCCAGCGCCAGGTCCAGTCGTTCGCCTGGCAGGTGCACGACAACTCGGTCGACAGCTGGGGCGAACCGAGCTATCCGGATGGAATCCTGAAGCAATGGCTCGGCAAGGACGTGCGCGCCATGAGCATTGCGGAGTTCGCGTACTGGGGCGGCCTGGTCCATGGCGAGGCGCTCAGCGAGTATTGCGGCAACTTCCACCGCCGCATGTTTGACTCCGCGTCGGCCATCTTCTGGATGTACAACGACTGCTGGCCGGCGGTGCGGAGCTGGACCATCGTGGACTACTACCTGCGGCGCACGCCGGCGTTCCATCCGGTCCGGCGCGCCATGGCGCCGGTCAGTGTGGTCGTGGCGCAGGAGGGGGACGAGGTGGTCGTGTTCGGTATCAACGAGACCGCTGCCCTGGTCCGCGCGCAACTGCGCTACGGCGTCTTCAACCTCGCGGGCGGGTATCCGCTCGACCGGAGTGGGGCGGTCGAACTTGCGCCGAACGCCTCGACACGGCTGGCTGCGTTTCCTGTGGCGCAGTGGCACAAACCCAAAGCTTCGGCGGCGTTTGCCACGCTCGAGCGCGACGGCGAACTGCTGGCGCGGCACCGGCTGTTCCTGCCGAAATTCAACGAACTGAAGTGGGCGCCGTCTCGTCTCAAGGTGCGGTTGGCCAAGGGCCAGGCCGTGTTCGAGAGCCCGACGTTCGTGTGGGGCGTGTGCCTCGACCTGGACGGCGAAACGCCGCTCGCGGACAACTTCTTCGACGTCTATCCCGGCGCGCCGTACACGATCCCGTGGCCAGGCAGGAAACCGCCCAAGGTCATCCGCGTCGGGAATCTGGTGTAGGGTGGCTCCCAGGCGTCCCTCATTTGAGGGGGGCGTGGGCAATGCTACTACGGTTCTCGTCGACGTCACCCTATGGGGTGCGGCGGCAAGTGCGCCACGGGCGGCGCGTTTGTGACAACCCCCGCCCGTTGGTCATCCGTGCTCCCATCTTTGAAGCTGTTCCGCTGAAGCAATCTATCATAGTGCACAATAGTACGAATAATGGGGGTATCCACTTGACGCAACCTACCACAACCTGTAGGGGTGCGGACCCCTGCCGCC
>MHBL01000074.1 GCA_001803235.1 Lentisphaerae bacterium RIFOXYA12_64_32
CAGGGAGAAGTCGCAGCCACAACCCGTAGTGGGTACTTGCGTCAAGTGGATACCCCCATTACGAATATTTGGGCATTGAAAGTGATAAGAAGCATCGCGCGTCCCAAGAGCGCTCTTCCACCCTTCGGCGTTCGTCCGTCCCCGTTTTCCCTCAGGACGAACCTCACTTTTTCTCCAAGGCGAACAGGGTGACTTCGGCTTGGTCGCGTAGAGAGAGTGTGTTTTGGAGGGTGTCGAGCAGTGCTTTCGGGTCGTCTTTGGCGATGCCGCCGAACGTGACGAAGTGCGTGACCGGCTGGGCCCACTCGATGCCGACGCCGCCCATGCCGCCGCCCGGCCCGATGGTGTGGCGCGTCTTTACTTCAGGCGTGATCAGGGCAAGAAGCAGTCCGTCCTGGCGTGTTTTGGCCGACCAGTTGACCCCGTCGTTCTTGACCTGGCCGGGTTCGTCCTTGGCCTGGCGCTGGATGGGCCCGGTCTTGCCGTTCGAGAAGAGGAAGTTGCCGGGTGTCGGGCCATCGGCACCGAACAATTTCGCGTCGTCGTAGTTCCAGTACCAGTTCACGGCGGTGTTCAGGACCATGTCGACGCAGGCCATGCCGGCGTAGGCGGTGATGAGCTTTTCGGTCCCGAGTTCGTCCGTGCAGTGCAGGCGGCACATGACCGGGCCTTTGCTCAGCACATCGATCTTGCTCTTGGCGTTGCGGCTCGGGCCGCCGAGGTCGGCGAACCCGGCCCAGTCTTTTTCGCCCGGTTCCGTGAGGTCGACGTTGTTCGCGTCTTTGACCTCCCAGCGGTAGACGTGCGCGCCTTCCGTGCCGATCAGGAGTCGGACGCGGCTATTTTCGACGCACGTCATGCCGTTGGGCGCGTCGGAGCAAGTCACCGCGCCGGGGTTGGCGGTGGACTGGACGTGGCCAGGCCCGAAGTAGACGAGGAAAGACCGCTCCGTGTTGGCGGCAAACGCGCCGGGCACCACGAACACGAGCGTCGTCTTGTCCGCGGCGCGGTCGACCTGGCAGGGGACGGGGGTCTGCTTGTTACCCGCGGTTGCGTCGAGCTCGAACAGTGCGAAGCCCTGGTTCCCGGTCGCGACGCCGGCGGGCAGATCGATCTCGACGGGCAGGTTGCTGCGGGCCACGCGGCCGCTGGCGACGCGCAGGCCCATGCGGCCTTTCAGTTCCTCCGGCGCCACCCAGGAAGCGTCGACAGCCAGCGCTTTGTCGGCAGTTGCGGACGGACGCGTCTGGCGCACGCCGAACTCGACGATGCGCATGCCGAGCGTGGAGACGGACGGCGCCGCCTTGCCGACCTCGACGTCGGCGACGGCCTGCGTGAGCTTGTTCACCACCCCGTCGTACGTGGTCACGGCGCGGTCGAAACGCTTCAGAACGTTGTCGAGGGCGAACGGCTTGCTCTCTTCGAGCCAGAGCGTTTCATATTCGGGCTTCAGGGCGGCGTGGGCATCGCGAATCGCCGTGATCTTCGTGAGTGCCTGGGTGAGCGCGGCGGTGGCGGCGACCTTGTCGGTGCCGGGTTGCGTCGCCTTCTCGGCGGCGTGCGCGGCGTCGAGGAATGCCAGGGCGCGTTCGCCCATGAGCTGCATGCGTCGGGCGCCGAACAGGAAGTAGTCGAGGATCCGGGCATTGAACTTGGCGTCCCGCTTCGCCTGCTGCAGGTGCTCGATGGCCGGGTTGACCAGGTCGAGGAGCGCCTGGGCCTGGGCGCGGGACGCGGCTTCCGAGACCGGGCACTCGGCCACGTCAAGGGCCCAGAAGCGGCGGTCCATCATGCCGTCGAAGCCGGGCAGCGTGTGGGTGCGGGTCAGCAGCGCGATGGCCTGCCCGAAGTGGTCGGCCGTTTCGCCGAACAGCACCGCGCCGATGCGGCGGTTGAAGGCGTCGATCTCGGTCGTCGAGCCGTTCCAGGCGCACTCCGCACCCCAGAGCGCCCCGTGCCAGTTGGGGGCGTTGAAGTTCTCGCCGTCGTCGTCCCAGGTGGTGTTCAACATGCCCAGGGCGCCGAGCTTGGCGCCGTCGCGCACGAAGTTGCGGATGTTCTTGTTGGCGCAGGCGAAGTCAGGGAGGATGCGGCTCCAGCAGCTCACGCCCGGGCAGACGAAGAAGTCATACCCCGATTTGGCGAACGGTGTGATCTGGTTCTCGAAACTGTCGCCGGCGTGGTAGCCCCAGGTGAGCATGACGGTGTCCTGCGGGATCTCCTTGAGGTTCTCCGGATGCCTGAGAATGATGTCACCCCACATCATCATGCGCTTGCCGTACTTGTCCTTGAGCAGGTCGTGGACGCGGCGCAGGTGCTGGGCGTAGACGCCGCCGACGCCGATCTTATCCGCCAACTCCTTGGACGGGCCGGTGCCGAGGCCTTCGGTCTCGTCGCAGCAGATGTTGAACATAGGGAAGGGCGTCAGCGGCACCTGCTCGGCATAGAGTTCATCGAGGAGTTGGTACGTCTCTTCCTTGACCGGGCAGAGGATGCCGGACGTCTCGCGGAGGTGCTCGTACTCCTTGTGTCTGAGGATCTGCCAGGAGTGACCGAACGACTGCTGGCAGCCGAGAATATCCACGCCGTACGGCTGCGCGAACGCGACCAGATCGCGCAGTTCACCCGGGGTCAGCGACCCGTCCGCGGGGCCGATGGCGGGATGCTTCGTGAACGCGTACTGGTGTTCCATGTAATAGGTGAAGAAGTTCATCTTGAACTCGCTGCTGAGAACCACCTCGGTCTCGAGCATCGAGAGCCGCGAACTGGGGCCGCGCGTGATGTCGTCCTGAAAACCGCGGTAGCGCAGCGACGGCCAGTCCTGGATGGCGATCTCGGGCAGGCTGTGATTCGTGAGGTTGGCGCGGATCAGTTGTCGAGCCGTCTGCACGCCGTGCAGGAGGCCCTGTGTGCCGGCAGCGTGGATGAGCAGGCGTTCCGGAGCGGCCGATAGGGCATAGCCTTCCGTGCCGCCCTGCGCGGGCAGCACGAGCGCTTCGAGGCGCGGCTGCGCGCCGGTCGGGTAGAGGACCAGCGCCGGGGCGGGCGCGCCGGCTGGCCAGGCGGCGGTGACCAGCGTCGGGGCCTTGCCGACACAGGCCTCGATCTCCTTGGCCAGCATCGATGCCGCCATGGCGCCGGCATCGCCGGGGCTGACCGCCAGCTTCAGGTCGCCGGCCAGGGCCAGCTTTCCGGCGCCGAGTTGGACCTGCTTCGGGAACGGCACGAGGCGCAGTTCCGCCTCGTCCGCGGTAGCAGTCATGCTGATCGCCAGAAGGCAAACGGCTGAGATCCCTGCCGCTGAATAGACTCGCATCATGCCAGAATCCTCCCTTGACAAAGACCGGAGACAAAGACCGGAGACAAAGATTTGAGACAAAGACCCGGATTTCGGTCTACCATCTTCGTCTCCCCATCTTTGTCTCTAGTCTTCGTCTCTCCGTCCAGTCCGTTCTTCCGTTTTCATGCCGAGTTTGGCACTACCTGTGTTGACCTGTGTAATGAGGACGGCTTGGCGCCCCCACCGGCATGAAGCCGGTGGGGTCGCTCCGAATGCCCCTTAGGGTCCGCGCAAGAATAACTTGTCAGTTTGCGGCCAGCTATGTTGAGCCGGTTTCAAGG
>MHBL01000075.1 GCA_001803235.1 Lentisphaerae bacterium RIFOXYA12_64_32
CGAGGAACTCGGCGAACGGCCCGTCTCCCCCAGCGCAGCCACTCCCGTGACGCCATAGCGCGAGAATCAAACTAAGGTTGCAGCGTCGGAGGCGCCAGGCATGCCGCGTCGCGTCACGAGTCGTCTGGTTCTGCCGGGGTTTGCGTGCTGCTGCCACATCACGCAGCGCTGCCAGGAGCGCCGCTACTTGCTCCGGCTGGCAGGGGCCGGATGAAAGTCGTGTAGGATGGGCGGTTTGAAGTCCGTGTCCTTGGCGTGACGGTCTTGGCTGTTCTTGCCTTCTTCCTCCCGGTTTGGTTTCTTCCTGGGTGTTCTTCTTCGGCGGCGTGTTCTTCCCACCCCCTTCGAAACAAACGGTTTTCTTCCTGGCTCTTCTTCCCCTCTGTGCCGTGGGGCGTGTCTGTTCTGTGCCGGTGGCTGGGCTCGAGGGGGCCCGGCTGAAGTCCGCCAGGAGGGCACGCCGGCAATGAACACGGGTGGTCGCGGTCATGGTTCGAAGTGTGAGTTCTGCGAGAAGTACTTCACTCCCGACCCGCGGTTGGGCGAGCGGCAGAAGTGCTGCGGGCGCGCTGAGTGACGGACAGGAACAACCTATCCGTGCAACGCCTCGGCCCGTCGGCAGAACCCACGGGCCATCAAGGAGTGAAAAGAGGCAAGAAGCCCCCCGCGCGGAAGTGACAGTGGCAACTCAACGGGGGCGATATCAATCCGCGCCAGGTTTTTTTCAGCGGAATCAACTTCCAAGGCCCCGCCCCCAGTGAAGCGGGCGAAGGACCGCCCGCGGTACTGTCGGAAGATAACGGCGCCTGATCCGGTGCTTGCACAGGTCCCTCTTTTTCGCTGGCGGCGATCCCGGGCAGCAAGTATTGTACCGCATGCGACGGGCAGCCAGCGAGCCGCCATGTCGCGTTCGGTGATCGATCGGGCCCATGGGCAGGTCCAATCAGGAGGGGACAGAGGAGACGGCAAGACATGAGTACCTCGCGCAGCTTTGTGGTCGGCTTGGACTACGGCAGCAATTCGGTGCGGTGTGTGGTGGTCGACTGCCGGGACGGCGCCACTCTCGGCACCGCGGTCTGGAACTACGCCAGTGGCGATGCCGGCGTTCTGACCGACCCCGCCAATCCCCACGTGGCCCGGCAGTCGCCCCTGGACTTCGTCGCCGGCCTGGAGAAGACCGTGCCGAAAGCCCTGGCGCAGGCGAAGAGGACGAAGGGCTTCGCGGCCGAGCGTGTCATTGGCATCGGGGTCGACACGACCGGCTCCACCCCTATCCCCGTAGACCGGGACCTGCAGCCGCTGGCCGCGCAATCGAGGTTCGCGAAGAACCTCAACGCCATGGCGTGGATGTGGAAAGACCACTCCGGCATGGAAGAAGCCGAACGCATCACCCAAGTGGCGCGCCAGCACCGACCGCAGTACCTGGCCAAGTGCGGCGGCACCTACTCCTCGGAGTGGTTCTTCTCGAAGCTGTGGCACTGCCTGAATACGGACCGTAAAGTGTTCGACGCCGCTTACACCTGGCTGGAGTTCGCGGACTTCATTCCGGCGGTGCTGGCGGGGTTGACGCGGCCGGAAGACGTGAAGTGCGGCGTGTGCCCGGCCGGGCACAAAGCCATGTACTGCGATGACTGGGGCGGCCTGCCGGACGCGGCCTTTCTCAAGAAACTGAGCCCGACCCTGGCCGCCATCCGGCCACGGCTCTGCCAGAAAGCGTACACCGCCGACCAGGTCGCCGGCCGGCTCTGTGCGGAGTACGCCAGGAAACTGGGCCTGCCGCAGGGCATCCCGATCGCCGTGGGTTCGTTCGACGCGCACCTGGGCGCGGTGGGCGCCGGTGTGGCCCAGGGCCGGATGGTGAAAATCCTCGGGACGTCCACGTGCGATATCCTCGTCGCGCCCGCCACCGCCAGACTCCCGGACATCCCGGGCGTGTGTGGTATCGTCAACGGCTCCGTGCTGCCGGGATACTATGGCATCGAAGCCGGGCAGTCGGCCGTGGGCGACATCTTCAACTGGTTTGTCACGTACCTCTGTCAAGGCCAGCCTGGCCTGCACGCCGAGTTGACGAAACAGGCCGCGGCCCTGCGGCCGGGCCAGACGGGGTTGCTGGCACTGGACTGGAACAACGGCAACCGCACGATCCTGGTGGACGCGCGGCTGTCGGGACTGCTGATCGGGCAGACCTTGCACACCACGCGTGCCGACATCTACCGCGCCCTCATCGAGGCCACGGCGTTCGGCGCCCGCCGCATCCTTGACCGCCTGGCCGAGTACGGCGTCAAAGTCAACGAGGTCGTGAACTGCGGCGGCATCGCCGAAAAGAACCCGGTGCTCATGCAGATCTACGCGGACGTGCTCCGGCGCAAGATGCGGATCTCGGGTTCGTCGCAGACGTGCGCCCTGGGCTCGGCGATCATGGCGATGGTGGCCGCCGGTGCGGAAGCCGGCGGGTATGCCACAGTAGAAGCGGCACAGGCGGCAGTCTGTTCCTACAAGGACACGGCCTACACGCCGAACGCCGCCAACAGCCGGGTGTACAACGAGTTGTACGCCCTCTACTGCGAGTTGCACGACAGCTTCGGGGTCAAGGGCGCCACGTTCGACCACTACAACGTGATGAAGAAACTCATGGCGATCCGGCAGCGCGCGAGCGCGTGACCCCGAGCGTGTCGGCCCCCGCGTGGACCGACGACGCCCAACAGGGAGGACGGAGTGGAGAAACCGAGCCTCGGCCTCTATTCGATGGAGCCTGTCGAGGCCGTCATTGTCACGGTCCGCCGTCAGAAGGTCATCCTCGACGCAGACCTGGCACGGATGTACGGCGTACCGACCAAGGCGTTGAATCAGGCGGTGAAACGAAACCGGGACAAGTTCCCGGAAGACTTCATCTTCCAGCTCACCGACGAGGAAGCTGCGGAACTCCGTTGTTCAAGGTCACAATTTGTGACCTTGAAGCGGGGGCAGATCGGGTTTGTCGTGAAGGAGCGTCGCGCTGTGTACCGCGTAAGCCGGAAGTGACGTCCTTGCGCACGTGACGCGACACAGTCACCCGCCGGTATGGTTCTGAAGTAGTCGAGGAAAAGGAGATCCGATGCGACTTTGCATTGTCTGCGGCGGCCGGTCGGCTGAGCATGAAGTGTCGCTTCTGTCCGCCAAGAACGTGATTGCCGCGGCTGACCCTGCGAAATTCGACGTCACCGTGGTCGGCATCGACAAGCAGGGAACGTGGCATCTGTACGCTCCGGAGTCTTTTCTGTGCCACCCTGACGATCCGACCCGGATCAGCCTGGCCAAGCCGCTTGCGGATGTCGCGTTGGTAAGCATGAAGGGCAAAGCCGCCCTCGTCCGCTTGGGCGGCCGCGGCCGCGCCATCCCCGTCGACGTCGTGTTCCCCGTCCTGCATGGCACCTATGGCGAGGATGGCGCGATCCAGGGCCTGATCCGCATGGCCAACGTTCCCTGCGTCGGTTGCGGTGTCGCCAGTTCGGCCAATTGCATGGACAAGGAGATCACCAAGCAGGTCCTGGTGCACGCAGGCGTGCCGGTGGCACGGTTCGTGATCGCGGCAGCGCATGAGCAGGACACCTTCGACACGGACGATGCCATCCGCAGACTCGGCCTGCCGCTTTTCGTCAAGCCGGCGCGGCTCGGTTCCTCCGTCGGCGTCGCCAAATGTCATAGCTCGAGTGAACTCCGCAACGCACTGACCGACGCTTTCCGGTACGACACAAAAGTCCTGCTTGAGGAATTCGTGCAGGGCCGCGAGATCGAGTGCGCCGTGCTGGGTAACGAACGGCCACGCGCCTCCGTGCCCGGCGAGGTGATTCCCCGGCGCGATTTCTACTCCTACGCGGCCAAATATCTGGACGCCGACGGCGCCGAATTGCGGGCGCCGGCGGACCTGGACCTGCCCACCGTGGCGCGCGTGCAGCAACTGGCGTTGCGGACCTACAAGGCCATGCAGTGCAGCGGCATGGCGCGCGTGGACATGTTCCTGCGCGCAGACGGCTCGCTGGTCATCAACGAGTTGAACACGATTCCGGGCTTCACCAAGATCAGCATGTACCCGCGACTCTGGAACTTGAGCGGCATCCCCTACCCCGCCCTGATCGAAGAACTGGTCAACCTGGCTATCGCCAGTTTCCAGACGGAAGCGGCCCTGCTCACCGACTACCACGCGCAGTAGCGCGTTCTGAAAAGGCGGTGCTGCGTGCGCCCAGGATACGCCCGTTCGCGGTTGTGTGCCGTGGCGGGCAGTGGCGCGGGACCTCCGGGA
>MHBL01000076.1 GCA_001803235.1 Lentisphaerae bacterium RIFOXYA12_64_32
CGGGCGCACGCACGCCCCTACTGTGGGCATTCATGTTGCGCGCAACGGTGAGGCCTGGTGTCGGATACCACGAAACTGAAACTCGGCGCGGACGACCATGTCGTTGGTGCCGGTGGTCAGTACGTGGCGATTGACGTTTCTGCCGGGCCCGCGGCATCGAGCTATCCAGTGACCTACCTGGCAACCCTGCCCACAGACTTGCACACGAACGACGTGTGGAAGACGACCACCATCCTCCTGCGCCGCGTCCCGGCTGGCACGTTCGTCATGGGCTCGCCGACGAACGAACTGGGGCGAAACCCCGACGAGACGCAGCACCAGGTGACGCTGACGAAGGACTTCTACATCGGTGTGTTTGAGATCACGCAACGGCAGTGGGAACGCGTCATGAACGCCTGGCCGAGCCAATTCAACAATGTGACCGTGCGCGACTCCAGGCCGGTCGAACAGGTGTCGTACAACGATATTCGTGGCAGTTCGGCCGGGGCCGGGTGGCCGGCGAACAGCGCCGTAGACGCCACCTCGTTCTTGGGGAAGCTGCGGCAGAAGTCGGGGGTGACGACGTTCGACCTGCCAACTGAGAGTCAGTGGGAATACGCCTGCCGCGCCGGCACGACTACCGCACTGAACAATGGCACTAATCTGGTGTCGACCGCCCAGGACTCGAACGCGGATCTGCTTGAGCGGTACTGGTTCAACGGCGGGTTGAACTACTTGCAACAAGACGTCGGACTGGAGGGGGGCACGGCGAAAGTCGGCAGCTACCAGCCCAACGCGTGGGGGCTGTACGACATGCACGGAAACGGCTGGGAATGGTGTCTGGACTGGTATTATACGTATCCGGGGACGGTGACGGACCCCGTGGGGCCAGCGACGGGCTCGTACCGTGCGTTCCGCGGCGGCGCTTACGGAGGTTACGCGTACATTGGTCGGTCGGCGCGCCGGTACGACCACTTGCCGCCGAGCGACCAGGGCGGCGGCAACAGTTTCCGTCTGGCCTTGCCCGAAGGTCAAGCATGGGGCGGATCGGCCGCGTTCCGGCTCGACACCCGCGAGCGGACCGTCGCGTTTGCGTTGTCCGCAAGTTCAGTTGCCGAGTCGGTGGGCACGGCGGCGCTGGCCGTCAACCTGTCACTCCCAGCGGTCGATACCACCACCGTCGCCTACGACGTCACCGGCGGTACGGCGACGGGCGGAGGCGTGGACTACACCCTTGTGGATGGGACGTTGACGTTCCAGCCGGGCGAGATCAGCCTGGCGGTGAATGTCGCCATCGCGAACGATGCACTTACGGAGTCCGCGGAAACCGTCCAGGTCACGCTCTCGAACCCAACGAACGCCACGCTCGGCGCGACCACGGTCCACACGCTGACCATCACAGACGAGGAAGCAGACGGGCTCTCGGACGACTGGGAGCAACACTACTTCGGCGACCTGGACGAGGTTGACACCGGCGACCCGGATGGGGACAGTTTCACCAATGCCCAGGAGTTCGCGATTGGCACCGACCCGACCGATGCGAACTCCGCGCCCGTCTACTCCTGGACTAACTTCGTCGGCCAACCGGGCGGTGAGGGGAATGCTGATGGAATGGCCAGCCTAGCTCGGTTCCTCAATCCTGACGGCGTGGCGGTAGACAGCACGGGCAACCTGTTCGTAACGGACTATAACAACCACACGATCCGAAAGATCACTCCATGGGGTGTCGTGACAACCATAGCGGGTTTAGCGGGTAGTCCGGGCAGTGCCGATGGTACGGGGAGCGCGGCGCGGTTCCACTATCCTCGCGGCGTAACTGTGGACAGCGCGGGCAACGTGTACGTGGCGGACGAAGGCAACGACGTGATCCGTAAGGTGACGGCGGCGGGTGTGGTGACGACTCTGGCGGCCAGTTCGGGCGGAATTGGCGTGGCGGTGGACAGCGCTGGAACCGTGTACGTGGCGAGTCCCAGGGAGCACATTATCCTGAAGGTTACACCCGGGGGTACGGTGACGATCCTGGCTGGTTGGCCAGGCATCTCGGGCAGCACCGACGGCACCGGCAACGCAGCGCGGTTTGATCAGCCCTCGAGTGTGGCGGTGGACAGCGCCGGCACCGTGTACGTGGGGGACTCGAGCAACCACGCGATCCGCAAGGTCACGTCGGCGGGCGAGGTAACGACATTTGCGGCGGGGGTTGGCTATCCGGCTGGCGTGGCGGTGAACGCTGCGGGCATGGTGTTCGTGACCGATGGGAATTACACGATCCTGCAGGTGACACCAGAAGGGGTGGTGACAACACTGGCAGGGGACGCGTGGGGACAGGGCTATGCCGATGGCACAGGTGCCTCGGCGCGGTTTGACCATCCTCGCGGTCTAGCAGCGGACAGTGCTGGCAACGTCTTCGTGGCGGACTGGGGGAACAACACGATCCGGAAGGTTACTTCGGCGGGGGTGGTCACAACATTGGTGACGGGCAGCGTGAGGGCCCATGGCAGTGCTGATGGTACGGGACGCGCAGCCCGGTTCAGCTACCCTCGTGGCTTGACGGTGGACAGTGCGGGAAACGTGTACGTGGCGGACTTTAACAACTGCACCATCCGCAAGGTTACACCAGCGGGTGTGACTACAACCTTGGCGGGCAGCGTGGGGGCTTGGGGCAGTGCGGATGGCACGGGAAGCGCGGCGCGATTCGCGGAGCCTTGGGACGTGGCGGTGGACAGCGCCGGGAACTTGTTTGTGGCAGACTACTTCAATAACACTATCCGCAAGGTCACGCCTGCGGGTGTGGTGACGACTCTGGCCGGGACCGCAGGTGTTAGCGGCAATGCTGATGGCACAGGTGGTATGGCACGGTTTAGCAGCCCCACTGGCGTGGCGGTGGACGGCGCGGGCAACGTGTACGTGGCCGACTCCAGTAACCACGCGATCCGTAAGATCACGTCGGCGGGCGAGGTAACGACGCTGGCGGGTAGCGGGGGAGGACTTAGCCGTCCCAATGGCGTAGCGGTGGACAGCGCGGGGACCGTGTACGTGGCAGACGTCTGGAACCACACCATTCTGAAGGTCACACCAGCGGGTTTGGTGACGACCCTTGCCGGTAGTGCGGGAGTCCCTGGCAGTGCTGACGGCACGGGCAGTGCGGCGCGGTTCTATATCCCAGCCGGCGTAGCGGTTGACAACGCAGGCAATGTGTACGTGGCGGACTCTAACAACTGCACGATCCGCAAGGTTACTCCGGCGGGTGTGGTGACGACCATAGGAGGTTCTGTCGGTGTCATGGGTGGGGCGGACGGCGTCGGCGTGGCCGCGATATTTGCCTGCCCCACCGGCGTGGCGATGGACAGCGATGGGAACCTTTTCGTGGTAGACCCTTCGGACAACCGTATCATCAAAGGTACCCTAATCTACCCGCCTCCGTCAGTAGCTTTTGCCCAAGTGTCGTCGAGTTGTGCGGAGTCCGCGGGCACGGTCTACCTGCCCGTGACCCTTGACGCTGCTTCGGACCTGACCGTCACCGTCGACTACGCCGTCACCGGCGGTACGGCGACCGGCGACGGGGTGGACTACACGGTTACCAACGACACACTCACCTTCAATCCTGGCGAGACTTCGAAGGACATCGTGGTGACGATCCAAGACGACGCGATCTACGAGCCGGACGAGACCATTGAGATCACGCTGTCCAGTCTGTCCAATGCGGTCCTCTCCACGCCGACCGTCCACACTTTCACCATTCTCAACGACGACAACCGGGTGCCGGTGATCGCGGAGTCCGATTCGCAGGCGGTGGCGGTGGACGAGGACTCGGCTCCGGTTGCATTCAATCTGACTCTGCACGCGACGGATCCGGACGGCGATGCGATCACGTGGAGCATCCTGACGCCGGCCGGGCACGGCGCGGCAACGGCGGACGGGACAGGCACGGGCAAAGTGATCGGGTATACGCCGTTGCTGAACTGGAACGGGACCGACAGTTTTGTGGTACAGGTTACCGACGGTCTGGGCGGCACGGATACGATCACGGTGAACGTGACGGTGAACGCACGGAACGATGCGCCCGCCAACACCGTGGTGCCGAGCGTGAGCGGGGCGCATCACTTTGGCCAAGTGTTGACGGTGGGCAAAGGGACGTGGACCGACACGACGGATACGTCGGTCAGTGGTGCCTCGACGTTGACGTACTCGTACCAATGGCAGCGTGCGGACTCCGCGGCCGGTGCGAACGCCGCGAATATTGACGGCGCAATGACGTCGACATACGCGTTGACGCTGGCGGACAACGGCAAGTACGTCTGCGTTGTGGTGACGGCAACAGACGACGGCGTCGGCCTGCCCGAGACGCAGAGTGCGGCGTTGTCGACCAGTTGGACGCTGGTGGCCAATGCTGCACCGGTGATCGCACAGGGCGACGGCATTGCCGTGACCATGGACGAGGATGGGAACCCGGCGGGGTGGAGCGTGCCGCTCGTTTCGGCGGACGATGCGGACAACGACACGCTGACGTGGTCAAAGCTGAGCGGACCGTCGCACGGCACGGCACTGGTGAACGGCACGGGCGCTTCCCCGGCGGTGTTGACCTACGCGCCGAATGCCAACTGGAGCGGCAACGACAGTTTCGTCGTACAGGTTTCAGACGGCCTGGGAGGCACGGACACAATCACGGTGGACGTGACGGTCAACCCGGTGAATGACGCCCCCGTTCTTGATGCGATTGGGAACAAGCAAGTCAACGAGCAAGCGCTGCTGACCTTCACCGCCACCGCGACCGACCTGGACCTGCCGGCCCAGACCCTGACGTTCAGCCTGGATCAGGCGTCGCTCGACGCGGGCATGACCATTACGTCGGGCGGGGCCCTCGCCTGGACCCCGACCGAAGCCCACGGCGGCACTGGCTATGCGGTGACGGTGACGGTGATGGACAACGGTGCGAACCCCGCAACGTTGACCGACGCCGAGACTTTCACGATTACGGTGAACGAGGTGAACAGGGCACCGGTGCTGGGACTGATTGGGGACAAGGCGGTCGACGAACAGGCGGCCCTGACGTTTACGGCGGCGGCGACGGACCCTGACCTGCCGGCGCAGGCGCTGACGTTCAGCCTGGACGCGGCTTCACTGGGGATGGGGATGACGATCACGGCCGGCGGCGCGTTCTCCTGGGCGCCGACCGAAGCCCAAGGCGGCATGGGTTACGCGGTGACGGTGACAGTGACGGACAACGGTGGCGACCCCGCGAGTCTGACGGATTCCGAGACCTTCACGATCACGGTCAGCGAAGTGAACGTGGCGCCGGTCCTGACCGATGTGCCGGCCACGGCGACGATCGACGAGTTGGCGGCGTACACGTTCGACGCGAATGCGACCGACACGGATGTGCCGGTCCAGGCGCTGACTTTCACGCTGATCAACGGCCCGGTGGGCGCGGTGCTGGACCCGGTGACGGGTGTGTTCACTTGGACGCCGGCAGAAAACCAGGGTCCGGCAGGGCATACGTTCACGGTGAGCGTCAGTGACGGTGTGACGAACACGGACCACTCCGTGACCCTGACGGTCAGCGAAGTGAACGTGGCGCCGGTGATCGGGGGCAATGACACGGTGAGCGTGACCTGCGACGAGGACAACCTGCCTGTGGCGTTCAGCCTCGCCCTGGCGGCGACGGACGCGGACGATGAGGGGCTCGAATGGAGCATCGCCAGTCCGGCCCAGCACGGTGCCGCGGGCATCGACCAAGCCGGGGTCGTGAGTTACACGCCCGCAGACCACTGGAGCGGCACGGACAGTTTTGTGGTGAAGGTCACGGATGGACTTGGCGGCACGGACATGGTCACGGTGAACGTGACGGTGCGTGCGTACCTGCCGCCGACGGTGTCGTTGTCGATGAACAAGGCGAGCATCGCCGAGAACGGCGGGACGGCGACGCTGACCGTTAGCCTGTCGACGCCGTCGCAGCGGGACGTGACGGTGAGCCTGGACTTCTCCGGTACTGCGACGCTGCCCACGGACTACACGGCCAGTGCGACGCAGGTAGTGATTGCGGCGGGCGGCGACAGCGGGCAGGTGACGCTCACGTCGCTGAACGACAGCCTGGACGAACCGGCGGAAACCATTCATGTCAGCCTGGGCGCGGTGGTGAATGCCACGGCGGGTGTGACTCCGACTGTGGACGTCAGTATCACCGACCAGGATGCGACGTTGACCGTGACCACTGCGCGCGGCACGCCGACCCCGGACGCCGGCACTCAGGTGTACGACATCGGCACTGTGGTGACGTGCAGCATGGCAGAGGCGCAGATTGCCGGAGCGGCTGGACAGCGGTTCCTCCTCGCCGGTTGGACCGGCACAGGCGATATCCCGCCAACGGGCATGGATGCCGCGACCCGCCCGACTACGTTGATGAACAACTCGTCGATCATCTGGTCTTGGCAGACGCAGTGGTACCTCGACGTCGGAGCTACGGGGGACGGGACCGTGAACGCGGTGTCGGCATGGTTCAACGCCGGGAGTACGGTGACGCTTGCGGCCACAGCCAGCGGCCCGTACTGGCGCTTTGTCGGTTGGACGGGCGACGTGCCGCCGGAAGGCGCGACCACCAACCCGCTGAGCCTGACCATGAATCAAGCCCGTACCGTGACCGCGAACTTCACCGACAACGATGTGGACGGCGACTTCCTGCCCGACGACTGGGAGCGCGAGTGGCTGGACGAGAACATCTACCTTTGCGACGGCTGGGGCGACGAGGACTCGGACGGGTTTAACAACTACAGCGAATGGCGTGATGGCACCGATCCATGGGATCCGCAGAGCATGGGGTTGCTCCGTGACGTGTATGACGGGCACTACTACCAGTTCATCAGCGGAGCCCTGACCTGGGACGACGCTCAGACCGAATGTCTGCTGCGCGGCGGCCATCTGGCCACAGCAGCCGACGCCGACGAGAACGGGTTCACCTACGGGTTGGTCTCGACAACGGTCGAAATGGCGTGGCTGGGCGGCACCGACCGTGTGCGTGAAGGGACGTGGAAGTGGGACCAGACGTTTGAGGCCTGGAGTTTCACGGCCTGGAAGACCCAGGAACCCGCGAACGTCACCACCACGGAAGATTACCTTGTCATGAACGGCCCTGGCGCGTCGGTACTTGACCACACCCGATGGTCTGCGCTGCCCAAGGACTCGACCCTTGTCGGCGGGTTCATCTGCGAGTGGGATATTTACACAACGGACGACGTGGATGGGGATGGTCTCCCCGACACGTGGGAAGTGACGTGGTTCGGCGATCTGCGTCAGGGGCCGGGTGACGACCCGGACGGGGACACATACACGAACCTGATCGAGTACCAGAACGGGACAAATCCTTTGGTCCCAAACTCGAAGTACACGGTAGCGGGTACGACCTGGGAAGGCACGATGTCGGGGTTGGGTGCGTACTTTGCCGGCCAGACGGTGACGTTGACCGCGACGCACAACACGAGTCCGTTCGTGTACGAGGTGGACCAGTGGCGCCGGGTGGTAGGAGACGCAAGGACTCCGTTGCAGACGGGCGGGGCCACATTCCAGATTCCCGACCTCCAGGAGAACTGGAATGTGGAGGTGACGTTCCGTTGTGTAGGCGGCGCACCGCAGCCCAATCCGCCGGTGTGGGGAGCCCCGCCGGCGGCAGTCAGCAAGAGCGCTATCTCAATGACGGCGGGCGCGGCGCAGCACCCGCTGGGTGTCGAGTACTGCTTCCGCGAGACCACGACGGGGGCAAGCAGCGGTTGGGTCAGCGCGCAGATGTACGAGTTTGGCGCATTGCAGCCTGGGACGACCTACTCGTTCGCATTCAAGTCACGTGGCGCGGGCGGTGCAGTGACGGAGACCGGCTGGTCCGAGGTGCGGAGTGCGCGCACGCTGAACCCGGCGCCGCCGACGCTTCAGATTCACGAACCCGACGGGGTGAACGACCCGGCGGTGAACGGCCAGTTCACCATCCAGTGGACCGCGACCAGCGACGTGCCCGGGGCGACCGTCGCGTTCTACATTGACGCCGACGATACAGGGTATCCGACGCAGGTGGTCGCAGCCAGTGGCTTAGCCTTTGCAGCCGGTTCGTACGCATTTGCGACCGACTACTTGAGCGGCAACCGCGGCTACTATGTGTGGGGCGAGATCGACGACGGCTACAATCCGCCGGTACGTGTTTACAGTCCCGGAGTGTTCAGCGTGCCGTTGAACGGCCAGCAGGGATCAAGCATCACCTGTACGCTGGCGCCCGATCAGGGCTCGACCATCGCCTTTGGGCGGCGGGTTCGGGTCCAGGCGCAGATCGATCCGGCGGCAAGCGCTGTGGTCGAGTTCCGGTTCACGTCGCCGGACAGCACGACAACCACGCTGACAGCGCTGGCAGGTTCCGGCGGTTTGGCGGTCGCGGAGTTCGTGCCGTCAGTTGCGGGCGCCTGGAGCGTCAGTTCCAAGTGGGATGGCAATAGCGTATGCAAGGGGGCAGACTCGACGGAGAACCCGACATTCACCGTGCAGCCGGGGGCGGCAACGCTGGCGTTCGCGCCGGGCAACCCGTTGCAGCAACTTGGCCAGACGCGTGACCTTGCCGGCCTGTTGGGGATCGCTGGCGGCAACGACGGAGTGAGCCTGGCTGGTGTCACGGTCACTCTCACGGTGAAGAAACCCGGCGAGGCTGGGAACGGGGCGGACTATGCGGTGACGTGCACTGGGACCGGACACTTCCTGCTTACGGACCTCATGTTCGATGCCCAAGGCGAGTGGCAGGTCCGGGCCGTGTTTGCCGGCAATACCAGCATGGCCGGTGCCGAGGCGCAGGCAACGATCCAGGTTGTGGCGCGACCAGGCTACGTGATCCTGTGCCAGGGCCGGCTGCCGAATGGCGAAGGGCTCGATGACCATGCCCGCACCTTGGCGATGATCTACGAGAACTGCACCGACATGGGGCTGGCGGCGGACGACATCATGTACCTCGGCTACGATGCCGACGCGCCTGGCGTGGACGGTGCGCCGTCCGAGGCCGCGCTGGGCGACGCGATCAAGTACTGGGCGCGCGACAAGATGAACCTGAACCCGGCGCCGCTGTTTGTCGTTCTGGTCAATCACGGCGGGGTTGGGGCGTTCCACATGAACCACGATGCGCTGACGCCGCCGGAACTGGACGGGCTGCTGGACGATCTGGCTCTGGGGCTGTACACGGGCAACGGCGCGGCGGACCAGAAGATCGTGGTCGTGTTTGGCACCTGTCACAGCGGTTCGTTTGTCAGCAAGCTGTCGAATCCGAACCGGATCATCGTCGCCTCGGCGGACACCACGGAAGTGTCGCACCGCGGCACCAAGAACGACGATGACGTGTACGACGGCGACTACTTCGCCTCGACGCTGTTCGCGGGCATGGCGGCGGGCAAGAACCTGCGCGACAGTTTCGTGGCCGCTGCCGCTGCCGTCAAAGTCTGGAGTGCGATCAACAACAACGATTCGGGGCAGGGCAAGAAGAAGCTCTCGGGCGACTGGCTGACGGCCAAGGACCTGGGTGCCCCTCCCAATTCTGATCCGGGCACTGGGTACAAGGTAGACTACGTGCTGGAGAATGGCGACGACACGTTCACCTACCGGGTCAGCATCAACGCCGAGCCGTTGCCGGCGAGCAAGCCCCTGGAGTTCGTCCTGTTCGCGGTCGCCGACACACTGCTGCCGGCCAGCCAGACCGCCAGCCAGAATGGTCGTACGGTGGTCAAGGGTTACGACCCGGTGGCGAACGCGACGGGGATCAAGTTCCTCGGCAACCAAAGCGGCACGGAATGGCGTGAGTTTACGGTCGGGCAGCAGTTGACGCAGTTGACGTTGTACGGCAAGGCAGGGAATGGCAACAACGCCGTGTACAGCCTGAACCTGCCGGTTCCCGACGCCTGCTACCAACAGCCCTACGCGGACAATGTCACGAACTACGGCGACGACGCACCGCAGCACGCACTGCTCGATGACGATGGTGTGCTCGACGCGAACGGTAACGGCCGGGGCGCACACCAACTGGCGGGCGGGGCGACGGGCGACGGGGCGGCGGCGGCCAACATCTACCTGGGCGCCCGGACCAATGCGGCAACGGACCTGGCGGTCGTCAGCGTGGCCCCGTCCGTGTTCCTGCCTGACGGCGTGTCGGGGCCGGACCTGTGGGCCGTGTTCGATCGTTCACCGGGGCAGGTGCTGACGGCTTGGATCGAGGTCAAGAGTCCGGAGTACACCGGGCCCGAGGGCGGGGCCATGCAGTTTGCGCTGGACCTGCCGACGTTCTACACGGTCGCCGTGCAGACGCACCCGGACGGGAGCCGGTGGACTTGGAACACCAGCACTTTACAGAACGCGGACGGCAGCGCCCTGTTCGCGGCGCCGGGTGCGTACCAGGTATTCTACTACGGCATTGCCGCCGGGGGGACGCAGCCGGTCGGCGGGCAGTGCACCTGGGTGTTCCGTGGTGCGCCCTCCGCACCGCCGGAGACCTTCGGCCTGCTCTGGCCATTGGCCGACGCGGTGATACCTCCGGCCGCGGTGTTCCAATGGGAAGCCAGTGCGGCGGCGGCGGCGGGGGAGGTCCGGTACGTGCTGCGCCTGTGGCAGGATGCGGAACGCAGCGCGCTGCGGTACGAAGGGCAACCGTCAACCGCGCGGTTGACGCTGCTGGACAGTCAGGCGCTGAAGGACGGGGAGTCCTGGTGGGACGTGGTCGCGGTGGACGCGCAAGGCAATGCGACCGTGTCGGCCGGGCCGCGCAAGCTCACGGTCAACTCGGGGCTGGCTATGCCCTGTTTCATCCTTGGCGCTGCGTACGAATCGGAATCGTCGAACCCGCTGGAGGAGATCCAGGTCACAGTCACCCCGGCACGGCGCGGCACGCAAGTCTACGTTGCTGGGAATCTGTACGTGATCGAGACCGATCCGGGGACCTACTCCATCAGTATCACCTCGGAGAATCACGATGAGGTCAACGTCGACGATGTCAACGTCACCGAGGGCACGCTGCGCCAGGACGCGGAGTTGCCGTTCCAGGGGCAGACGTTCGAGTTTGCGGTCACCCCGGGCTGGAACCTGATCTCGCTGCCCATCGATCCTTACGAGCACGGGACGGCGGCATTGCTGGTTGACCGGGACACCGGAAGGATGTTGGCCGCCGGCCCGGTGTGGGGATGGAACGGCGTGGCCTTCGACGGGGTGAGCGAACTGGAGCCGTTGCAGGGCTACTGGGTGTATTGCCCCGTCGCCGGTATCATCAGCGTGCGCGGCACGGCGATCACCAACCCGAGCCGTCACCTGCATGCAGGCTGGAACCTGGTGGGCACGACTGAATACTTGACGCCGCCGGAGTCGCAGGCTCTGCGTGGCGAGTTCTACGGCTGGTCGAACGCGGAGTATCAATCGCCTTCCCAGCAACCCGAGCCATTCACCGGCCTGTTGCGGACGGCGTTTGGATACTGGATCCATGTCGTCGGCGAGACGGATGTTGATCTGGGGCCGTGAGGCGACTGGACGGACGCGTCCGTGGGCTAGGCCAGGACTGTGTGTGTGGGGGGGACGGCCAATGCCACTTACTCACATGTTACATTTGTGATCGTTGATTGTAGATTTTGCCGCACAACATGTTACATCACCGGCGGCACGAGGCCGGTGGGGTCGTTGCCTGCACAGGCAAAGGAAGTGCGGGAGAACTTCTGGCGGCCGAGCACGAGTCGTAGCATTGGCGGGGACGGCGCCGGCTGTCTCGGCAGCAGGTGCGGACCTTGCACCAGGTCGCCTTCTCGTTGGCATGGCACCCTGGGCAGCGCTCCTGCATGTAGGCGGCGCACGCGCAGCAGTACAGCCCACAGTGACCCACCAGTTCCGAGCGTGCCAGTATTTCTCTGCCCATGTCCTTCACCTTATCGTGTCGGGTGTCGGGTGTCGGGGGTCGGGGGTCGGGTGTCGGGGGTCGGGGGTCGGGGGGGGGAATTCCCTGAACCCTGAACCCTGAACCCTGAACCCTGTAAACCGCGGCATTCTCCGCCGCCATGCTACGCTATGCCGGTCAGGCGCAGGAAGTTGCCGGCGAAAATGGCGGTGCGTTCGTCTTCGGACAGGGACTCGAACAACAGGCCGTGCACGTACACGGCCGGATTGTTGATTGGGTAGTCGCTGCCGAAGAGGATCTTCTCCTTCCCGGCCAGGTCGACGGATCTACGGAGCATGCCGAGACGGTCAATTCCTGATCCGGAGATGTCCAGGTGCAGGTTGGGGAGTCTGGCCACCAGGGCGACCCGCGGCAGGATCTCATCCTTTCCGGCTCCGGGGTGGGCCAGCACGAAGTTCAATTCAGGAACGGCTATGCACAGCGCCTCGACCACCTGCAGATCGTGGCAGTGGATATTGACGGCCGGCCGGTACTTCACCGCGGCGCGCATGATCGCCAGCGCGTTCGGGGTGGCGTATTCGACGCCGTACCCGTGCACGTAACCGACCAGCTCGCCGATCCAGCGTGCCCCTTCGCCGCCGCAGCAGCGTTCCACCTCGCGGCAGGATTCCTCCGGGAAATGCGGGTGCGTAACGATCCCGGGAATGTAGAAGTCGGGAAACAGGTCACGGAAGAACAGCGCCTTGTCGTTGAGCCGGCGAATGTCGTCGAACGAGGTCGCCGTCCCCAGCTTGATCACCGACCCGCAGGCTTGCGAGATGCCGGTGCGTTGCAGGGCGTCGACCTGCTCGCGCAGGCTGCCGGTACCGATCAGACCGTTCGTCTCAGTCTCCATGTCGACGCGAGGGTGGATGTGGCAGTCTATGATGCGGTAGTTGGTCTGCTGCAAGGTGTTACTCCCGTGTCGCAAGGATTCAGGTGTTCGGTGTTCAGGTCCGAAGGCAAGGGCCCGGCCGCCTGCCAACCCTCAACATAACCTCGTGCCGGCACCCGGCCAAGCCGAGCGTAACGGTTGACTTGGCGGCCAGGCGATCGTATCCTACGAGCGGGCGGTTCGTGGGCGGGCGTCGAAGTCCCAACCTTGTCGAGAACCACGCGGCCGGGCGCGCTGTGGTTCGGTGCGTTCCGCGTCGAAGCGGGGTGCGTCGGCCGGTTCCCGGGTGAGTTCCTCGGCCCGGGACGGCCCGAGGAACTCTGCTGCGGTCCCAGAGGTCCCGCGCCACTGACGTCACGAAAAGGCGTATCCTGGCACCCATTGTGCAGCCGTCTCTCTGTGTGGAAGCCGCTGCACAGGTTGCCAATCCTGACACGCCCCGCAAGATCGGAGTCTGCAGACGTGAACGAACATGACACCTCCACGGTCGTGTCCGGGGACCGCGCGCGTCGGGCTCTGGCAGAGGGGCTGTTGTGTGCCCGGGCCTTGACCCCCGACAGCCTTACCCGCGCCACCGCGTTGCTGGCGTGGCGGTTGTTCGTGGTACGTGTGCTGGCAGATCGTGGCATTGAGCCGGCCGTTGCTTTGGATGCCGATCTCCATGATGCGGATGGTGCAACCGGAACGAACCTTCGCATTCGGGACGCCATGGAACGTTGCCGGCAAGCAGTGCCGGGCGTTTTCGATCAAGCGCTGCCATCGGGGTACGCGGAGCACGGGACGTTGCCGCTGCGCGAAGGAACGCTGCGCGCGGCGGCCGCCGCGCTTCGGAAACCCGCGGCCGAACTGGCGCCGGGGCGGTTCTACGAGAGTCTCCTTGGGTGTGGGTTTCGCCGCGAGGGGGCTGCTCCGAGGGTTGTGCGCTGCCGCGGGACGGCACGGAGCCGAGGCGCGTTCTACACGCCGGCGCCAGTCGTGGAGGCGATCCTCGACGACACGTTACGGAAGCAAGTGGCGGACTCCGCACCCGTCCGGGTCCTTGACCCGTGCTGCGGGGCGGGCGCGTTCCTGATTCCGGCCCTGACTCGCCTGCTGGCCCGCGGCAAGACCGGCGCCACACGGGATTGCGGAGTTGTCACAGTTCTGCGCGATTCCATCTTCGGCGTGGACATCGATCCACTGGCCGTGGAAGCGTGCCGGCTGGGCTTGGCACTGCAGGCCCTGGGTGCACAGGAGGATAGCGACCACGGCGTTTCCGAAATGTGGGACGAGATGTCCTGTGTATTGCCGCACAACATCCGCTGCGGTGACGCGCTGGACGGCGAGGGACGGGTGTCGAGTGTCGAGGGGCAAGGAACGGTATGCGTGACGGGTGGCCCTGCCGCGCTTCGCTGCGTACCCGGGAATCTGTCCCCGGTTCGTAGTCCCGCCTTCGGGCGGTTTTGGTGCATCGGCGCCAGTTTCACTCCGAGATGACCGGGCGGTCTGCCGCCCGGGGGGCGCTGAACCCCGAACCCCGAACACCGCTCCTCTCTGCCCCCTGAAACCTGAAACCCGAAACCTGCAACCTGCAGCCTGCTTGGTTCGCCTGATCGAGGGTCGGGACTTCAGTCGCTACTCGCCCATTGCGTGGCGCGGGCTTTGGTTCCGGTGGGACAAGGCGTGGCTGCGGCGATTGCAGCAAGAACGGCCGGACTCCCTGGCGGTGCTCGGCAATCAGGCCCGGTTCCTGGCCCCTGTCAAGATCGTCACGCGCCAGACGTCGGCCGGGATTGTGGCGACGCTCGACGTTGACGGCTACCACTGCACCAACTCGGTGCACACGACGCGCCTCCGCGACCCAGCCGGACCGCTGGCGTTGGAGTTTCTGCTGGGCGTTCTGAATTCGAGGCCCATGCAGTTCTACTACGGGCACGCGCATCTGGAAAAGGCCGGGCTGTTCCCGCAGGTCAAGGTCCGGAACCTGCGTTCCGTCCCGGTCCCGATCATCAACTCCGCAGACCCCGTATCCCGGTCGCGTCACGACCGCATTGTCGAGTTGGTCCGCGAGCAACTCGCCTTGCACCGGGAACTCGGCACGTCACGGGCAGGGCAGGGGACTGAGCGCAAATGCCAGCGCGCCGAAGCGATCGATCTGGAGATCGATCAAATCGTGTCTGCGCTCTATGGGCTGGGGGCTGAGCATGCCGGAACCGTCGCGGAGAGTGCCAAGACAGCCAAGTAGCTCGCTTCCCTGTCTTGCGGTTCCGACCGTGATCCGCGCCAGGTCTTGCCCGGGACTGTTTCAAAGTCGGCCGTCCTGGGGCGGCAAAGTGGCGCTATTGCTCTGTGTAAAGCCCGGTAGGCCAAGCGTGTCCCCACGCTGGCCTTCGTTGTCAGGTGTGCCGGTGCGTTCATCCAAGAGTGAGGTCCCTCCGTATTGCATGGCGTAACGTACTGTCGGTGGGCGTCTTGGAACGCACCGCGCCCCGGCGTAGGGACACGCCGGGGGTACTCAGAACCTCCGTCCGCCGCGGTCACCAGCGACGGACTTTGAAACAGCCGTGGGTCTTGCCCGGCTCGGGGACGGCAAGGCGGGTGCCTTGCGCGACTTCCTCAGAGTGTCGATTCGCGATGTCCGCAGATGCCGCCGCCGTCAACTTGACCGACACGCCCCGCCGCAGGCACTGCCGCCACCCACACACCCACACACCATTCCCTCCCTCACGGCACCAGCACGAACGTCTTGTACTGCGACGGGTCCTGGCCGCCGGCGATGCCGGGGGTCAGGGCCATGTAGTAGGCGGCCTGGCTGTCCTCCGTCTTGTCGCTGTCGAACACGATAAAGCTGAACCGGAACACCTTGCCGGGCTTGGGCTCGAGCGGTGCCAGGCTATCCCAGGGGATGGCCACCTCGTAGACAGTGTCGGAGCCCTCACGCTTGACCGCCAGCGGGAAGGCCCGTGGCCCCTCCTTTTTCGTCTTGCCCCTGTCGACCCAGCAGTAGCATGCCGGACCGCTTGCCGTCAGGGCAAGGCCCAGGTTGTAGTCACTGTCGTCGTAGCCGGCCCTGCCTGTCGTCTCCGGGCTCAGTGCGTCGTTCTTCGTGTCAACGGCAAACTGGAGGCAGTCATCCATCCAGATGCTGCCGCCGGTCTGGCGTTGCATGTGGATGTCGTCCGTGACGCACGCGGCGATGCGGAAGAACTTCTCGTCCCAGGTCAGCCAGCATTTCACGCTCAGATCGGCAGCGTTGTCCCAGAGATGGCTCTCGGGCATCTGGGCCTTGGACGGTGCCAGGAACCCCGGCCGATCGAGGATGATCGGTGCGAGTTTGGCGTACTTCGCGAGGTCGCCGTCGATGTCGGCGCTCGCGGGGGTGCGCGCCACGGGGATCACGCCAAGAGGCGTTGAGACGTTCACCGTCTGGCCACCGGCCTTGACGCGCGCCGAGAGCACCTCGTCCTTGAGCGTTGCGAGGTCCGCACCGGCGAGAGCGAAGTCCGCACTCAGACGTTCCGACGCCGGCACGGTGACGTTCCGCGCCCGCTCCGCGAGTTGGACGTTCTTTGGCGCGTCGATCTCGATCGTTGCGTCCACCGGTTGCTGGGTCTGGTTGACCAGAAAGAACGTGAGCGTCGAGAGATCGGTGAGATGGGCTTCAGCCTTGAGCGGCGGCAGCGACGGGAACACGGTCTTCTCGATCGCGCCGGCCAGAAACTTGGGATCAGCCTTGCAGGTCAGGAACACCGGCGCTTCGCTCAGGGCGAACTCCGCGGCACCGGCGGGAATGCTGCGGCCGTTCCCCATCAGGTCGCAGAACTCGCCGGCTGCCGGCAGGGCCACGCACACGGTGTACGGTTTCCTGTCCGTGGTCCAGAGGGAGGCGACGGCGGTCTCCTTCCTTTGGAAGATGTAACAGTAGAAGCCGTCGCGAACCTTGAGCTCGATTGGGTCAATGTCGATGGCGTTGGCGAGCATCCGCGCCACCGTCGCATAGGCCGCCACCGCCGCGCGAGGCTGGTAACAGAGGTTGTCCTTCGCGTCCAGGGTCTGCTTCCAGATCCCGTAGTCCGAGACGGGGTTCTCGTCGGTGGACTTGCTCAGCTCAGCTTTGCGCCAGCGCGCCCACCCGTGCGCCACGCCCATGTGAAGGCTGTTGAAGATCACCGACCCTGCGGACTTGGCCACGATCAGGTTGCGGGCGTGCAGGCTGGCGTGAACCTTCTGCAGTGGATGATCCGGCGGCGTGTGGTACGGGATCGCGAGTCCCTTCTCGGGAATCACGAGGGTCTTGCTCTTGCCCCACTCCTGCTGGAGTTTCTGGGTCGCCAGAAGCACCTCGCGCAGTTTCCCGGCCTCCGGGCCGCACGGTGCGCCCCTGCCGAGCTGGTGGTTCCCGCAGTATGGGTGTACGCCGATGGCGTCCACGGAGTCCTTCAACTCCGGCATGACGCGACGCACGAAGGCGTACGGCGGATCGGTGGCGTAGTCCATGCACACGGCCAGCCCGGCGACGAAACTGTCGGGGACCCCTTTCTTGAGTTTCTCGTAGGCGATTCGCGTCATCAGAATATGTCGGGCCAGTTCGCAGGTGCCGCTGCCCGCCGGGGCATTGGGGTTCTGGACCCAGGCATCGATTTCCTCGCAGATGATCCAAGTCTTAATGCGGTCCTTCATGACTTCGGCCTCGGCCTCGACGGCACTGGCCAGGTCGGTGAACACCGCATCGGGGTAGGGGAATAGGCCCTTGTCGCGGCGGGCCTTGGTCTCGTCCTTGTGCCGCTTGGCGTGGAAGCCAGGATCGATCTTCACGTAGCCCACAAGGTTGAAGTCGGACTTCCAGAACGGCGCCCAGCGCGTCTCGATCTGTTTCCGGATGTAGCCCTTGGGATCAGCGAGCGCGTCGTCCGGCAGGGCCCACGGCTGGGAGATCCCGAGGCTGCCGACCCCGATCATCCGGTAGGCGTTCAGCAGTTCTTCGGTGAGACCGTTGGCGTCCATGCCGAAATAGGGGTCGTGCTCCTGGACGGGCTGGATCACGCAGAAACCGGCCGACGGCCATGCCACAACGGTTCCCGCCTTCCGGATCTCCGCCTTCACGGCGAAAAAGCCCAATCGTCCCGGCGCCGGGAGGTCGATGGTCTGGCTGAAACCTGCGCCGGACCCCACGGTCAGCTTCAAGGTCTGTTCTCCGGCCGGGACAGCACAGAAGTCCTTGACCCTGAGGAGGATTTCAAGTTCGGCGGGCGTGGCGTCGTTGTTCTTGCCGGAGAGAGAGAACTGGATCGGTTGTTGAGGGAGGAAGAGCCCCCGTTCGCCTAGTGGGTAGAAGGCGTCGACAACAACCGACGCGGGGGCGGGGACGGTCGCGGCTGGCGCTGGCGCTGGCGTTCCCGTCTCGGTCACGGGCTCCAACGTAATGTCGTCGTACCAAACGGTCCCGCCGCCGGCCGGCGGGGGCGCTCCGGGCTTATTGATGACTCGCAGGTAGATCTGGACCGACAGCGGCTCGGTGCCCGGTGGCGCCGTGACCTCGACGCCTTCACGTTCCCAGTCCGAGTCGGGAGGGCAGGTCGATTGCGTGCCTGACCACTTCAAACAGATGCCGGACTCCCAACCTGGAGGGACGCCCTGGCATCGCCTCCAGCCGGAGACGCGATACCGGGTGATCCGTGGGTGGCGCGAAATATCAACTTGCTGCAAGTAGACGAGGCGCATGCCGGCTTGCGGCGTCAGTTTCAGTGACGCCATGTCGTTGCCACGAAACACTGCGGGATCGACCTCCGGCAGGGCGAAGCCATCCTTCTCGCCTGGTGTTGCCAGCTTCCATTCCGCCAGGCCTGACGCAAACGAAGGGTTCTTGAGGAGGTTCCCGGCCTGGGCGGGTGCGTCGGCGGCGGATGCGTGCGGCAGCATCCCCCCGATCAGCGTCAGTCCGACAACGGCTCGAAGCATGTTCCGGCGCGCGTGCGATGGAAGGTGCATATCCGACCTCCTACTGGTCTTGTCTCTTCCGACGTCGCCAGATACAGTACCACAACCGAGCACGAATGGCAGTCAGCGATTGCGGTTGGGTACCACACGACGGATGCTGCTGCCATGAAGCGCCTGACGGACCTGGCGCGGTCCGGGGCCGCAAGAGGCACAGGAGAAACGCCATGCGAACCTGGACAATCGGCACTGGAAGCATGCTTCATCCGACGTTTGACGCGAACGAGGTTTTACCCGCCTCGATCGAGCCGCGGCTCCGGGAGGCCGGAGCGCTTCTGCGCGAAGCGTCGCGCCGGCGCTGTGACGTGATGTGCCTGCCCGAGTTGTTCGCGGACCCGTCGCAGGGGACGCAGATGGGCAAGTGGGCCGAGCCCGAGGGCGGGCCGGTGACGTCGTGGCTGGCGGCAACGGCCCGGGAACTGCAAATGGCGATCGTGACGACCGTGGCGCTGCGCCAGGGCGACCGGATGATGAACCTGGGTGTCGCGTACGACAAGACGGGGCAGTTGGCTGGACGCTACGCCAAGGTCCATCTGCCGTGCGGCGAACGCGAGGTTGCTGCGCCGGGGGATGGGTTCCCGGTCTTCGATCTGGACGGCATCAAGGTCGGCATGCAGATCTGCTACGATCTGAACTTCCCCGAGGGTTGCCGCATCCTGGCCCTTAAGGGCGCCGAGGTGATCATCTGGCCGAACATGTGGGGCGGCATGCCGGAAGAGCACACCGACATCATCATGAAAGCGCGGGCGATCGACAACCTGGTGTGCCTGGTCTCATCGGCCTACGTGCTGACCGGCAGCGGCTTCTTCCGTGTGCCCAAGATTCACGGGCGGAGTTGCATCATCGACGCGTCGGGCACGGTCGTCGCGGAGGTGGGGCGACGTCTGGGCGTCGCCACAGCCACCGTCAGCCTGGGCGACCCGCGCCAAGCCCAGGACCGGCGCACCCTTCAGGAACACCGCATGCCGCACCTGTACGGCGAACTGGTGGCACGCTGACCGGTGTCGTGGGTCGACATTCCGGAGAAGTAGAGCAAGGCTCCAGCCTTGCAGTCCCCGCGGCAGTCGAGAACGATCCAGCAAGGCTGGAGCCTTGCTGCTACTTCGGGACGTGCCATCTTGCCGTATTGGCGAGGCGTAATCCGGACCGCGTAAACGCGGGACTACGAGCCTGAGCCGTTCCCCGTTCCGGGGTGAATTGCCGGGCACTGGGGTGTCGACGTATCTGTCGACGGGTTGGGGGATCATCCCGCGCTGTTAGGGCTTGGGTGCGGCTGCGTCCGCCGCCAGCAGCGCTTTCATCCAGCAGTAGATGGTGTCGCCGATCTGGCGGTAGCCTTCGGTGGCGGGGTGCACGCCGTTGTTGAGGCGGACGACTTCCGTCTTGGTTCGGGCGTTCCACGGCACTTTGATGATGGGGTAGTTGTTGACGCAGTCCAGGTTGACGTTGACGGGGACGAGGTAGATGAACTCGGCTTCGCGGTTGCCGTATTTCTCGGTCATACGCTCAACGACGCGCTGCTGGTTGCGTTTGTACTGCCAGCGGGTCTGGCCGCACTTGTAGTTGGCGCCGAACGCGTCCTGTGTCGCGGCCGGCGGGGCCAGGAGCAGCGCCCCGATCTTCGTGTCTTTTCGCGCCTGGTGGATCATGTCGACGAGGACGTCGTAGTGCTTGAACATGGTGTCAATGGTGGTCTCGATGTTCTCGTCGGTGGCGCCGAAGTTGTCGTTGCAGCCGAGGAAGATGGTCACGACGTCCGGGACGTTCCCGTTGTTGAACTCCTTGCAGTAACGGGGGAAGTCCAGTTTGGGTTCGGCATCGCCATCCTTGTAGATGAACGGGCTGCCGCGGAGCTTGTAGTCGGCGGCGGTGCGCGCCCCCTCGGCGAAATGCATGGCGAAGCGCAGTGCGGTCCAGCCGCCGTAACCCTCGTGTCGGCACTCGCCGTCGTTCTTGCCTCCTGGGCCCCAGGAGCCGATCAGGGTGATCTTGGGATTGCCTTCGGGCTTGCACAAGTCCAGCACCTGCTGTGGGTAGACCGAGGCGTTGGTCAGGCTGTCGCCGACGATCAGCATGCTGACCTCGCGGCCGGTCCCGGCGTCTTTCGGTGTTACCAGCAGTTTCGACTCCGCGCGGGCCATGATCTGGTTGGCCGGGTCGCGAACCTCGAGCACGAACGGGAACTCGCCGACATCCTGGTCCGTGGGCAGGAAGGTCCAGCGTTCGAGCTGCTGTGCGCCCTTGGCGCAGGTCACGTCGAACCCATAGCCTGCGGGGTTGACCACCAGGCAGACGTTGTCGAAATATACGTTCATCTCGACGCCTGGCACGGCGTACAGGCGCGGCGGCAGCAGGAGCCGGATGGCACCGGCGCCCGGTGCGGCGGGTTGTACGGCTGGGGGTGCCGCCGGCGCCGGCGCAGGGGCTTGGGCGCGAAGTTCTGACAGTCCGGCCAGAAGCGTGACCGAAGAGACGATCAGCAACACACACCGAGAGCATGAACGGATTTTCATGAGAGACCTCATTTTCTCCCTCTTGGCGGGGGCCGCGCCTCACTGCGTCTGGCGGATCTGCTGGAACTTGGCCTGGAGCAGGCAGGATGCGCCGCTGCCGTCCTGCAGTCGCACGATGACGTCTACGTTGGCGTCCGGGCCCCACTTCGGGCCGCCGCGCGCGACAAACTCCATGGAGTTGGACTGGTTTGGGCGTTGCCGCGGTTCTACGCTTGACGTGGACCAGATTTTCTGCTCATTGAGGATCCAGACGTTCAGCACGCGGAGGTCTGGGGGCAGCCGCTTTTCATCTGCGCTGCGGACTTTCAGCAAGGAACAGAGCGGTTTGCCGCCTTCCGGCGTACGGGGCTGGAAATCGCGCCACAGGTACGTCTCCAGAGTGAGCTTGTGTCCCGCGAGGATCACGAGTTCGGGAGCCTCGCGCAGTTCCTGGGTGGTCGGCAGGCGGTCTGATGTCGCCGGAACTTGCCCGGCGACATCGTGGGCGGCGATGGCGCAGAGGACGAGAACTGTTATGACGTTCCTCACGGTCAGTTCCTGACTGCGGCAAAAGCCGAAGGGCTGCCGCCGCATCACAGTGCCTGCTGGACGGCGCCGACAGGGGCGTCCTTGCGGGGTTTGGTGCCCTCGGGCACGGCGTCGGGGTCTTCCTGCACGGCGCCGTCTGCCGGCGTCGTTCCTTCTGGGACGCCCCCCGCCGCGTCCTTCCGGTTGATGATCGGCAACGCCTTGTACGGCACCCAGGGCGGGACGGTCACGGCCTTCTTTTCGCCGTCGTCGTCCGGTTTTTCGAAGGCCTTGCGGGCTTTGATCTCGGCAATGCGGTTGGTGCACATGGGCGCGTAGGTCGAGTCCGGGAAGCGCGCCTGCACGTCCTCGTAGCAGCGGATGGCGTCCTTCGACTTGCGGGTGGCGTAAAGGAAGTCCCCGGCGTAGTACCCGGCGGCGGGGGCAAACGGGGTGTGCCGGTGCGAACTGTAGAACTGACGCAGGATCTCCGGGTCTTTGCGGACGAGTTTATCCTCGAAGGCAATCTTCATGGTTTCGTAGCGTTTCACGTACTCGTCAATGAGCCCCTTCTTCTGGATTTCGAGGGTCTTGAGCTTCTCGGAGATCTCCTGCAGGCCTTCGCCGGCCAAGCCGGTGTCTTCCTGGACGACTTCGATCGTTTCCTTCAGCTTGCCGGCCTGTTTTTCGGCTTCCTCAAGTTGCGGCTGGAGTCGTTTGCAGGTCAGCGTAAAGGTCTGTGCCTCGGTGTGGTACTTCTCCTGTTTCGCGATGAGCTCGTTGATCTGTTTGCTCAGTTCGGTGCGGCGCTGGGAGATCTCCTGCAGTCTGACCTCCGCAGTTTCGCGCAGGGTCTTGACCGCCGGGGTGACGCTGGCCTTGATGCGGGCCACCGTGCTTTGGTTGTGCGCCACGATGGCGATGGTCGCAATGACCGTGGCCACGAACCCGACCCAGGCGGTCACGGCCAAGGCGCCGCCACCGGAGGAGGGAGGCGCAACCGGCCGCATGCTGCGCCGCGAGCCGGTGCCGGTATCGGTTACTTTCAACGGTCCACTCATGATCTCACATTCCCACTTTCTCGCTCACCGACTCGATGCCCTGCTTCAGCATCTCGATGGCTTTCTCGGTCCTGGCGATCTTCTTCTGCGCCGTCGAGATTTCCGCCATGTTGGCGCGCCGGTCGTCTCGGGCGGTGTCTTTGGATTTCTCGAGCCCTTCGAGGTGGACTCCCAATTGCTCGAGGCGTTGTTCCATTCCGGTTTTCTTGGCCTTGGCTTCGTCCCACTTGCCTTCGAGTTCGCGGGTTTTCGCCTCCTCCGTCCGAAGTTTCTCCGCCAGACTCTTGAGGCTGGTCTCGGCGCTGGCGACGGTTTCGTCAAGGCGTCGCTGTTCTTCGCCCACGCGGGCCCGGGCCGCGGCGGTTTCTTTCTCCACCATCAGGCGACCGCTGAGATAAATGCCAACCGCGCAGACGATCCCGAGGATGCAGAGGATGATTCCAGCCCACTTCATGGTGCCACCTGTATCCAGTTAGCTTCGGAGGGCGCCGAACGGCGCCGTGTGCCGAACCCGCTAAGACTCCAGCCCCCAAACTGGCTAGAGGAACACCCGTATGGACGCCGCCATGGCGGAGCCATCATTCCGCCGCCGCCGGTTGCTGGGCCGCGGCTTCGGGTTGGGCCGGAGCGGCTGCCGCCGGCGCTGGTGCGACGGCCGGTTGCGCGCCAGTCTTGCTCTGGCGCCGGTACTCGAGCAACTGCAGCTTCCGTTTCGGGTCGTCCTGTTCGTCCTCCCACAGGCTGAACTTACGGATGATTTCGTAGGCACGCGCCGCCTGGTCAAGCTGTTCCTTGTAGAGCATCGTGTCGGCCCACTTGTTCAGCAGGCGTCCGACTTCATCATACTTGGGTGGGTCGTCTTCGGCCAGCGGGACGGCTTCCAGTTCGGTGAGGATCTCATTCTCGTGCCCTTCGTCGCCAGCGGTGAAGGCACGCAGGATGCGGACGGTGCAGCGGGTTGGCATGCCTGGCGGGCGGCGGGCTTCGCTGTCAGCGTTCTTGTCGAGGACTTCCAGGCAGGTATCGAACTCCTGGCGCGCCAACGGGTAAGCCTTGGCCCGCAACAGGACCCGCGCCTTCAGATACTGCGCCGCGGCTTTGTAGAGCGGATTTGTGTCTCCGAGCGACTCGATGTACTTGTTGGCCGAATCGACGTACTGGCGGTGCTCTTTGCGGACCTTCCCGGGGGCGTCGGGCAGTAACGCCAAAACGACAAAGTACTTCTTGCGCAACGCGTTGTACCCCGCCTTCTGCTCGTCCGTAACCTGACTTTGTGCAGGGCGCGCGAGCAGCAGGCACGGCAGAAGAAGCAGGAGGCATCCGACGGACCTTTGTTTCCAAGTGTCACGCATGTTCCGGAGTCTTTCCTTCCAAGATTCCGTATCACTATATCGGAAAGCCCCTGCGAAGGCAAGGTACGGTCGGAAAATGAACCCAGGAAAGCGACCTGCGCGAGTAAACCCAGCCACGGCACCGTTCGTAGTGGTGTCGCAGTCCCGGCGGTCGTCCGCCGGGCAAGACACCATCCCCACGCCGCGCCGCCACAACACGTCCGGCTTGGTTGCGAGACTTCGCCGTGACACGCCGGATGGGCTCTTGGCGCTCCACTTCGTTCCGTGCACTGCAAGCCCACTACGAACGCTGGGCTCTGCCGACGCGTACTCGCGGTCGGCAGGAGCCATCTTGTTGGCCGGG
>MHBL01000077.1 GCA_001803235.1 Lentisphaerae bacterium RIFOXYA12_64_32
GGGCGCACGCACGCCCCTACTGTGGGCATTCATGTTGCGCGCAACGGTGAGGCCTGGAACTGCAAGGCTGGAGCCTTGCTCTACTTCCTCAGAGCGTCGATTCGCCATATCCACAGCCGCCGCCGTCGTTCGCCTGATGGGTATCCCCCCCCACTGGAGCGCCGAGACGGCGGGGGAACTCGCCCTCGCATCGGTCACTTAACCGGCGGTGGCGTTGGGGTCGCGTCGAACGCAAGCACTTCGAACGGCTTGAGCGCGATCGTCTGTGGTTTGCCGGCGGTGAGCGGGACGGGCTGGCGCCCGGCGTCTTCTTTCCACGGACTGGTCAGGGTGTAAGTCTCAGGCGCACCCGCGGGGAGTTCGAGTGCCTGGCCGATGTCCAGCGCGACACTGGCGGCGGTCGGGCCTGGATTGCGCAGCGTCAGGATGCCCTTGCGCGGCGTCCACGAGGCCCAGCCGTAGACCTTGCCGTCGGCCGGGTCGCCGCCGACCCAGTGCGAGTCCGCCAGCACGTCGGCGTTCGCACGCGCCCATTTCGCGCTTTCGGCCAAAGTGTCCCACAGCGCCGCGGTCATCAAGTCCGGGGCGATGTAGAGCTCCTGCAGGGATGTGCCGGTCGCGAAGAAGGAGCGGATCTCCGCCACGATGTCGGCGGGGTCGTAGTTCTGTTTCGCCGGGTTGGCCGGGTCGTAGTAGTTCGGGCCGGCGAACGCCCAGTGGTGGATGAACACGCCGTGCAGCATCAGTGCGGGGATGGGGTAGAGCGGGTTGCCGGCCACCACGTTGCGGTAGGTCTGGCTGTCGCGGTAAGTGATCCACTGCTGCCGCGGCGTGCCTTGGCCAGCCACGCCCGAGTCGCTGCCCTGGCGCCAGATCGTGTCGGCCCACAGCAACCAGAACGGCGACATCCACGACCCCGTCGAGGGATTGACGAATAACGACGGCTTGAGCGCGCGCAGTTCGCCGATCAGGCGCAGCAGCGCGTCGACCTCGCTGGCGTACTCGCCGGGCCCGGGCTGGTTGTTCCCCGGCGCAAACCCGTCGAACTTGAAGTAGCTCACGTCGAACTTACGCACCATGCCGACGCAGGCGGCGCGGAACCGGGCAAAGTAGCGCGGTCCGGCCAGCGCCAGGCCGAACGGATTCGTCTCGAAGCCCTGCTTCCGACCCCACTCGAGTTTGGCCGGTTTGTCCGGGTAGCCACCCCACGGCGAGAACCAGACACCGATCTTCGACTTGCTCTTCTCGGCGGCGCGACAGGCCGGGGCAAACCCTTTGGGGTAGCCTTTGTGGAACTGCCACGGGCTCTTCTCGTCGTCCCACTCGTAGTCGTGCACGAACGCGTCCACCGTCACCTTGCGCTTCCGCGCCAGTTCGTCCTGGAACACGCGGATCAACTCCTGCCACGCCTTGTCCATGCCGGCCCGGAATGCGTCCGCCTCCTCAGGCTTCTTCGCCCACTGCCGTTTCCAGTACTCGCAACCGATTTCGTAACCGTTGTTGTAGTGCAGAAGCGTGCGATGCGGGTGTGCACGCTCGCGCTCGAGGTAGAACAGGAACCCGCGCCGCAACTGCCCACGCGGCACAACACCCGTGACCGCGCTGCCCGTGACGGGCGTTCCGGACGCGGCCACACCGGGAAATGGCAAGCTGCAGCGCACCTGCGTCTGCACACGGTGCTGCCGGGTCACGGCAGTCACCTGGTTTCGGGCCAGCGGCGACTCGCACGCGCAGAAGACCGTTTCCGCCACGACCGGCGACCCGGTCACGGCACCGACCACCTTCGCTGCGGGCAGTGTCAGATCGAGCAGGACCAACTCCTGGACTTCGAACGGCTCGCGCAACGCCTTGACGGTCACGAACTGCCGCATGTAGTTCGCACCGTCGCGCAGTTCGGCGCGCCACTCGACCTCGAGCGTCTCGTCGGCCGAGCGGAACCGTGCCTGCACCTGCCGGCCGGCAAATCGGTCCGCCAGGCGCACGGCATCCGGCTGCGCACTGATACTCTTGACCGCCGGCGCGGCCACCATCTGCAGGTCGGACGCCTTGATGGTCCGCGGCTCGGGCATGGGCGTATCGGCCAGTACCAACAGGAAACATTCCGCGTCCGCCAGCGGATGCAGGGCGCCGGTGAGTTTGTCGCAGAACCGCGCCGCCGTGAGATGCCCGCCCGTGGTGCGCCAGGTCATGGACAGCATGTCGTTCTCCAAATGCAGAAGCTGTGCGGTCTCCTGGGCCCGCGCCCGGCCCGGATCGCGACCCGGAAACGTCATGCCGACTGGCGGTTCTGCAGCAGTGGGACGAGTGATCTTGGCCATGCGAGAGATTCTCCCCGGCGCCATAGGTTCATCACCCCGGGTCGCGTGGGTCGCTCGAGTCGGACCGCGCCCCGGGCAGTCGGACACTGTGCATTTCCGTGTATTGTAGAGGGCGCCGGCGCGTTGTCAATGGGCGAGCCTGCGCGAGGGCCGCGCGTCCGGCGCGGAGGCATGACCGCGCCGGGGGCAATGCGTTGTTCCGAGTCTGCGGGCAAGAGACTGCCCGCACCACGGCCCGGTCGTGCGCCAACCCGTGGCCCGGCCAGTCCATTGGCCGGCGATCGGATCTCCGCCGCCTGCATCAACGTCCGAGCCGTTGCCGATCGCGGTCGACGGCAATCGATCGCTATCGATTGCAGTCGGTGTTCAGGAGCCAGGAGGATTCCGGCCTCTTCGCGGTTGGCGCCGGCCGGCGTCCCGACCACCACCTGCCCCTGGCCCACTACGCCACCCGGCTCTTGCTCCTCGACACTCGACCGGCGACCCTGTAGTGTATGGAGTCGGGGCAGCCGCGGAGCCGGACGAGCAGGATCACGAATTGTCACAGGGAGACACCCATGCGCATTGTCGACTGTCACGTGCACACGGTGGACGGGATTACGGACGCGGCCGCGATTCTCAACGCCATGGACCGCAACGGCCTGACACGCATGCTGGTGATGTCGAAGCTGGAGCGGAACTCACTGCAGCAGACGCGGCGCAACCTGTTGGATACGAAGAAACTCTGCGACGCGGCACCGGACCGGCTCTCCGGCCTGGCCTGGCTCGAACCCACGCTCCCCGGCATGGGCGGTCTGGCGCGCGAGGCACTGTGCGATCTGGACTTTGCCGGCATCAAGATCATCCCGGACCACTGGTATGCGACCGAACCGCGACTGGAACCGTGGTGGGAGTTGATGCACGAGCTCAAGGCCGGCATCCTGTTCCACACCGGCATCCTGTACGGGCACGAAGACGGCTCGCGCTTCTGCCAGCCCGTGTACCTCGAGAAGTTGCTGCACTACCCGAACATCCGCTTCGCCATGGCGCACATCTCCTGGCCATGGTGCGACGAGTGCCTGGCCGTCATGGGCCGGATGCGCGCCGTCGGCAACCCGCAATGGCAGAGCTACATCGACATGACGCCCGGCACCCCGGCGTACATCCGCAAGCAGGCCATCGCCAACGCCATCTCGTTTTGCGGCGTGGAGCGGCTGATGTTCGGGTCCGACTCGGTGATCCCGAGCGACCTGAAGCACCAGGGCGAACTGGTCAAGCGCGACGGCGCACTGTTCGACGAACTCGGCCTGTCCGCCGCCCAGAAGGAGCGCCTCTTCTCCGGCACCGCCGAAGAACTGTTCCCACCGCGAGGGTAGAACCGGCGTTCGAATAAAGAAACCAAGGCATGGCTACCATGAAGAACATGAAGGGGCATGAAGGATAGGGGAAACGGCAACCCAAACCGGCCGGAACGGATGCAGGCGTGACAGATGACAAGACAACGACCTCCTGTCGGCCGGGTTGTCCTCAAGCTTCATGATCTTCATGGTGGAGAATCCCCGCAATTCGAACACGCGGCTGCAGCGGCTGGCGAGTACGCCACCGCAGAGCCCGGCATTCGTGTGACCATGCTGGACACGGACGAGACGCGCTAAGCTCGCACACCCACCCAGCCGTTGCCGCGCCCCACGCCGGCTGCCGGGGTACGGGGGCGGAGCCCCTGTCGGCCACCGCTGCCGGGCGTGACGCGGGCTTGGGCGCGTCACGCCCGGCAGCAGATCCGGGAGGTCTGGAGGGTCAATGATCCTCCAGCGGGGGTGTCGGGGGCAGCGCCCCTGACGCTCTGCCTCCCGCTCGTCCCCCGCAAAACGGACAGAGCAGGCCCCGTGCCATCACGCACGGGATGCCTGCCCTGCCAGTCGCTGCTCGATCGCGTGGCTCAGCCCAGGACGCTGCAGACCTTGTTGATGGCTGCGGCGACGTGGTCGCAGTCGGCCGCCTTCCACCACTGGTCCACGCTGACGAAGACGGCGCGGTTGATGTAGTCGAGCGTGTTTGGGCACATGTCGGCGGTGTACTTCGGCAGCGGCGCATTGCGCAGCGGGCAGGTGAAGGGGCAGCCCTTGTCCGTCGCCGACTTCTGCTCCATGATATGCTCCCAATACGGATAGATGTGCCAGTCGCGGGCGTTGCTGTCGCCGCGACCGTACGTCGGCACGCCTTCCGCGGACAGCGCCTTCGCCAGCTTGGTTGCGGACTCCGCATCCTTGCCGAACATGACCAGGCGGTAGCCGACATCGCCGGCCAGGTCGTTGCTGCGGCGCAGGATCGTGTTCTTGAACGTGCCGATCTGCCGGTGCACGCGCTGCATGTTCTTGTTGAAGCGTTCCGCCTGCGCCTTGGTCTTCTGCATCTGCAGCAGGTTCACGGCGCCCTCGAGTTCGCTCATGCGGTAGTTCTGGCCGGCAAACAGCTCGCCCGGTTGCCGTTCCCGCGCGTAGCGCTGCGGCCGCCAGCAGGCAGCGGTGTCGTGCTGGTTCTGGGCGCGGATGTAGAGGTACTCGTCGTTGGTCAGCACCAGCCCGGCCTCGCCGGCGCCGGTGATCTTGAACGTGCTCAGACTGAAGCAGCCCATGTCCCCGATCGAACCCAGGAACTTGCCCTTGAACTTGCCGCCGCAGGACTGCGCGTTGTCCTCGACCACCAGCAGGTTGTGCTTGCGCGCAATCTTCATGATGCCGGCCATGTCGCAGGCGCACCCGACCATGTGCACCGGCACGATCGCCTTGGTGCGCGGCGTGATCTTCTTCTCGACGTCCTTCGGATCGAGCGTAAGCGAGTCGTCAATCTCCGCAATCACCGGCAGTGCCTTGGCCGCAATGACCGCCGCGGCGGTCGCGAAGAACGTGTAGCCAGGGATAATCACTTCGTCACCCGGCCCGATACCGCAGGCCACGTACGCCGAGGTCAGCGCCGATGTTCCCGAGTTGACCCCCAGCGCGTACTTGACCCCGAACAAGTCCCGCGAATACGCCTCGAGTTCCGCCACGCGCGACGGCTTCGGGCAGTAGTACCGCGCCAGGTGCGGCGAACCAACGCTCTCCTTGTCCAGCAACGCGCGCACCTTGGCAAGCGTTCCATCGCTGTAACCCCACAAGCTCACCAGCGCCATGGCCTCCTCGACACCGATCTTCGGTTCGGGCTTGGACCCAAACGCCTTGATCGTTTTGCGGCCGCCGTTGACGGCCAGGTCCGCCTCGGTCAACGTCGCCTTGATCTTCTTCGCACTCTTGGCCTTCGTCGCGGCTGTCATGCTCGTGTCCCTTTCCTATCTGTAGGTTCGTGGATCGGTCGCCGGGGTTGAGGTTGTGTCGAGGGTCGTGTGTCGAGGGAACCTTACCCGCTCACCCACACACTCACTCACACACGACCCTCCAATCATTGCGCCTTGTTTACCCTCCACAATACAGCGGCAGTCGTTCACCCGAAATGGCGCACACTGCAGAGAACATGTATGTTACTGCAAAAGCGGTCACTCCGAACCCGCGAAGGGCGCGAAAGGAACCCGACCTGTGCGGTTGAATCCAGCGTCGAGGTGAGGCGGCTTGCCCTGGCTAAAGTTGAGTTCGGGCGCGCAGTGGCTTCGGCGCGTCCCGCGCCGCAGCGGGATGCGCCGACCGGTCCCCGGTTTGAGGGCCTCGGTTCGGGACGAACCGGCGTACCCTGCGGCGGCCCCGGAGGTCCCGCGCCACTGCCCGCCGCGTGCAGTCAGAGCGTTCTTGAATCGAGGAACCCCACGATGCCATCGCTGTTCGTGAACTGCAACTGGAAACCGCGCGAAGCGGTCCGTCCCGCGTTGGCCGCGGCGGTCGAGATTGAGGGGAAATATGTACAGTCTCTGAACCACCAGCGGCAAGCGCTGTGGGTCTTGGACTACGAGTTTGCGACCTACGGGCGGGTTCGGGTCAAGTCGCCGCGAATGCCCTGGTGCACGCGCCTGCCGCGTGTGGCGCACCTCTACCCGCCGGGTACGGAGTACTGGGAGGACACGCGGCAGGAGACCGGTTTGCGCCACAGCACTTGGTTCCTGTTCAGCGGCGGGGCCGAAGCCGGACTCGGCCAACTCATCACCGCCCGGTATGGCTATGCGCGGTTTCTGGACGCCACCGGGCAATTGGGCGAAACCATTCGCCAGGGCGCCCGGATCGGACAGCGCTACGGTGACGACGGGTTCTGGCGTGCCCAGACGCTGCTCTGCGAGGCGCTGCACCTGCTCCTGCACGCCGAACCGGTCGAGGCGGAGACGTTCCGCATCGGTGCGGACGGGGCGCCGGGCGGCAGGTCCGACCTGGTCGATGCCGTCCAAGCGTACATTGAGGAGCACATCACGGAGTCCATGACGGTGGCGGACATTGCCGAGCACGTGCACGTCAGCGTTTCGGGGTTGGCGCACCGCTACCGCGAAGAGACGGGCGAAAGTCCGATGGCGACCCGCGCACGCCTGCGCCTCGATCGCGCCAAATCGCTGCTGCTCAAGGGGCAACCCCTCAAGGCGATCGCCGAGCAACTCGGCTTCAGCGACGCCTTCCATCTCTCGAAAGCGTTCAAGAAGGCCGAGGGATTGTCGCCCCGCGAGTTCCTGCGCAAAGCGGGCAGGTAAGGCAGCGCCGGTGCCGGCGCGCGCCCCCCAGTGGGACTGTCACGCGACGACAGCACCACCTATAACCGTTGATTTCCCACCGCTGGACGGGTACAGTTCCAGCATGCTTCCCGCACAACCCAATCTCAGCCTTATCAACGGCTTGGCCTGCCTCCAGATGGTCGTCATGGCGGACGCCCCCATCGGCAGTCGCGAGGTGGCGCGCCGGCTCGGCCTTGAACCCACGCGCGTCAATCGCCTGCTCGGCACGCTCGCGCATCTGGGCCTGGTCGAGAAGACGACAAACCGCAAGTACCGGCCCGGGCCGGGCCTGCACGTGCTCTCGGCCCAGAGCCTGCGCGGGTCGGGACTGCTGCCCGTGGCGCTGCCGCACCTGCGCCCGTTCGCGGCCGAGAGGGTGACCGTGGCCATGGCCGTGCTGTGGCAACGGCACGTCTGCTACCTGATTCACGCTGCGCCCGGACACCGTCCCGAGGAAGGCATTGCCGGCCACGGCTTGTACGCGACGCACGAGTCGATCATGGGCGTGTCGTTGTTGGCCGATAAGTCAGACGCGGAGATCCGGGAGCTTTACGTTGATGGCGCCCAACCGGCGCTGTCCAACGAGGCGTTCGCGACGCTGATGGACGAAGTCCGTGCGGCACGGCAGCAGGGCTACTCGTTCCGGCACGACCCCACGGGCAAGGTCGCGTTCGCGTTCAACGTCGGGGAACCGGCCGTGGCCGCCATCTCCCTGACCGGCCAGATCACGGAACCCCGCATCCCGGCCCTGATCGAACGCCTCCGCGCCGCCGCCCGCGCGATCACCGCGGAACTGCGGCACGGGTGAACCGACACGGAGCCACGGCGGGGACGCCGTCCCCGCACCCCTGCCGGGAAGGACCATTGGCCCTTCCCGGACCCATCCCGATTATCTTTTCCCGTGGCCCCGGCCGCCGCATGCCATCGCAGACGGCCATCCGGGGTTACGGGGGCGGGCCCCCGTCGGCCCCGTTGTCTGTCGCGTGGGCGCCGGTAGCCCGGCGCCCACGCGACAGACAACAACATCGAGGGGTCCGGGGAGTCAACGACGCCCCGGCGGGGGCGCGGGGGCAGAGCCCCCGCACGTCGACGTGGCGCACGGCCCCTGGCGGCTCAGAACTCGACACTGCCGGGGGCGCGCGGGTAGGGAATGACGTCGCGGATGTTGTGCATACCGGTGCAGAACTGGACCATGCGCTCGAAGCCGAGTCCGAACCCGGCATGCGGCACACTGCCGAACCGGCGCAGGTCGCAGTACCACCAGTAGTCCTTCGGGTCGAACCCGATCTCGCGGATACGCGCTTCGAGCCGGTCGAGGCGTTCCTCGCGCTGACTGCCGCCGATGATCTCGCCCACGTTCGGCAGCAGCACGTCCATGGCGGCGACCGTGTTACCATCGTCGTTCTGCCGCATGTAGAACGCCTTGATCTGCTTCGGGTACCCGGTGACCGTGACCGGGCCCTTGAAGTGCTCTTCGGTCAGGTACCGTTCGTGTTCCGACTGCAGGTCCGAACCCCACTCGACGGGGAACTCGAACGTCTTGCCGGACGCCTTCAGGATGTCGACGGCCTCGGTGTAGGTAATGCGCCGGAACTGGCTGTCGGCAAGGCTGGTGAGGGTCTGGGTCACCGTCTTGTCGATGCGGTCGTTGAAGAACTTCAGGTCCTCCTGGCAGTGCTCGAGCACATAGCGGAACAGGAACCGCAGGTAGTCCTCTGCGAGGTCCGCGTCGTCGGCGAGGTCCGCAAACGCCATTTCCGGTTCGATCATCCAGAATTCGGCCAGGTGCCGGCGCGTGTTCGAGTTCTCGGCCCGGAACGTGGGGCCGAACGTGTAGATATCACCCAACGCGCAGGCGTAGGTTTCGCCCTCGAGCTGGCCGCTGACGGTCAGGCTGGCGCGCTTGCCGAAGAAGTCCAGCTTGTAGTCGATCTGCTGCGTCTCGGGGTCGCGCGGCAGCTTGTCGAGCGGCAGTGTCGTGACCTGGAACATCTCGCCGGCACCCTCGCAGTCGCTGGCGGTGATGATCGGTGTGTGAAGGTAAAGGAAATGGCGGTCCTGAAAGAACTTGTGCGTGGCGAAGGCCAGGGCGTTACGGACGCGCGCCACGGCACCGAACGAGTTGGTCCGGGCACGCAGGTGCGCCACCTCGCGGAGGCGCTCGAACGAAATGCGCTGCTTCCCGAGCGGGTATTCGGTCGGCTCGCAGAAACCCAGGACCTTGACGTTCGCCGCCGCCAACTCGAACGCCTGCTCGGCGCCCTGCGAGGCGACCAGCTTGCCCTGCACCACGACCGAACTGCCCGGGAACAGCTTCACCACCTCGGTCTCGTAGTTCGACAGCTTCGCGTCGGCAATGACCTGCAGGTTGCCGAAGCACGAGCCGTCGTTCAGTTCGATGAACGAGAACCCACCCTTCGAGTCACGGCGCGTCCGGACCCACCCGGCCACCGTGATGTCACTTCCGAGCGCGGGACTCTGCAGGACCTGATGGATGAGTGTGCGTTTCATGACGGACAGTCAGCCTCCTCTTCGGGATCTTCGGGAGCTTCGATATCTTCGAGATCTTCGGGCGGGCGGTTGGGCGCCAGGCCGTTCTCTGCACACGTCACCCTTCGTCTTGCGCCAGATCGCGCTACAGCAAGAAGATGCCTTTCTTGCGGCAGGCCGCGACCATGTCTTTCGGCCACATGCCGGCCTGGATTTCACCGATGTGCGCCTTCTGCAGGTACAGCATGCACAGGCGCGACTGCCCGATACCGCCGCCGATCGACAGTGGCAGTTCGCCGTTCAGCAGCCGCCGGTGGAAGAGCAGGCTCTTGCGTTCCGGCACGCCGCGGATGTCCAACTGCCGCAGCAGCGCCTCGCGGTCGACGCGGATGCCCATGGAGGACAGCTCGAAGGCCGAGTCGAACAGCGGGTGGTAGACGACAATGTCGCCGTTCAGGCCCTTGCGGCCTTTGCCGGTCGGGGTTGTCCAATCGTCGTAGTCGGGTGCGCGCCCGTCGTGTGGCTGGCCTTCCTTCAAATCGCCGCCGATGCCGATGACAAACACCGCGCCGTGCTCACGGCAGACCATGGTTTCGCGCTCTTTCGGCGTGAGCTTGGGGAAACGCGCCTGCAGTTCTTCCGAGTGGAAGAAGGTGATCTCCTCGGGCAGGAACGGCTTCAGTACGTCGTACTCATGGCAGATGAACTTCTCGGTGCGGCGGATGACGTCGTAGATGCGGCGCACGATCTTCTTGAGGAACTCGACGTTCCGTTCCTCGCGTGTCATGACGCGTTCCCAGTCCCACTGGTCGACGTACAGCGAGTGAATGCTGTCCAGGATCTCGTCCGGCCGCACGGCGTTCATGTCGGTGTAGAGGCCCTCGTCCGGCGCGAATCCGAGGTCGGCCAGGGCCATGCGCTTCCACTTGGCCAAGGATTGCACGACTTCGGCGCGCACACCCGGGATGCCCTTGACAGCAAAGGACACCGGCTTCTCGATGCCGTTGAGGTCGTCGTTCACGCCGGTACCGCCTTCGACGAACAGCGGCGCGGTGACGCGCGTCAGATCCAGCTCGAAGGCGAGGTTGGTCTGAAATGCGTCCTTGATCAGGCCGATCGCCTTCTCGGTGTGACGCGGATCCAGCAGTGCTTTGTACTTTTTCGGCATAGTGGAACCTTTCACGTCGTCATCGCGTCCCGGAAATCGGAACGCGAACCGTGGTGAATACGCAGGACCTGCCCAGTCCGGAAAAGAGTGAAATATCGACTCTTGCACGGGAAATGCAAAAAAACAAACCCCGCCGACGCAGTATCGACTGCAGTCGATCGCAATCGACCGCAGCCGATCGCGATCGGTGACGGCTCTACCGGAGGACCATGGCCGTGCGCTTCTTCACGCCAGGCTGCGGTCGTAGTTGAACTTAAACCCGGTCGGGGCTTGGTTCCCGAGAAGGACTTGCCACTCGGCGACCGGATCCGGTGCAGCCACCAGGTCGGCCACCAGGTGGGCGACCTGCAGCGCGGGGTTGAGGATGCCGCAGATGTCGAAGGGCTGCGCGGGGCGGAACGCGAGCAGGCTGCCTTCGCGCCGCGGGATCATGCGGATGCCGCGCCGGTCCTCGAAAACGCGGCCGCACCACTCGTCCGGCAGTGCGACGCGCGTCAACATCAGCGCGGGGCGCCCGTACACGACCAGCGCGCACGGCACGCCGCACGCTTTGGCGATGTCGCCCAGCGCCGCGCGGTCCGCCTCGACGGAGAGCGTGACACAGCTCAGGCCCAGCCGACCCAAGCTGCGCGCCGCCAGCGAGTTCAGTACCGGCAGTCCGGGGCCGCTCTCCATGCGGAGTCCGCACTCGCGCGCCAGGTGCCAACCGCCGAGGCTGTTGACTTCGACCGTCAGGTTCAGCCTGCGACACTCCTCGAGCAGCGCGCGGATGCCGGCAATCTCCGCCTCGAAGAACACCGGCGGCAAGGCGATGACGGGCGGCAGGGCACCGCACAACTCCGCCAGGCGCCCAACCGAGTCCGCCGTTGCACCGTCGATGACGACCGTGGGGGCGCCGCCCCCACCCCCCCGCCGGGGGAACGCGTCCCCCCGGTCCCCCCGATGTTCATTCGCGGCTTCGGCAGCCGCCGACGCGGATGCCGAAGCCGCGAATGGCCGTCCATCCGGCGATGGCGCAGCGCCATCGCCGGATGAAAATGCCGGGATAGGTCCGGGAAGGGCCAATGGTCCTTCCCGGCGGGGGTTCGGGGGCGGCGCCCCCGACGGTCGCTGCGCGTTCACGCTCGCGAGGAACCGTTCCACGGCGGCGGCGTCCAGTCGGACGCGGTCGGGGTGGTTGCCCAGGCAGCGCCGGTTCTCGGGGTGGGGCTGATCCTTCTTGGCGAGAAGCTCGCGCATGGCCGCGGGCAGGTCGATCCGCACGGCCGGATCAACCGGTTTGCGCGCCTTGTGCAGGCACGCGGAGATCCGGTCCATGATGCCGTTCACCGTACGCGGCGGCAGCACGGCGTCCGGCGCATTGCTGGTTCCGCCCTCGAGTCGCGATTCCTGGATCGGGTTCTCGCGGAACCACTGCAGGAGATCCTTGACCGGCAACGCCTCCTTCTCGCGCCGCACGACACTCCTCGGCGCGGTCCACTCCGTCGTCTGTCCGGCGCACGTGCAACGGCAGGAGATGCCCGTGTCAGCGACGTCGATGACCAGGCCGTAGGTGTCGGCGGGGGTGAGGGTCGAGGGTCGAGGGTCGGGGGGTGGGGGACTGCTCCCCAACCCGGACGGCACGACGGCACCGCTTAGGTTCGTAGTCCCGCCTTCAGGCGGTCCGGGCGGCGCGTTGCCAAGGGACGGGGTACCGCCTGAAGGCGGGACTACGAACGAGGAGGGGGCGCCTTCGCGGCCGGCGCAGCCGGTGAGGTGTGCGAACTGCGCGTCGAGGTAGCTGTCGGTCAAGCGCCGGCCGGTGTAGGCGCCGAGCCCCTCGGCGTCGCGCCGGAGCGTATCCGCGTCCGAGCCTGCCAGGGCTTGGCGGTACAGCGTCACCGCATCACGCACCCACTCGGGCGTCTTGAGGCGACCCTCGATCTTCAGCGCCCGCACCCCGGTTTTCGCCAGGTCCAGCAGTCGGTGCGCCGTAGTCAGGTCAAGCATGGACAACGGCGTGCCGTGCGGCGTGCCGGAGATCTGCCACGGCACGCGGCACGGGCTGGTGCACGTGCCGCGGTTGCCGCTGTGCCCGCCGCCCCAACTCGACAGCAGGCAGCGCCCGGAGACGCAGAAGCACAGCGCGCCCTGAACAAACACCTCGGTCTCGACGCCAGGCACAGCCGCGGCAGCGGCCATCTCGGCCAGCGAGAGCTCGCGCGCCAGAACCACGCGCGTCGCACCGAGTTCGCGCCCCGCTTCCACGTCCGCGCTGCTGGCCATGCACGTCTGGGTACTGAGGTGGAACTCGAGTTCCGGAAGGAGCGGCCGCAGCAGGAACAGGGCGGGGTCGCGAACGAGGACTGCGTCCACCTTGCTCTGCCGCGCCAGTTCCAGGATGCGTGCCGCCTGACCCAGCTCGCGTTCGCGAATGTCGGTGTTCAGCGTGAGGTAGACCCGCGCGCCTTTCGCATGTGCCGACGTGACCGCATCGGCGAGTTCGTGCGGGTGAAAGTTCCGCGCCCGGCGCCGCGCGTTCAGACTCGTCAGGCCGAGGTACACCGCGTCGGCGCCGGCCTCGAGCGCCGCGCGCAACACGTCCGGGTCGCCGGCTGGGGCCAAAATCTCGAGGGTGTGTGTATCCGTCATGGGACATTACCATACCGCGTGCCCGGGGGTTTGGCACATCCGGGGCGTTGTCCCTGGCGGGAGCAGGATCGGACGGATCCGACGGCTCGGCAAGGTGGCACCCAGGTGGCCTCACCTGGGTGGGGGAACCTGGTCGCAACCCGCGGCAATGCGCAGGGCCCGGCAAACTGCAACCATGTCGTCATCGCGCAGTTGTCCGAGGCGTCGGCGCAGGCGAGCCTTAGGCACCGTCTGCACGTGGTCCAGGTTGACAGCGCTGTCATGCCGGAGTCCGTGCTCGATGCCCACACGCACCTCGCTGGGCAGCCCGCGGATCGTCGACGTGACCGGCGCTACCATGATCGAGTGCAGGCAGTCAATGGCGCACTGCCTGGCCAGCACCAGCACCGGCCGCAGCTTGTCAGGCGGCGAAAACTCGTACATCCAAAGCTCGCCGCGACTCACTTCTCCGGCCATACGCCTTGATCCTCCCACCCGGCAAACTCGTCACCCAGCCCGCCATCCGCCCCGTAACCTTGTTGGTACGCCGCCGCGATCAGACGTTCGCGCTTGCCTCGCAGGTGCTCCCGCAGCGCAGTCCGGATGACTGCGGACCTGCCATGGGCCTGAGCCTCCGCGTCGGCGTCGAGTTGCTTCAGCAACGGCCCATCGACAGTTATCTGTATAGCCTTCATGTTGATACTATATGTCGATCACAGATCAACATCAAGTGCGGTCGGGGAGTGCGGGATGGTGCAACCGCGGCACCAGGGCGGGCGCGCTCTGTCATCCGGGGTCGTTGGTCAGGTGTTCCGGTCTGAGGACAATCCCGGATTGCAGGAAACCGCCGCCGTGAAGACGCGGCTTGGGCGCGGGACACCGGCGCTATTTCTCGGCAGCGGCGGGTTCCTCGTACTCGACGCGGAGTTCGGGCTTCTGTTCGCCCTCGCGCGAGACGTAGCTGGTGCCGTCCGTGGACGCGGGATCGAGCGCAATGGTGATCTCCGTCATGCCGGCGAGGTCGACATCGAGCGGGCACTCGATCCAGGTGTTGTTCTCGACCTGCTTGATGCGGCCGATCTCGCGGCCGAGCGGCGGCGCGTTGGCGGCGGTGATCGTCTTCTCCTCCCAGGCGCCCTCGGCGAGTTTCACGTACGCGGAGTCACCGCTCTCGGCGCCACCGATCGCGGGCACAAAGAGCCGCAGCGAAGCCTTCACCGGTTTGCCGGGCAGTTGCAGCGGGAACTTCAGGAACGCGACCGTGTGGTTCTCGTCGCCCATCTTGGCGTTGCCGCCGTCGATGGCCAAGGTCGGGCCGGTGCCAAGGTTGCGTCCGGGCTCAGCCTTCTTCACGCAGGCGTCGGCGGAGGCGAAGACCACCACGCGACCGCGCGGCCCGAGGTACTCGATGGCGGCGCGGCCACGGAACTCCTCGCGCCCAGCGGCATCGGTCAGGACGTACTGCAGTTCGTAGTTGTCGACCTTGCCCTTGGCCTGCACGGCCACCGCGATGGACTTGTCGAGCCGTTCCTCGGGCGCGAGACGGACAGGCAACGTAGCGGGGGTGACGGCAAACATGGCCGGAGCCGTCAACGTCATCTGGCCCTCGAATGCCTTGTCGGTGTGGTTCCGGACGCGGAGCGTGTGCTCCATCTTCGGCATTCCGTCACTGACGACGTAGGGCATCAGGGCCGCGCCGACGTTCAGCACTTTCTCCCGGACCATTTCCACGCCGTGCAACAGCGGCATCTGTTCCGGCTTCGGTGTTGTGGCGGGAGTGCCCAGTTCGAGCGTCACCGCACTGTCGGCCTTGATGCCGGTGAACTCGCGTGTCAGGGACTTGCCCGTCCCCGCTTCCGCGGCGACGTCGATCTTGTCGGCCACCGGCTGGTCTTGGAGCTTGAGCGAGAACACGCGGCTGCCCGGTGTGTCGTTCGGGTCGGCGGAGAACGTGAGGCGCACCGTGTACAGCGCCGTGCCGTCCGGTTCGCCCACCAGCGGGATGCTGACGCGACGCACTCCCCGGGCCCCGGCCATGAGCAACTGGGACTTTGCCGCCGCCGGCTGCCCCGCGGGTTCGGTGTAGCGCGTGAAGTTGCCGCCGCCCGCCATCCACGCCTGGTCGAGCTTGAAGTCGAAGACGAGCCGTTCGCGGGCTGGGCGCGGGAACGCCAGCCACAGTCCGCCGTTGGCATCACGCCAGTCGCCCGGCGCCCCGAAATGGAGTGCCAGCCGGCGGACCGGCAGCGTGTCGCCCAGCAGACTGGACTGGCCCCACTGCGGCGCGGTTGGCCGATTGCTGAAGACCGTGGTGCACTGCAGCGAGTACGGGCAGACGCAGCCGGAACCGCCCTCCGGCATGATCAGCAGTCCGCCGGCCGCCACGTAGTTGATCCAGCAACTCGGGCGCACACTGCCGAAGTGCACCGTCCCGTAGTCGTTGAGCAGGTCGTAGTAGGCAAAGGAGCCGGACCGGAACATGAGCAGGTTCGGGCTGGCATCGATGTTGCCGCAGTGGTGGCCGGTCCGGGACATCTGCCAGGGCGATTCGGCGCCGGTCAGGGGGTTGACGCGCGTCCGGTCCGTGCCGGTGCGCAGATCGTAGGCCCAGGGCTCGGCGTAGATCGTATCGCCGACGATCAACGGGCGGCTGCGGTAACCTTTCCGCGCCGACCACAGCAGGCGCCCGTCCTTGTCGTCCAGGACGATCAGGCTGCGGCGGCTGAATTCGCCAGCGAAGAATTCCGGCCAGAAATGCCCGTTCCATGGCTGGGCGCACAGGACCAGCGTTCCTCGCGTGGCCATGGCGGTCATCTCGCCGCCGGCGGAGCCGACGCCGACGCAGTCGGAGACATACTCCGCGCGCTGCCAGACCACCTGGCCCGTTTGCGCATCGATGGCCAGGATCCGGCGCACGTCCGGCGCGACCGCCGCGCCCTTCTTGTCGACGCGCGACGCTGGGTCGACGCCCTTCAGGCACTCCTCCTTCTGCGCATCGGTCAGCTCGAAATCGACCGCGAACAGCTTTCCGTCGTTGACGCAGATGCCGGTTGGGAGGATGTTCTTGGCCGGCACCTGCCAACGCACCTGGCCGGACGCGATGTCGATGGCAAAGAGCAGGTCGCGTCCGGCGCCGCCGAAGAGCGTGTTCCCGGCGCAGGCCAGGTAGAGGTCCCAGCTGCGCGGCTTGCCGTCGCCGCCCGGTGGGCCTTCGAAAGTGCGGATGGTCGCACCGGTGCGCGGGTCGAGTTGCAGGCACTTGCCTTGGGCCAGGAGGAAGATGCTGTCCGCGTTGGCCACCCAGTTCGAAGCCAGCATCTTCAGATTAAGGCGGAGGCTGCCGGGGATCTCACGCTCCCACAGCGGCACGCCGTTGTAGATGTCATAGGCCAGGATCACGTTCTCGGCCTCGATGAAGACGCGCGGCCCGACCACCAGCGGCGCCGCGCCCGAGGCGTGCCGGCTGGGCATGCGGCCCGGCCCGGGGTCGCCGAACCACAGGATGCTGAGCGGCGCACGCAGGTGCACATCGTCGCCGCAGGCGGTGTTGCCGGGTTCGGCGTACTCGTGCGTCCAGTTCCCGGCGCCGGGCAACGGCCCGCGCCGGAGCCGGACCCAGCGCTCCGCCGGTGTGACTTCGGTGGTCTTCGTCTCCTGCGCTTGGACGACGGCGGCCTCCAGCCCGGTCACCCACGCGCCGCGCTCGGCCTGGTTCTGAGCGGCGAGAAGGCAGGCCGTACCACCGCAAGGCTTCAGCATGCGCAGCACCTGGGCCGGTGGCACCTGGCCCGGCGCCGCGTCGACGACGATCAGGTTGGCAAAGTACTCCGGGTACGGCACGCTGGCGGGCACGTCCTGCCGGACCACGACACGACCGCCGTGCAGACCGGCGGCGGTCAGTGCCAGGCGCAATTCGCCGGCCTTTGCAGCGTCCGGTTCAACGACGTACAACATGAGTTCCGTGCTCGTGGCCAAGGCCGCAGCCAGCCCCGGCGTCACACTGCCGAGGACGAGCCCGTAGCCGCGCGTCACGTCCGCATCCTTCGCGATCTCCGCCGCCAGGGCCGCGACCTCTGCGGACACCGCCGGTGCGGGAGCCGCACCCATGTCGACCGGCAACTTGATCGTCACGTCCTTGTCCGCCTCACCCGGCGCGAAGCAGTGGACGTGGCCTGTGTCCGTGGCCACGTACAGCCGCCCGTCCGCGACCGCCATGCCCCGGGCCTTGCCGTCGACCTTGGCCTTCCAGACTTCCTTGCCGGCGGTGGTGTCAAACGCCACAACCGCGTCCTGGCCTCCGGCGAAGAGCAGCGTTGGCGTAAGAACCAACGCGTCGGCAAACTCGCACGGCACGGTCCACTTCGTCACTCCCTTGAGCTGTACCGCGCACGCGTCGTCCTCGGTCTTGGCTTGGGCCAGCGTCTTTTCCAACTGCTCCACTTGGCTGGCCAGTTCGGGCGGAACCGGCTGCTTCTTCTGGACGAGACGGTTCAATTTCCCCTTCGGTTCGGCCAACGCGTTCGTCGTCATGAGGATACGCTGCTTGGGGCCGAGCCGTTTGCGGTTGATGGCAACCCACGGTTCGCGTTCGAGACCGACGATGTCTTTGCCGGTGGCGAGATAGACGCTATCCTTGCCCACCACCAGTCGTCGCGCTTCTTCCGAGAACACGGCCTGACCGTTGTTCTCCGCCGTGGCGACCAGTTGCTCGGTGCCGTTAATGACCACGTCGCCGGCCAGCACCGCCCAGGTGCCGCCGAAAATGCCGAGGTTCCAACGGTTCACATTGGGCTGGAAGAGGTAGCGGCCATCGGTGCGGGAAAACCCTGCCGGCGTGGTGCGGCCCGAGGGCATGAACAGGCGCTCTTTCGAGGCGAGCAGGTAGCCCTGCGGTGTGAGTTGGCTCTTGCCGGCCTGGCCATACGTGTCGTTCTTCCACACCAGCGTGCCGTCCTCCGCCTTGACCGCGTACAGAACCAAGCCCTCGGCCGGGAACACGCCGGCGGCGAAGTAGGCCACGCCATCTTCGACCAGGACCCCGGAGCGGACCGGCCACAGCGAGATCAGTCCGCCGTTGCCCAGGAGCATGCGGGGCGCGGGTGCGGCGGCGAAGCGCCACTTGACGGTGCCGTCCGCCGCGTTCAGGCAGTAGACCACGCCATCATCCGAGCCGACGTACACCTTGTCCTGCCAGACGGTCGGCGCCAGGCGCACCGGTGCGTCGGTGACGAAACTCCAGCACGGCTTACCGCTCGCGGCGTCAAGCGCGTACACCGTGTTGTCCGCCGACGAGCCGAAGAACAGCCGCCCGCCGGCCGCGACCGGATGAAACGCGTCGTCGAAACGTACGCGTGGCAATTCGAGCACGCCTTCGACCGGCACGGAATGCGGGTCGCTCCAGGCGTTGCGGGGCGGGAACGCCGGGGCCATGACCCACTGCTGGGCCAGAGGCGCCTGCAGCGTCTCGGCGGTGACGCCGCTGCGCTGCGCATCATGCTGGTAGGTTGGCCAATCCTCGGCGCGCGCCGCCCCGACAAGCGCCGCGGACACCGCCAACGCCCCCGCAACCGACCGCAAGAAACTCCGCGTCGTCATGGCTATGTTCTCCTGTCTGTGGTCGCCGTATCCTCAGCCTGCTGTTCTCCGGCGTCGCGTCAAACGCACCCGGTACGCCGCGTGCTTCTCGCGAATTCCGAACCCAATTCGTGTCTTGGACGGAACGGAAGGCGGCAGCAGAAGCGGCCGGATTTTCGCGTAGAGGTCGCGCAGTGCGGTATCGTGGAGCACCAGGTTCTTCTCGATATCGGCAAGGCGTTTTTCGAGGACTTGGGAACCTGCAAAGGCCTGCCGCATGCGTACGAACGCGCGGACAACAAAGATACTCATCTGAACCGCGCGCGGGCTGTTCAGCACCGTGGCGGCCATGATGGCGCCATGCTCGGTGAAGGCGTAGGGCGGGAACCGTACATTCCGCTTCGTTGATGCGGTCACAATTTGTGACCGCATGTCGGGTCGGCATGCGGTCACGGTCTGCGATATCAAGTCCGCAACCTCTTGCGCTGCAAGTTGAAACATGAAGTCTGTCGGGAACTTCTCACGGTTGCGCCTGACCGCCTGGTTCAGCGCCTTGGTCGGCACCCCATAGAGTTGCGCCAGATCGGTGTCCAGGATCACCTTCTGCCCGCGGAGCGTCAGGATGCGGGAGTCCAGTCCCGCATCCCCGTATGACGCTGGCGTTTCGGTCATGTCGCGCCTCCCGAGAAGTCCGTACCGCAGTCCGCGTGCCCTTACCTAACCGCCCCCCCCAGACCGGACCTCGTCACGCGTCCTTACCGCCTTTCCTGACACTTGAACACTGAAACCTGGCACCTCTCCTCTCGCTCACGTCGCCGCCAGTCCCCAGGCCCCGAGCATGGTCTGGGCCAGGAGCTGGTTGCCTTGCTGCGTGAGGTGCACGCCGTCGGTCGTGAGCAACAGTCCGGTGTGGCCGGGGTGCCGCGCCCATTCCTCGGCAAATGCGATGTCGGCGGGGACGAACCGGACTTTCATGGCGTCGGCCGCATTGCGCGCCGCCTGGCGGTACGGCCCCATGACGTCGCCGAACTCGGCCCAGGCCGGGCCCTCGAACCGGTACAGCGGCGGCGTGATGCTGAACTTGGTGATCCCGGCCAACCGGCAGAGGTGGACCATCCAGATCAGGTTCCACTCGTACGCTTCAGGCGGCACGATCGGCTCGTCGGCCCACACGCCGCGGCCGACCGCCGCGTCGTTGGCGCCCAGAAAGATGCTCAGCGCCGTCGGTTTGCGGTCGATCACGTCCTGCTGCAGACGCGTCATGGCCCACGGCGTCTTGTCGCCGCCGCGGCCGGCGCGGATGACCGTGACGCCTTTGGGCCGGAGCCTCGCCTCAAGGATCCCCACGTAGCCGGGAGAACTGTTCGTGAGGCTGTCGCCGAAACAGATGACGGTTTCACCCGGCTTCAGCCAGGGGTTCTCGACAGTCAGCATGGTGTCCCCTTTCGCGACGGTTACGGAGTTCGCATCCCTTGAACTTACCGCCATTGTGCGGACACCGCAAGGATGGAGGCGGTTTGCCCGCAAGACGTCGATATGTCCAGTTCGCTCATTCTTGGTTGGCCTGCTATATTCAGGAAAACGGGTCAATCACACCATCTAAGGGGCCCGTCCCCCATGCTCTGGAAGCAGTATGCACACCAGCCGCTAAGTCGCCTCCTGAGAAGCCGCCCGCGGCCCGATTCGGGGCGATGGCTGCGGCTGGTCGAAGCAGCCGGGCTGTTACGCGTGTCGGGCGACCTGCCTGGCCCGAATGGCGAGACAGCGCCCGGAGAAGTGGCCAGTGCATTCGGCCCGTTCTTCCGGCCGGACGTCGAACCGGAATTGACCGTGCTTCAGGTTGGCGGGTTGCTCTTGCGCGATGGCAAACTCGACGCTGACCTGTGCCGACTCGCCGCCCGGAGGTATGGCGGCGGCCTGTATTTCGACTGGCTTCTGGCGCAGATCGATTCCCGGCGTCCGGACCCCCTGCCGTCAAAAGCGTTCCCGCTGGACTGCGGGCGCTGGCGCAAGCGCATCGCCGGAAGAGGACAGAGGAATGCGCAACAGCGAGTTCATCCTGCAGGCCTTGGATGACTGCCTCGACCGCGTCCTGCCCGTCAGCCTGCACCTGCTCGGGGGTGCCGCCTTGGACCTTGTATATGGCATCCGACGTTTCTCGGAGGACGTCGACTGCATGTGCACCCTGTCGGAAACCGGGATGATCGATGCGGACTGGTTTCAGAGAGCTGTCGCCTCCGCCAATGAACGACTGACGCCGCACGGACTGTACCTGACCCACATCTTCGACGAAACGGACCTGGTCCACACCCAGGACTGGTTTCGGCGCATCGTATCCCCACCGCCCGAGGCCCCCCGTTTCCGACACTTCCGTTATGATGCCACCTCGCCGGAGGACATTATCCTTTCAGAGTTGACCAGGTTCGACGAGAAGGACCAGCAGGACGTCCGCGACCTGATGCGAACGCGGGCTTTGACCAAGGCAGATATCGAAAGACTCATTGGCAACGTACATGTGGGCGAGGAGTGGCGCGAGACTTGGGAGGCTGGATTGAGGACGTGGCGGACGTTTGACGTCTGAAGCCACAGGGAAGGTGGGCGTTCCGAATGTCGGCCATCCACGCCGCCCGCCGAAGTCGTAAGATCCATGCGCGGTCTGCGGGGCCAAGAGGCTGTGCCCCCGACAAGATTAGACTCGACAAGACAGGATGCCGAACAGATCATCGTTGTCGCGATCGTCGGCCCATCCCATCACAGGGGCGGCATCAACGCGCACCTGCAACGAGGATTGCGCGAAGCGATTTGCGGGAGGCCCTTATGATCCGTCCCTACCGTACCGAGGACCTGGCAGGCATCATGGACATTGGTAACCGCGCCTGGCAGCCGATCTACCGCATGTTCAACGACGTCTACGGGGAGGAACTTCTCGGCGTCATCTCGGGGGACACTCGCACCTGCAAAGGCGAGCAGATTCGCTCCCACTGCGCCGCGCACCCCGAGTGGACCCTGGTCTGCGAGGAGAACGGCCGTGTCGTCGGGTTCGTCACATTCGTGCTGGACCCGAATCGGAAGATCGGCACGATCGGCAACAACGCGGTCGACCCGGCTTGCGGACTCAAAGGCAAAGGCCAGGAGATGTACCAAGCCGCACTGCGGTTCTTCCGCGACAACGGGATGCTTTACGCCAGCGTACGCACCGGCTTGGACGACGCGCACGCCCCGGCGCGCCGCGCCTACGAACGTGCCGGGTTCGATATCCGCCACGACGATGTAACCTACTATATGAAGCTGTAACGCAGGCAGTCCGCCGCTCAACCGCCCGGCGAAGGGCGGGCGGCTGGTCACGGCGTCTTGTCCGCCGACGCTCCGAGACGAAGGCGGTAGCGTCGGCGCGAAGCCGGCCCCGCGAGCCTCTATGGAACACATGGATCTGATCATTGTCGCCGGGCAGTCGAATGCGGTCGGGTTCGACACGCGGGCCGAGGAATTGCCGCCCAACCCGACGGACACGGACATCCTGTTCCACTTCGACTGCGGGGAACCCCCGTATGATAACGGCCTGCACAATTCCAGTTCGCGTGGGGCGTGGCTGACGCTCGGCGCGCAGCCCCAGGGCAACGCGGCTGCGAACAAGCCGAACTTCCGCAACGCGGCGGGCGGGTTCGGACCTGAGATCGGCATTGCCCGGACGCTGCACCACGCCGGGCTGACGCGGCTCGCGGTGCTGAAGTTCGCGTACAGCGCCACCGGGTTCTGCCCGGGCCACTGGAATCCCGGCGACCCGCTGCACCGCGGCCTGGTCGAGCGGTACGGCGCCGCGGTCACGGCACTCGCCGGCAAGGGGCACGCGGCACGGTTGCGGGCGGTGTTCTGGCACCAAGGCGAGAGCGACGCCAACGCGCTGGGTGAATACCCGGCGCGACTGCAGGCGTTCATCGACGATCTCCGGCGCCGCTGGGCCGCGCCCGACCTGCCGTTCGTCATTTCCGTGAGCACGGAGAAGTGGGCGCACAACCGCGTCGTGGGTGAAGTGCAGAGAACTTTTGCGGAGACCGCACATCGGGTCGCGTACGTCAACGATTTGGGGTGCGGGCTGCACCCGTCCGGCCACTACGACTCAGCCGGCACCCTCGAGATCGGCGTGCGCATGGGTCAGGCCTTCCTGCGGTTCGACCGGAAGAACCAAGGCATCGCTACCATGAAGGGCGTGAAGGGTCATGAAGGTTAGGCGAAACGGCAACCCAAACCCGTCGAACGGATAGAGGCGCGACCGATGACACGACGATGAATTGCTGTCGACGGGATTATCCCCCGATCTTCATGGCCTTCATGCACTTCATGGTGGAAACGGTCGCCGCAACGGGACGGGCAGAATGAACACCAGCAACCTGATCACGAGCGTGCTGTTCGGCGCCATTGGGTCCGGGTACTTCCTGTACGGCTGGCGGCAGAAGCATGGCATGGCGCTACTGGCCGGTGCGGGCCTGTGCCTGGCGCCGTATTTCATCACCAGCACAGTGATCCTGATCCTGGTCTGTCTCGGACTCATGGTGCTGCCATTCTTCCTAGGGTCGTGAGCTATGGTCATAGGCCGCGGCGGTAACGATCGAGATTACAGCGACAGACGGGGAGACCCCATTGTGCGAACTCTGCAAAGCGTGGACCGCTGGATCGACACGCACATTCATGTTAGTGACCGCGGTGATGACAATGCGGTCAGGGAGCACCTGCTCGAGGACCTGCTCGCCGTGCTGGACGGCGCCGGGACCGACCTGCGGCTGGTGATCAGTCCAGACGCGTACTGGAACACGGTCGTGCGCGACGAACCGGATGGTGCGCACCGCGCCAACGCATTCATCCACTCGCTGGTCGAGCGCGCGCCGGACCGGCTGTACGGGAGCTGCATCGTCAATCCGAATTTCCCCGACGCGGCGCTGCGGACTATGGAGGTGTGCTTCGAGAAGTGGGGGTTCGTGCAGCTCGGCGAGATGCTGCAGTACATGTTCAACTTCCGGATGAACAGCGACAACACCGAGCGCGTGGTGCGGCAGGCGGTCGAGTACGACGTGCCAGTGCAGGTGCACATCTCGACGTCGTGCGCGGCGACGCAAGGCGCGTTTCCGCGCGGCGGTGTGGAGGAGATGGAGGATTTCCTCGCGTGCGTCGACCGCGTTCCGGAGGCGACGTACATCCTGGCGCATCTCGTGGGGACACCGAGGGACAACCCGCCGGTCGTAGACGGCTACCTGGAGATGATCGGGAAATGGTCGCCGAAATGGCCGGACAACTTCTGGGCCGAGATTGCGCAGTTCAACTCGCCGGGCGTGCGCAGTGCGCTGGCCCGCATCCCCGCGGATCGCCTGCTCTCCGGCACGGACTGGACGACACGCGTCGGCCCGCCGTTTCTGCCGTTCGGGACGCACTTCGGCCTGAAGTCGGCGGCGGAGAACCCGTTCCCGCCCAGTGTCGGTGCGCTGGCCGGGTTCCTGCGCGACGCGGGTGCGAGCCCGGCGACGATCGAGCGCATCGCGTACCGGAACGCCATGGAACTGCTGCGGCTGGCACCGTAGGGTGTACGCGCCACCCGGACCGCGTGAACGCGGGACTACAAGCCTGGCGCCGTCCGAGGTTCGTTGTTCCGCCTTCAGGGTCTGTCGATTTATTCAAACCAAGAGCCCGCGAGGACGCGGGCGCTCCAAGTTTCGTGCTCAATCCGAACTGGAGCGCCCGCGTCCTCGCGGGCTGTCTTGGTGCTGCATCGGTTAAATCGACGCGCCCCTCAGGCGGTCTGGATGCGACGCCGCGGATCAGATGTGGTCTGACTGGGTGAGTTCGTACTCGACGCTGTCGGCTTCGCGCGCCATGGTCAAGACAATCTCGCGCACGGCGGTCTCATTCAGGTCGCGCACCAGCGTCTTGTGTCGCATGACCACCTTCTTGCCGCCGCTCTCGTCGGTCTCGACCAGGAACCCGCCGCAGTGGACGGTCGCGTTCCGGCGCGTGATCACATCCAGCGCCTGCCGCGCAGCCTGGCCGCACTCGGTGTAGAACATGGCCAGGGGTTGTCCGTCGCCGTCCTTTTCGTTGAAGGTCACGAGAATCTGCTGCTTGCGGCTCTCGCCCAGCTCGACACGGGCATAGATGTACCCGGCCTCCTCCCACTGGACCTTCGACGCCACCGTCTTCAGAGCCTGCTGGAACAGCGTCAGCATGCGCGCCTCGAGCGAGCCGGGCGCTCCGGCTTTGACGGGCGCAGCCTCCGGTTCGGCTGTCTCGCCGGCTAATGCTTTCTCCCAGGCCGCCATGTCTTCTTCAATCTCTTTGCCGGTGATCCGCTGCAGGGCCCGGACCGCTTCGCCGCGCAGGTGCACCTCGCGCTTCGCGATGTCCAGCAACGTGGCGACGGCCGGCTGGTGCTGCCACTGCCCGAGCAGTGCAATGGCGGCCCAGCGCGTGTTCTCCGGTGCGTCATGGTTCTGCGCCAGCGCCTCGATCTTCACCGCCGCCACGGACTGCAGTTCGGCCAGCCTGGCCCGTGCCCGCCCGCGCGTCCGGTGATCCCATAGCTGCCCGATCAATGCATCGATGTCTGTTCCAGTTGCCATAAGTCGCAGCCCCCAGCTAGAAGTGATGGGCGACATCGCCAAGATGTCGTTTCCCGGCCCTGCAACAATACCATGGAACGCGGCGGACGCCAAGGGAACTTCCGCCGAAATGTGCCGTCTAATCGTTGTTGTTATGCACAGCGCAGTGCGGAACCGAAGGTGGAGTGTTCGGGTTTCAGGTTTCAGGGAAAGACACCGTTGAGGAACAGCTTCCGTTACGGGTTCGTTACACCTGAACCCTGAAACCTGGGACCTGGATACAGGAACGCGACGGAAGAGTACAATTTAGGAATAGAGGAGTGACGGACATGAAGGATTCGATGAGACGCGCGATGTCGGGGGTTGCGTTTGCCTGTCTCTTGGTTTCCGGCCTGATGTTGCGCGTGTCGCCGGCGCGTGCCGCTGAAACGGACGCGGCCGTGCAGCTGCAGAACGCGTTCACGCAGGTCGCCGACAAAGCCTGCAAGGCCGTGGTGGTGATCACCAACAAGCGGGTTGAGCAAACGCCCATGTACCCGCAGATGCCGCCTGAATTCCGGTTCTTCTTCGGCATCCCCGAGGATGAAGGACAGCAGCCAGGGCGTCAACCGGGGCAACGGCCGGAGGATCCTCATGCCAGAAAGATGCCCAAGCCGGTGGGCAAAGGCTCGGGAATCATCATTCGTGCGGACGGCTATATCGTCACCAACTACCATGTCATCGCGGAGAGCGACGACCTGGAAGTGAAGCTCAGCGACGGTCGCGTGTTCGACAGCACCAAGGACAAGGACTCGGTGAAGGTCATCGGCAAGGATGAGGAGACGGACGTTGCCGTGCTGCAGGTTGGCAAGGGCGAATTGAAGGACTTGCCGACGCTCGAGTTCGCGGACTCGGACCAGGTCCGGATTGGCGAGTGGGCCATCGCGGTGGGCGCGCCGTTCAACCTGGACTACTCGGTGACGGTCGGCGTGGTCAGCCAGAAGGGGCGGCACGACGTCGGCATGACGACGTTCGAGAACTACATCCAGACCGACGCATCGATCAACCCCGGAAACAGCGGCGGGCCGCTGCTGAACATCCGCGGTGACGTGATCGGGATCAACAACTTCATCATGACCGGGGGCAACATGTCGCGCGGCAGCATCGGCCTGGGCTTCGCGATCGCCAGCAACCTGGTCAAGCAGGTGTCTACCGCTCTGATCGAAAACGGCGGAGTGTCGCGACCGTTCCTCGGTATCGGCATGCAGGAACTGACCGACGACCTGAAAAAGCAGTTCAATGTCGAAAACGGCGTGCTGGTCAGCGAAGTCATGAAGGGCGACCCGGCGGAGAAAGCCGGCATTGAGCCCGGCGACGTGGTCCTGAAGATCGGCGACAAGCGCGTCCGGACCCCGAACGACCTGCTCTTTGCGGTGCTGGCGTACAAGCCGGGCGACAAGATCCCGGTCCTGGTCGACCGCCGCGGCAAGGAGCAGGAGTTCTCCGTGGTGGCGCGGCAACGGGATACCAAGGACGGCAAGAGCCCGGCCATCCACGGCCAGGACGACCTGCTCAATGAACTCGGCCTGGCGCTGGGCGAAACGGACGAGGGCGTGGCAATCGCCGGGATCGTCGGCGGCAGCCCGGCGAACGCCGCCAACCTGCGGCGCGGCGACGTGATCATCGAGGTCAACCGCAACCCGGTCAAGAAGATCAAGGACGTCATCGATGCCCTGGGCAAGACGCAGAACAATATGGCGGTGTTCTACATCGACCGCAACGGCGCGAAATTCTTCGTGCCGCTGCCCCTGGGCGGCGACGGCAAGGGAAAATAGCGGTCTGACGGCGAACGAAACGGTACGACGGAATACAGGGACGGGTGCGCCTGGCACCCGTCCCTCTTGCTTTCGCCCTTTGCAACGGGAGTCCACTTGCCACTGGCGGTTCAGGTGCGTGCCGGCAGTACACCGCCCGGCCCCCCGGGCGGCCCTGGCGGACGGAGGGCCGCCCGCGTTACGGTTTGCAGATGGGAGAAAACCACCCCGCAAAGCCAACCTCGTCCCCCGCCATTGCCCAGGTCGCTCCCCTTCAATAGGCGGCAGCGGATGTTCGCTGGAAGCGAAGAAAGCGACCTGCTGAGTAGGCTGGGGGCGATATTGGCCGCCGTGAACCGGAGGGGCGAAGGATCACTTTCCCTGCTGGAACTGCGTCAACAGGGCTCCGGCATTGAAGATGCCCGCCATGTCCGATGCGGTGAGAAACCTCAGGTGTCCATCGGAAAAAACGATGTTGGAGCCGTTGATGTGACGGCAGTTGGGGGTGGCCCGCAGTTCCGGCGTGCACGACGCGCCGCAGACATTGGCGTACGCGATGCGCCAGTGCACGGCGTCCCAGTGCCGGCTGTCAGCCATCATCAGCATCTTGTCCGGATACTTGACGCTCCCCAGTCTGTAGCCGCCCGAGGAGTACGGGTTCAGGCCGTAGTTGTACAACCCCTGCGTGCCAATGTTCGCAATGTCCTGTCGAATGCCCGATGGACACAGGAAGAGCTCCCAATCCCGCTCCACGTAGAGGATAAGCGCGTAACGCCAGTAGTTCCGGTTGTAGACCGTTGCCGGGGGACCGACCGGCGCCGGCGGGTCTGTCGGCTGGCGGTAGGTGTCATAGTGCCAGCCCCCCTCCGCGTTGGTCCCGTCCCAGCTCCCGAAAGGCAGGTAGTCTGAGTTGTCGTTGGCGTAGCCATGACACGCCATCCCGAGTTGCCTGACATTCGCCTGGCAGGCGGCTGTCTTCGCTCTGTCCTGCGCCTGCCGCAGCGCCGGCAACAGCAGCGATGCCAGGATCGCGATGATCGCGATTACCACGAGCAACTCGATGAGGGTGAACGATTGGGTTCTGAGCCGGTCGCTGGGGTCGATGAGTTCGGGCGTCTTGCGCATGAGGGCGTCTCCCCAATTGGGTGGCTGTCCGCGGCGCGGGGCGTCAATGGCACCAACGCGGCCAACGTTCCAACTACGTGAACATTACCACGTTGCGGGAATTTTGCGACCCCGGCCGCCCGCGGTACTGTCAGTCAGGGGAGGCCGTCTGGGCTGGCACCGCGACCTACCCGACCTCACTCTGCTTGCCCAGGTCGGTTTTTTTCGTATTCCCGCCCTTGACGACCTCGACCTCGCATGATATTCTATGTTGTAGAACCTACTTCCACAATCTGGAACAACGCTTGTGAGTGATGTACCGGTCAAATCAGTCCGCAAAGCACTGAACCTGCTGAATATCCTGCTGTTCGAGGATGTGCAGCGGCAGGGCATCAGTCTGTCGGAACTGGCCGCGCGCATGAAGATGCCGGCCAATTCGGTGCATAACCTTCTGAAGACCATGGCCGCCTGCGGCTACGCGGCGCACTCGGCGGACGGCAAATACATCGCCGGCCCGGTGTGCGCGGAGATCGGCAAGCTCAATCTATTCGCCGCGCCCGCTTCGGTTGCCATCATCGAGAAGGCACTCGGCGAGTTGAACGTGACGCTGAACGAGGCGGTCGTGTTTGCCTCGCTGATAGACGGTCACCGGGTCGTGATCCGGAACCTGAACGCGGACCGCGCCATCACGATCAGCCAGGCCGTACTGAGTGCGGACAACCACATCTACACCACGCCGACCGGCCGGGCAATGACCGCGTTTGCGGACTCCGCAGCGTTGCGGCGCATCCTCGACACGCACGGGTTGCCTGGCGCGCAGTGGGACGGAATTGACGGCATGCCAGCGCTACGACAGGCGCTCGACGTCATCCGCGCCAAAGGCGCGTGCGTGATGGCACCGGACCACCGCGACTTGGCCGCTTTCGGCTTTCCCGTGTTGACCCGTGCCGGCGAGTTGTTGGGCGCCATCGGCTGCTACGCACCGATGTTCCGCTGCCCAGTTGACCAGCACGAGACCGTGCTGCGCGAGTTGTCGCGCACCGCCGCGGCACTGGGCGAGGCGCTGTCCGCGCACCGCGGCGCGCGAGGTGTGTGTGGGGGTATGTGAGTTTGTGAGTGTTGGAGTGAGTGACGCCCAGTGGGCCAGCCCCCCGACACATGGGACCTTGGAGGAGGCGGACGATGACACCGAAAGAACGACTTACAAACGTACTGGCGGGCGAGCCGGTCGACAGGTTTCCCGTCCATACCTCGATGAGCGGTTTCGCCGGCCGTAAGTACATGGCTCGGTACGGGGTCTCTGACCGTGACTTGCAGCAGCTCCTCAATCCGAACGGGGCGTACCGCACGGTACTCCCGGACTGCCGCGTGGCGAAGAAGCCGGCAGACCAGCACGCGGATTGGTATGACGAGTTGGGGGTAGGCTGGAAGCAGGATCGTGACCAGGACATCGGCCCGATGAACGTGACCGCGCCAATTGCAGACCTAAACGAGATCAGGGCCTACCGCTTCCCGGAGGTTGCCGCGTCATACTCCTTCGCCGGGGTGAGAGACGCCGTGGCCAAGGAGGGAGACGCGGTGTTCTTTGTGGCCAATCAGGCGACCGGGACCTTCTTTAACAAGTACCGGTTTCTCCGTGGCTTCGAGGAAGGGCTGATCGATATGATGATCCACCAGGACGAGGCGGCCTACCTCCTCGACCAACTGCTGGAGTATCAACTGGAACTGGCGCGGAACTTCATCCAGGCGGGCGTTCACGCCGTGACGACCGGCGACGACGTGGCGATGCAGAAGGGCCTGGTGATCAACCCTGAAGTGTGGCGGCAGTTGATCAAGCCGCGCCAGAAGAAGCTCAACCGACTCTATAAGGACGCCGGACTGCCGGTGATTCACCACTGCTGCGGCGACTGCCGCGACATCATCAAGGACTACATCGAGATCGGCGTGGATTGCCTGAACCCCGTGCAGCCTGAGGCGATGCCGATCGAGACGCTGTCCGAGAAATACGGCAAGGATATCTGCTTCTACGGCGGCGTGGGCGTGCAGAGTGTGATGCAGCATGGGACGCCGAAGGATGTCGAAAAAGCTGTCGACGAGACGCTTCGCATCCTCGGCCAGCACGGACGCTATATCATCGGCCCATCGCATACGATACAGGATTGCATTCCGAGCGAGAACGTCCGCGCGTACTTCGGAGCCGTGGAGAAGTACAACCGGTGAGAAGGATTCCAGCGCCGGCCACGAGGCGTGAACGGCGTATGTGAGTATGTGGGTGAGTGGCGGAGCAGAAGACTCTTGCCTGACACCCGAAACCTGAGCACTGAAACCTGGAGGTTACACACATGTCGGATCGAGCGTTGACAGACAAGATCAGAGCTGAAGTCCTGGGTATGGGTATGGACCTGGTCGGATTTGCCCCGGTGTCGCGCTGGGAGCACGCCCCGTACCTGCTGAGTCCGCCGGCCATTCTGCCGGAGACCCAATCCGTCGTCGTGGGTGCGATCCACATCACGGACACGTGGACCGAGATGGGCGGCGAGCCGGAACCGCAGGACCGGAGTCCCGGCGGCTGGATGGACCAGAACTCACTGCTGGACCGGGTTTCGTACCGGATCGTGCGTGCGCTCAACGCGGCCGGGCACAAGGCGATCGGCGTCGCGTCGTCGAACATCTGGCGCTATCGCAAGTACGAGGGGATTCCGAGCCTGTTCGCGCCGGACCTGTCGCACATTCACGCGGCGGCGGCGGCGGGCTTGGGCGAGATCGGCTGGTCCGGGCTGCTGATCACGCCGGAGTTTGGGCCGCGGGTGCGGTTCGTCTCGATCGTGACCAGCGCCGATCTGGTGCCGACACCGATGTACGACGGACCGAAACTCTGCGACATGTGCATGGAGTGCGTCAAGCACTGCCCCACGGCGGCGCTGCGCAAGGAACTGGGCAAACCGCACGAGGTCAAGATCGGCGGCAAGACGTACAAGTACGCGAACAAGAACATGTGGCGTTGCGCCTGGGCGGAGCACTTCAACCTGGACCTGAACTCCGAGACGTTGAAGAACGCCGACTGCGTGAACGAAGAGCTGATCATGAAGGAAACGGTGGAGAAGGGCTGGCGCGGGCACGAGCGCGGTGTGTGCCAGAAGTGGTGCGTCCCGCCGCACCTGCGCACCCGGGATGCGAGCTTCGGCCGGCCCGAGAAACAGATCGCCATGAACCGCATCAACAAGCGCTACCCGGAAAACATGCCGACCTTGCGCAAGATGCGTGACGACGTCGTCGCGGCGGCGATCCGCATGGGCGCGGATGTCTGCGCCGTCGGCCCCGTGACTAAGGACATCGAGACGGTGCCCGGCTACACACTGCGGCGCGAAATGCCCGGGGCGCGCACGGTGATTTCGTTCGCCATGAGCTTCCCGCCGGAGCTGCGCCGCAGCGGCCCGCTGCAAGGCGCGGTGGGCACGCTCATGCACCACATCTGCCTGAGGATTGCGCGCATGGTTGAGGACTACGGCTATCACGCGACCTCGTACAATTGGGCGCACGACCTGGGTGAAATGGCCGGTCTCGGCAAGCGCGGGACGGGCGAGTTCCGCGAACTCGAGACGCCGGAGTTCGGCAACTGCGTCATCACCGGCGCGGTCGTGACGGATGCGCTCCTGGACCCGACACCCGTGCCGGAAAAGGCCGACCGCCCGATCGCCGCCCGGACCTTGACGCCCAAAAGACTGCGCCAGCGCCTCGAAGCCGTGGCGGACGGGAACCTGGTCTCACTGCTGGGCGTGGCGCCGGTCGAGCGCTTCAGCAAAACCGTGGCGGACCTTAAGGCCAACGTGAACGAAGCGGAGCTGGGCGAGCGCGTCGACGACGTCGGACTGCCCGCGCACGGGCCGTGGAAGTCCAAGATTGTCAAAGATACCGTGAAGATCAAGGGGCCGAAGGACTACATGCCCGAGGCCAAATCGGTCATTGTGTTCGGCATGCACACGCCGCAGGAGCTGGTGGACAACACTGGCCTGCCGAAGAGCCAGCAGATCGGGACGTACGCATTCTGGCAGTACCAGACGTACCGCGAACTCTGCAATGCGGCGTTCTATATGGCCAAGTTCCTGAGCGCGCAAGGCCACAAGGTGCTCGCTGTTGATGACATGCTGGGCGTGGGCTCGCGCACCGCGACCCCGCGCGGCCGCTTCCCGGACCACCGCAGCAACGCCATCGAGGCGGTGGCCGCCGGCCTGGGCCAGATCGGCGCCAGCGGCGGACTGCTGACCCCTGAGTTTGGCGCGCAGCAACGACTGATGGTTCTGATCACGGATGCCGAACTGCCCGCGGACGAGGTGTACAAGGGCGCGGACCTGTGCGTGAAGTGCGGCGCCTGCGTGAAGAAGTGCCCGATGCATGCGTTCGAGAACACGGCGTTCGCCGTCCAGGTCGACGGCATCAAGATCAATGTGCCGCGGATCGAGCGGCACCGCTGCGACTGGTCGAAACGCTATAACCTGTGCCCGGACGAAGGCCCAGCGCTGCACGGCCTGAAGACCAATGTCCCGGCGCCCGAGGGCCGGCGGGTCACCATCGAAGACTTGGCCGCAGCCTGCGAAAAGAAAGACACGGTCGGCAAGCACACTCCGTGCACGATCGAGATGTGCACCCGGCACTGCCCGGCCGGCGCCGCGAAGTGAGGTAGCCGGGGTCCGACGAACTGCGAAAGACGCGCCGAACGGACAGTGGCGCGGGACCTCTGCGACCGCGGCAGGGTGCTCGGGGCCGTCTCGGCCCGAGGTCCTCGGCCGGGGACCGGCCCGAGCACCCCGCTTCGGCGCGGGACGCGCCGAGCCACGACGCGTTCGCCCGCACAAGTCAGTGCCTTTCGCGTATTTCGCAGTGCCCAACCGCAGGACGGTTCGTGCCGCTGGTCGACGTGGGGCGGGATCGAGAATTACTTGGTCAAGTCTACTTCTGGCCCCGGCCGCAGTGAGGACCGCAGGTGCAGCCCGTGGCTCGGAGAACCCCGCGCTGCGTGTCCGTCGTACTCGACAGACTCGTTGGCACCGCGGCAGACCGTGGCCATCGGCAACGGCATGTCAAGTGCGGCGGCAGAGAGGGCGAGATAGCGCCCGGCGACGACGCTTCCAGAGCCCGCTCCAAAGTCAAACCCCGCGCCAGCCCCTGGAGCGCCCGTGTCCTCGCGGGCTCTGGTCTCCTTCAGTTTCATGGGAGTCGCGGGTGGAACGACGGCGTGCTGGCCCATGCGTGAGACCCCCGTGGCCTTCTGCCACGGGTGAATCGGGTTCGCCCGCCAAACGTAGGCGCCCCCCCCCCAACCGTTTGGTTTGCATACCGGCCGATCTGGCTATAGGTTAACATTTAACGTCCGATATTAGCTTTATATCGGTAGACGCGCGAGAGTAGTTCACGTATGCAGCCCGATATTGGCTGGGGACACTGCATTTCTGTGTTGTGTACGCGTTGGATGTTTTCCGAACGGATTGCAGGCGGAATGATGAAGCGTGATGCCAGGTTTACTCTCCTGGAGCTGGTGGTTGCCATCGGCATTATCGCGCTTCTGGTGGGGATCCTCGTTCCTGTCGTGGGAACGGTCCGGGAAAAGTCGCAGAAGACCGCCTGCGCCAGCAGCATCCGCAGCCTCTCGATGAGCGTGCAGCTTTACTGGAACGATTTTGGCACCTACCCGAGCGGTTGGCTTCGGCAGAACCTGTTCGGGCAGTACCACGATTCCGCGGAAGGCTTCGACTGCCCCTCCACGAAGAAGCCTTACGAACTGTTCTATGTGCCGCGGACTCCGACCGGGCTGGACCGGGTCTTTCTCAGTTGCGCCCGTCACCAACTCGCCGCCGCCGGCCCCGGCAAGGGGGTTCGCCCGGCTCCCGCGGGCGAAGTCCTGTTCAACGGTGTGCCGGTCGTCGGGGGCGCAACGATTGAGGATGGTCCGATCACGTTCGAGGACGGGACCACCGTGACGGTCAATGGCAAGGCCTTCGTTCTTGCCTCGTTCTACACGGAGATCCATCGCCTGTACAACGCCATGCGAGTGTTCGTGGACTACGACAAAGTGACACTGAACGCGACGGTTCCTGTCGGATCCAGTTTCGAAGCCATCGTCCCGGCTGCCACGATCACGGCCTCGGGCGCCACGCTTCAGATCAAGACCGACGTGCTGGGCGCATCCGGCAAAGTAAATGCGAAGATCAAAGTCACCGCCGGAGTTGCGGATGTCACCACGTGGAACGGTGAGGGTATGTCGGTGACACCGGCCTCCGGACAGGTGACGGTCATCGGCCCGGTCACCGACGCGCACCGCCTGCCACCGTGGCTCTGAGGTATGGCTTCACCGCAGATCACGCGGACGGGGAGGGGCGGGTTTCTGGGTTGTTGGGTTGCTTGGGGGGATCCTCAGCAACTTGACAACCTAGTGCTCGGTCGCCAGAAATTCCCCCGCAATTCTGGACTATGGACAATGGACCATGGT
>MHBL01000078.1 GCA_001803235.1 Lentisphaerae bacterium RIFOXYA12_64_32
TGGGGACACGCCGGGGGTACTTGTCGGTCCCGCAGGCGTAGAATCTTGAAACAGCCCTGCATTTACCGGGGCAGACATTGTCTTTCCCTCGTTCATCGTTCACCTTACCGAATCATGTTGTTCGTGGGTTCTGGGGCCGGGCTTTCACCGGCGGTCGACAAACGAAACAGCAATCCGTCTGAATCTCAACGGGACGAGTGGGATAGCCGGGAGGGTTGACGCATGCGTATTCCGATGAGCGGAGTTCTGGCGCTGGTCACGGCGGGGTCGTTGGCGGCATGCGGGCAGCAAGACCGCGCCCAGGCGAATCCGTCGTTCCCGCGCATCGGGACCGTCTATGGCACGGGAGTGGCCTGGCAGGCATGGGAGAAAGGCGCCGAGTGGTGGTCCAAGCTCGACCTGATCATCGGCGGCTGCTACGACCTGCACTACGACTGGGAGAACCCGCGCTGGCCCAAAGTCCTGGCCAACGTTGAGGCAAACCTGACCAAGCTCCGCGAGGTCAACCCCAACTGTCTGGTGCTGCCGTACGTCGACGTCGTCGAGGGGCCGGACAACCCGAATGTGCCACAGGCCTGGTGGGACCTGCGCGACGGTCAGCGCTGGAGCGGCTGGCCGGGCTACTTCCGCATCAACACCAAGCTTCCCGAAGTGCTGCAGTTCAACCTGGACAAGGTCCGTGACGAGGTCATGGCCCGCCCCATGTTCGACGGTGTCTTCTACGACTGCTGGGGCCCGGACGACTGGCTCGTGCCGCGCACCGCGCGACTGCGCGACGGCAAAGCGATCGTCATGATTAACGACTGGAACCTGCCGAGCCGCGGCTTCGAGACCCTGAACGGCTGCCTGGCGGAGGACGAACTCAACCGTGTCGCCGACGGCAAGGTCGACTTCGAGGAGTTCCTCGGTCGCTACCTGCGCTGGTGCCGCGAGAGCCGCAAGCCGGCCGTGACCATGCTCGTCTGTCACCCGCGCACCGTGAACGAGGACTGCTGGGGCAATGCGACGCGGACTCCACAGGAGCGCGACGCGCTCAAGGAAAAAGCGCGCACGGCCGACCCGCAGATGCTGCGCTTCGGCCTGACGACGACATTGCTCGGGGACGGGTACTTCGGCTACGACGGCGGCAACGGCCTGTCGCGCGGCAACTGGTGGTGGTACCCGGAGTACGACGCGCCGCTGGGGTACCCCAAAGGCCCGGCCGAACGTCGCGACGACGGACTCTGGCAGCGCGCTTTCGACGGCGGCCTGGTCGTGGTCAACGGCACCGGTTACGACGCGGTCCTGGACACACCGGTACGATCGAAGGACGCGAGTATCGGCCGCGTCGGCACACGCTTCACCATTCCGTTGTGTGACGGTCGTATTCTGTTGCCGACCGACGACCCGGACACGCCAGGCGACGACACGCCGCCGCGCTTCACGCGCGCCGCACCGGCATCGCTCGGCTTCTACCGCGTCGACGCCAGCCTGCTGGTGGCGCGCACACCTGGCGACTTGGAATTGCGTTGCAGTCCGGCGGGCGAACTGCGGCAGATCCTGCTGCGCGGCAGGACAATCATGAGCGGCGGCTGGCCGTCCATCGCCAACCCGCCGTGGAAAGTGTTTCAAATCGAGAGTTCCGTCGAACCGTGCGTGGCCGCGACGGCACAGGAGGTTCGGCTCACCTTCCGCGGCATGCTCGCGGAGGGCGGGGGGCGGATTGAGTATGTCGAAACGTTGACCCTGACGCCGGACAACCGCTTCTCGCTGCACTTCGACTTCACCGCGCTGACCGATCTCGATCTCCGTGCCTGGCGCCACTACTTCGCGTTCCCCGTCTGGCTTTACGCGGGCGCCGTGGCCGAGTGTGACGGCCAGCAGATCACGCTCCCAGCCGACGCGGGGAACGATCAACTGCTGCCGGAAAGTTCGCGTGTGACCGTGACGGGCAAGGACGCCAAGATCCAGATCGACAGTTCATCGCCGCTGAAATTCAGCGACCACCGCAAGTGGAACACGCCCGAGTACCTGCTGGCTGCGTATCCCCTTGAAGGCCAGATGAAAACCGGCGTGAAGCTCTCCGTCGAGTTGACTGTGCAGGTCACGTCGTTGCCGGCGCCGTGAAACGGCAAAGAGGTGGCGGGAGCGTGCGCAGGCCGTGCCCCTGTCTCAGTTTGTGAAGCCCCAGAGCCGCTGGGCCTCGGGGCTGTCGGACTGGAACTTGTTGAGGGGCAGCCACCTGACGTGGCCGTCGAGGAACACCGGATTCGAGCCGCCGCTGTGGTAGAAACCCACGTGCCCCGTCTCGCCGGCTTGCCAGTGCGTGGCGAACCACACCGGGTACGAGTAGCACCAGTCGGACCCGCCGAAGCCGTCCGGACGGTTGCAGGCCATCACCATCACTTGGTCCGGGAAGTTCCAGTACTTGTAGGACGATTTCACCAGAAAACTTGGATAGAACGTACGGTACGGCATGCCGTTGTAACTCCAGCCGTAACTCATGGGCAATGTCGGCTTGCTCGGGCAGACCCGAACCTCCGTGTTGTTGATGTACGGCATGGTCTTCACGTACCACATTGCGCCCTTGGGTGCCAGCGCCGCTGAATCCGGGTCGTCACAGAACCCGTGGATGATGATCCCGTCGTAGTCCTCGCCGTACAACTGCACGCTGAGCATGAGCTGCTTGACGTTGGAGCCGCAGATCGCCTGGTGGCCTTTTTGCTTGGCGGTCTGCAACGCGGGCAGCAGTAGCGAGGCCAGGATGGCAATGATCGCGATCACCACCAGGAGCTCTATGAGTGTGAATGAATGAGTCCTGGGTTTGTCGCAGGGCTTGATCAGGGCGAAAAAGCGGTGGGCGGCGCGGCGTCTGTTCACAGATAACCTCCCTGTGTTTCGGTAGATCTGCCACCGTGGGGCGCTGCCGGTCGCCGCTTCGCCAACCCCGTGCTCAACCGGTCGCTTTGCAGTCCTGGCGCCAGCAGCAGGTCCGCTCGGGGCAACCCTTGACGCCGGTGGCGAAGCACGGAGTATAGCCTTCAGCCATCTGGATGCGGCGGATGAGAGCGGTCTTCCCAAGTTTTTTGATGTCGATCTTCAGCGCCCGGGCTTTCTGCCAGATCTCGTACATCTTCATGGTGAGTTCCCCCCGACAGCCTGGACGTTCCACACGGGACAGATGTCGACAAGGGAAGATACACCCTTAGCCCGCCAAAATCGAGTTTTCGGGGTCAGCCGCCCCTGCCGAGGTCCCGTCGTGACGCTGGCCTAGTTCCTGCGCTCGGCGCAGGCGCTCGAAGTTCTCGTCCGTGCCGTAGACCTCGAACATCTTCCGCTCGAAGCCGTCCGTCACGTCGGCGAGATGGTCACGCCGGGCCGGCGTGTACCGGCCGGTGAAGAACCCGCACGCCTGTACGGCCTGTCCCCCACAGCCTTCCGCCAGCGCGCCCGCACCCAGCGGGTGTGAGGCCGGGTCGCCGAGACACCGACAGAGCTCCAGGCGCGCAACATCCGCAGGGCTGTTTCAAAGTCGGCTGTGCGAGCTGCCCTTGTGACGCTCCAGTAGGCCCGGCCTGTCCCCAGGCTGGGCCTCTGAGCTACGTGTGTTGGCGCGTGGGTCGGCGGCGCTCTGGCTCAGTGTAGAGTGCATGGCGCAACGGACCGTCGGCGGGCATCTCGGAACGCACCTTCGCCACGGCGCAGGGACACGCCGTGGGTACCTCGAGCCGCTAGTCGCCACGCCACGCTCAAACCGCCGACGTTGAAACAGCCCTGCAACATCCGTAGGCGGGGAGGCATTCCGGTCTGGCTGCGGCTATGGTCTCGGCATGACTCGGCGAGGCGGACCTTCGAGTGGGGGCATCACACGGAACAGCCAGGAGCGAAGATGAACACCCGTGACCACGGCATCCTGCGCGAGTTGGCCCGGCGCAAGCCCAACCCCACGCTGATCAGCACGTCGCGGTTTGACGAAGACCAGATCCGCTGCGATGTCCGCGAGACGCTGGCGGCCACGTCGCGCCACGGCTGCCGCGTCGAGCTGATCATGAAGGACGTCCACACCCTGAACAGCGAACCCTGGCGCCTGGCGCGCTGGGTCCAACTCGCCCGCGAACAGAGCGCCTGACCGCGGGGGGGGGGCGTGGTCCCCCCAATCGCGGCCTGCGGTACCGGCTCGACGTCAGGGCAAGGTCTGGCGCGAGATTGCGGCCCCTGGCCTTCAGCGGAACTCCGGCTCCCGTGCGCCATCGTGCGGCCAGGTGAGAACGTCTTCGTGGCCGGGCCAGGCGATGCGGAGGGCGCGCGCGGTCGGTTCGGAGCTGAACGAGACGTCGGGCTCTTTCACGCCGGCGGGCAGCGGCAGCAGTACCGCCATGAAGTTCGGGGTCACGGTCTGTGCCACGGCCCGCAGCCGCGGGAACGCGGCCGGGCCGTGGTAGTCCTCCGGCGCGAACACGTCCGTACTCAGCACGGGTGCGGAGTCCGCATGGATGCGCACCACGAGCCGCGCCTCGGGCGGGTCGCAGCGGACCGAGCGCATGGGCGCGGTTACGACGCCGGCCTCGGCCTCGAAGAACAGCCCGGCTGCGGCCGGGACCGGAAGCGACGGCGGCTTCTCGCGCTCGAGCGTCACCAGCAGGCAGTCGAGTTGCGCACCCGGCTCGCGCGGCAGGAATGCCAGCGTGTGCCGGCCGGCCCCCAGCTTGAACGAAACAGCATCCTGCCCCGGCCCGGACGTGACCCGGCTCCAGGTCCAGGTCCGCTTGCCCGGCATGTGCCAGGCCAGAGGTTTCCCGTCATCCATCTGCACGAAGAACGAGTCCGACTTGCCGGTCTCCTCGGCCAAGGTCCGGACACGGGCCCAGATGGTATACTCACCCGCCGCCGAGACATCCAGGTCAAAGCGGCAAGCGCCCTGTTGCGGGTCGACGGCATTCAGCGTTTCCGGCGTGGTCGGCGGCGTTTCGACGTACGCGTTCCCGGACGCGTCGTACGGTTTGAGCACGGCACGACCGTCGCCAAGCGCCACCGCCATGCCGTCGGCCAGCATCATCTGCCAGGCGAACTCGTGCGGCTGGTCGTCCTTCCGGATGTCATCGAGAACGATGGCGTAAGCCGGGGCGTCGGCATGGGGATAGACGAAGAACGTGTGCCGAAGCACATGATCCGCACCCGCACCGGGCTTGCCGGCGTTGTTGCGGTTGTACGCCTCGGTGCAGTCTGTCAGCGCGTAGCCGTAGCGGGTGCAATTCTCGTAACGACGGATGACGCCGTTCGTGCCCCAGCCGGCGCCCGACAGCGCCTGGCCCTTGCCGTCGATCAGCACGCAACTGTGGGCGAGGACCTGGCCACGACCTTTGGGGCCGTGCTCGTTCGCGTAGCCGGGATCGGTCGCCCACCGGAACCCGAGGCCGTAGAGCGTGAAATGCCCCTTGTCCGCCTGGTTGTGCGTTACCGGCAGGTACGGTCCGGCCTCGATGGAAAACATGACATCCCCGCGGTTCCAGCCGGAGCGCCAGGCGCACAGGCCGCGACCACGGAAGTGCATGGCGGTCGGCACCCCGGCCGCGACCGGATCGAGCGGCGGCACCGTGTTGTGCCACAGGATCCGGAGAAACGAATTGTCCGACCCGGTTTGGTCCCAGAGCCAGCGATACAAGCCGCCGTTCGGGCCGACGTCGGCCAGCTTCAGGGCCGTGACATTCAGCCCGACATAATTCGAATCGTTCCGGGCATCGAACACTTTTTCGCCCGGCAGCAGGGACAGCGCGTAGTAGTTCGGTAAAGCGCGAAACGTCGGGTGTTCGAACAGGTTCGGTCCGCCGTTGCGCCGCAGTGCGTCCCCGAACAGCACCGTGTTCGAGAGGCCGTAGCCCGAATAGCCGACGCCTTCCATGAACGCACCCTCGGCATCGAAGGCAGCGGTCAGCCAGCGGTCGATGATCTGCCGGCTGTGCGTGGTCCACTCGTCGATTTTGTCGGGGTAGGCATCCTTCAGCGCCAGAGCGAGACATCCGGCAGCGCCGCCGTTGACGCCGTTGTAGTTGTGCACCCTGTACCACCAGCTTTTCGGGTTCTCGAACTCCTCACGGAAGAACTCGATATACCCGGCACAGACGGCGGCCACTGTACGGCGCTGGTCGGTGTCGAGCCGCTCGGACAGCAGGTCGTAGCCGACCGCCAGGCCGCGCATGATGTCACCGCGCCCGCCGGCAAACCCCTTACTCACCACGGGCAACGTGACCGGATACGTTTCCGTCGTGGCCAGCAGCAGTGCGGCGCCATGGCGCCCGAACTCCTCGCGGCCCGTCAGTTGATAGGCGAACCCGAGCGCCTCCATGCGCTGCGTCAACTGCCCGCCTATCCGGTGCACCAGCAGCATGTCGTGCCGGCTCTGGTCCATGTACGCACTCTTCGCCGGCGCGGGATACGGATCGGCAGGGTCTGCGTAGCCCGGTGCGCCCGGGGTACTGAGCGCTTCCGCCTGCCGGACGATACTGGCCCACAGCGCCGCGTACTCCGTCGACTCGGCCCGGGCGCGCAACGCCGGGATGTCGGCGCGACGGAACAGCATGCAGGGCGACTCCGCCTCGACTCGGGTTGCACTGCCGACGAACGCCAGACAACTCACGGAGAGAAACAAGCGACTGGTCATGGCAGATCCTTCGTGCTGAGACGTACCCCGGCGCAGTTCAAACCGCCACACTGGCAGGTCACCGCCAGCAAAGTAGCGTCGCAGGACCGGGCCCGCAACCGCCGCCGACTGTGGCCCAGGGCTGTTTCAAGATCTGGCGCCGCGTCTCGGAAGGCCACGCCTCCGCGCACACCTGGTAGGGGCGGCCTGTCCTCAGGCCGCCCCCCGGCGTGGGGACACGCCGGGGGTACTCGCTGCACGCGGCGGTCACGAATCTTGAAACAGCCCTGGCTGTGGCTGACGCAATCGCACCATGCTGACACGTCCCCGCCGGCTCTTGATTTCACCGCCGCGCTGCCCTATCTTCGTCATCATCATCATGGCGGTTGGTGCGCTGCGAGAGAGCACAAGGCGGGACGGCCCCCCGTTTCTCGGCGCCGACGGCATGTACCCCGGCCCCAGGAGTAGGTACGCATGGATCGTTTCGACGTGGTCATTGTGGGGACAGGCCCGGCGGGGCTGGGTGCCGCATTCCACCTCACCGCGCGTCGTCCGGGGCTGTCCGTGCTCGTGCTTGACCGCGAGAAGACCTCGACCGGCGGACTCCGCAACGACTGCAAAATGAACTTCACGTACCCGGTCGGGTTCCCGCTCGCGAACTGGACGCGCGAGCAGGCTGAGCACTTCCTGAACCTGACCATTGCCGACCTGCAGCCTTCGATCCTGGACAAGCACAACGTGTCGGTGTATTGCCGGCGCGCCGCGAAACTCGGCGTGGACCTGCTCGACATCCGGCAAGCGCATTTCGGCACCGACGGCGGTTTGCGCCTCATTGAACGGCTGATGACCGAGCTGGCGGCGCGCGGTGTCCATGTGCGGCTCGAAGAGGAGGCGCGCGCGATCCGGCCGGTCGAGCAGGTCCTGGAGACATCGAAAGGCGACTACCGGTACGGTGACCTCGTGCTCGCGCCCGGCCGCCATGGTTCCGGGTTCCTGCAATCCGTCATGGAATCGTTGCAGATTCCCTTCGTGGATCACGTGGTGGACATCGGCATTCGCGTCGAGACGACCGAAGCGCAGTACCCGATTGTCCGCGACTACTACGACCCGAAATTCTTCTTTCCCGAGCAGGTCCGGACGTTCTGCACCAACTCGCGTCGGGCCTACGTGTCCCAGGAGCGCTACGAGGCCAGGAACGGGCAGGCCTACGGGTCCGTCAACGGCCACGCCTATGCCGAGGCGACCCGGGAGAACGGTCTGGTCAACTTTGCCCTGCTCCGGACTGTCATGCTTACCGAACCGGTGGCGTCGGGCCAGCAGTTTGCCGAGATGCTCGGACTCCAGGCCATGCTCATGGGCGGCGGCCGCCCCATCATGCAGCGCGTCGGCGACTTCCGGCTCGGGAAACGCTCCAAGGCGGCGACGTTCAACGGCGACCTCTACCACTTCAGGCCAAGCTTGGACGACTGCTGCCCGGGTGACATCAGCATGGCCGTGCCCGCGAAGATCCTGCGCGGCATCTGGCGCGCCATGAAACTCCTTGACACCATTGTGCCCGGTGTGCTGCACCCGTCCACCATCATGTACTACCCGGAGATCAAGCTCTACGGGAACAAGCCCGTGTTTATTGACGGCTGCTTCCAGGCCAAGCCCCACGTCTACCTGGTCGGAGACGGCGCCGGCACGAGCCGCGGCATCACTGCCGCCTGGGCCAGCGGCATCCGCGCCGCCACGGGCATTCTGGGAGAGCCGATCCTGTAGGGAGGGTTCAGAGGTTCCAAGGTTCAGTTCAGAGGTTCACGGTTGACGGGGGAAGGTTGAGGAGGCAGCCCCCCCGACACCCGACACTCGTCCCGGCCTCGCACAGGAGCATCACCATTGACCATGCAGGTGCCACCATCCAAGACGCACCAGTTCTGCCTGAACTGGTCGCCTTATGTCCGGCTGGTGCACGATTACCGCGACCCGCACGTCGGCGCACCGTACCAGTCACCGGCCGTGCCAGACCATGCCCTGCACTACTTCAAGCAAGGCTCTGGCTGGTACCGCAACGACGGGCAGGTCCACGCCATCAGCCCCGGACTCGTCGTGTTGGTTCGCCCGGGCACACCCTACGAGTTCCAGTTCGAGCCCGACCCGCCGCCGCACATGCTCAACACCCATTTCGACCTGGTCGAAATGGAAGACTCGCACCACCCGTTCCCCTATCCCGCGGTGCAGCGCCGCATTCCGCCGCCTGCCATTCCTGCCGATCCGGCCGTGGACGGGTACCTGCCAAGCGTGCAGCAGTTGCGCGATTCGCTTGTCTATGAGCAGACGTTCTACCGCCTCCATGCCGTCGGCACGTTGCCCGGTTTGGCCTATGAACTGACGCGCAAGGCGCTGCTTCTCGAACTGCTGCGCATGCTCCACGATAACCAACGCGTTTCGCCGCACTACGTCACGCCCGTACACCGCGAGATGCTCGCCGCATCGGTGCGCTTCATGCAGGATCGACTCGAGGCGCCGTTGACCGTCGCCGACATTGTTGCCCATGTGCACGTAAGCCGTGCTCTGCTCGCCCGCTGCTTCCGCAACGCCTACGGCACCTCGCCCGCTCGCTACCTCGCCCAACTCCGCATCGAGAAGGCCAAGACCGAACTGACTTACGGCGCGCGTCCCATTAAGGAGATCGCCGTCGCCACCGGGTTCGCTTCAGTTCAGCACTTCACGCGCGTATTCCACCGCCTCACCGGCATGCCCCCCGCAACCTTCCGCCGCCGCCACGACGCGTGAGTCCGGAGCTCAGGCCCGAACGTCACCTCCCCAGCGTTCATTAAGGCGATGCCGTAGCCAAACAGACAAAATACAGACTGAACCATGCAAAGGCTTGACGCACCCCTAGCATGTATATTCAATGGTGAAGATTTAAGAGTATTAAATAGCGCCAGAAAGACTCGGAACCACTGCGGAGAGCAAGCATGAGCGTTGCCGCCACTGTCGATCAGAACCGGATACAAATAATCAAGGAAGATGTGTGCCGGCGCGGCGGTTCGTTCGTGCCCGACCAGAACCCGTACGTCCGCGACGTGGCGCTGTGGCGGGCCATGAAGCAGGGCGGCTCGCGGGTGCAGGTGCGGGCCGCGCTGCTGCGTGAAGTCGTCGAGCTGTGCCCGCTCCTCATCCCGCCGGGCTGGACGCTGGCGGGGGAGCATCTGATCGTCGGCCAGGGCGCGGGGTTCGGGCTCATGGCCCGGGAAACGCCCGACCTGCGGCGGATCCACGACCTCGGCGCGAGCGAGGCGGACCTGCCGGGTGTGCGCCAGGCCGTGGCGGGTTGGACCGGCCAGGTCCCAGGCTCGGGCATCTGTCAGGCGGTTGGCAAGCCGGGGGAAGGCACCCCTGCGGGCATGTGCCACTGGGGCGATTGGAACCCAGGCGTCTACTCTGCCTCCGGCTGGAGCGAGAACCACTCGATCCGTGACTTCGCCAAGGTGCTCCGTATCGGGTTTGCCGGGATCCGGGACGAGGTCGAGCAGCAGATGCGGCAGGCCGACATTGCCGACCCGGCCTACCCGGCCCGCGAGAACTTCTGGCAGGCCGCGCTGTCGGTGTGCGACGCCGGGATCCGGCTCGGCGCGCGCTATGCGGACCTGGCACGCAGCCTGGCCGAGTCGGCGGACGATCCGCGCCAACAGGACCGGTTCGCGCACATGGCCGCCACCTGCGCACGCGTCCCGGCCGAGGGGGCGCGCACCTTCTTCGAGGCGGTGCAGGCGCTGTGGTTCGCGCACATCCTGACCTGCGGCGAGGACGGGATCAACGCCAACTCGATCGGCCGGCTCGACCAGATCCTGTTCCCGTACTACACCGCGGACATCGCCGCCGGGCGCCTGACCCGCGAGGCGGCCTTGGAGATCATGGTCGAGTTCGCCTGCAAGCTGTACCTGGACTACGACGTGCAGGCCATCGTCCTGGGCGGGGTCGACCGCGCCGGCCGCAGCGCCGTGAACGAACTGAGCTACCTCATTCTCGACGCCACCGAACAGGCGGAACTCATCCGCGATCTGTCCATTCGCCTGGACCGCGACACGCCGGAACCGTTCGTGCGCCAGGCGGCGCGGCTGATCTGCCGCGGCGGCGGCATCCCGTTCATCTTCAACGACGAGTGCTTCATCCCGGCGCTGTCCGAGCACGGTGTCGCCTTGGAGGACGCCCGCGACTACGCGCCCATCGGCTGCATTGAACTGACCATTCCCGGTCGTGCCAGCCCGCACGCCGTCTCCGGATGGTTCAACTCGGCCAAGTGCCTGGAACTGGCGCTGTTCAACGGCCTGGACCCACGTCGTGGCGTCCAGGTCGGGCCGCGGTCCGGCGAGTTTGCGGAGTTCGCCACGTTCGAGGATTTCTACGCCGCCTACTGTGCCCAGGTCGAGTTCTTCGCCCGGCGCATGGTCTACCACTGCAACCGCGGCGAACTGGCCCAGCGCGAGCGCGGCCCGCTCCCATGTCAGTCCGTCATGACCGACGACTGCATCGCGCGTGGCCGCGACATCACGGACGGCGGCGCGATCTACAACTACCACTCGATATGTTTCATGGGCACGGCCAACACGGCCGACTCGCTGATGGCGCTGCGCAAGCTGGTGTTCGAGCAGCGCAGCGTCGAGCGGGGCGCACTGCTCGAGGCGTTGCGGAAGGATTTCGCTGGCGCCGAAGACCTGCGCCAGCAGCTCCTGCACCAGGCCCCCAAGTACGGCAACGACCAGCCCGAGGTCGATGCGCTGGCACACCGTGTTTCCAGCCACTTCATCGACCTGATGGACCGCATGCGCAGCCCGCTCGACGGCCGGTACGTGGTGCACCTGTTCTCGTTCCGGCTGAACATCGAGTACGGTCAGGCCGTGGGCGCCACGCCGGACGGACGCAACGCCGGCGAACCGCTCGCGTACTCGCTGTCCGCGCACCAGGGCCGCGACCAGAAGGGAATCTCCGCCATGCTCAACTCGCTGGCACGGTTGCCGCACGCCCGCGCCGCCGGCGCGACCGCCGCCATCATCGACCTGGACCCTGCCGTGGTCAAAGGCGTAGCCGGCGAGAAACGCCTTACCCGGACCATCCAGGCCGCCATCCGCATGGGCGTGGGACAATTGCAGTGGAATGTGGTTACGGTCGAGCGGTTGCGGCAGGCGCAGCGCGACCCGGAACGGTACGGGAACATTCCGGTGCGCGTCGCTGGATACTCGCAGAAATTCCGACTCCTCACCGGCGAATTGCAGGAACACATCATTGCGCGGACCAAGCACTCCGGCTGACCCGCCGTGGCGTGACGTCGGTCGCGAGTGGTCCGCGGCGCGGCAGAGTGCTCGGGGCCGTCCCGGCCCGAGGCCCTCGGCCGGGGACCGGCCCGAGCACCCCGCTTCGGCGCGAGACGCGCCGAGCCACTGGGCGCCGGATCGTGTCTTGATCCGGGCCACCGACGGGGCTCCGGCCGTGTGGTCCGGCGTACGGCGGTCGGCCCCCGACCGCCTCCGGAACAGCGGGATGCCGCCGAGGCGGGCGCGTGCGGGCCGCGTCAGGCGATCTTCGGCAGGTCGGAGGGGAGGGGGCCGGTCTCTTGGAATGGCTTCACGAACGCGTCCTGGAAGTCGTAGCCGTTGGCAAAGTCCGCGGGTGAATCCTCTTCGCTGGCACCCAGGAGGTTGTGACTGACCAGATTGAAGACGATGCTGCCGAAATCATCGGTGCGACGGATGTTCCACTCCGTGAGCACGTCGATGGTTAGGGGGCCGAACTGGCGCAGGGCCAGTTCGCGGACGCCTTCCAGCAACTCCTGACCGCTGATGTGCCGGCGCGGCGTTGTGCCCTCGCCAACCTTCAGTTTGCGGGTGGTGTAGGAGACAGCGTCACGTACGAAGTCGTACGCGTCGGACGGGAAACGCGGGTCCGCCGCGATGATCTTCTGCAGGCGTTCGCGGTATTCTTCTTCGACGTTCATGCGTTCAGCCGGGCCTTGGTCTTGCTCAAGATGTCCGCCTTCTCCTCCGGGTTGTCGTACGGCGTGGTCTTCGCCGGCAGCCGGACCCCGTCATCGTTGCGGCGCGGAATCACGTGCAGGTGCACGTGGGGCACGACTTGCCCGGCGCAAGCGCCGTTGGACAGCAGCAGGTTGAACCCGTCGCCGCCCACCGCACGCATCAACGCGACCCCGAGCTTTGGCGCCACCTCCATCATCCTGGCCGAGAAGACCGGCGGCAGAGTCGTCAAGCTGTTGTGGTGTTCCTTGGGGACGATCAGCGAGTGGCCTTTACACAGTGGCGCGATGTCCAGGAACGCGACGACCAGATCGTCCTCGTAGACTTTGTCCGAGGGTAATCCCCCGGCGATGATCCGACAGAAAACGCAGTTGTCCATGGCTCACTCCTCCCTCATGGCCGCCCTCTCGCGGGGCGACGCCGCACGACGCGTCCCAGTTTTAGACCTGTGCAATAAGCGGATCAGGGCCCGTCACCTTCCGACTGTACCCCGTACCGCGGGCGGCCCTCCGCCCGCTCCACGGCACACACGTGGCACAAAGGCTCGGATGGCAGGCGGAGGGCCGCCTGCGGTACGGTCTGGCAGGCAGAGCCGGCCTGGGCTCGCGCCGTGACCTGCTCGGCCTCGCCCCGCTTATTGCACAGGTCGCCATTTTTCCTGCCTACGGCCTACAGTCTAATCAACCGACAGCCTCTGGTTCTCGTCGGCAGGCTACTCGTTCATGCTCTGGCGATACTTCACAATGCCGGCGGCGATGGCCGCCGCAATCTTGTCCTGATGGTCGGCGCTGCCGATTCGTTTCTCTTCGTCCCGGTTGCTGAGAAACCCGATTTCGATCAGGGCGGCGGGGCAGGGCGCGGACCGCAGCACGGCAAACTGGGCGTGCTTAATGCCGCGGTCCCGTGCCCCCACGGCCGCGACGACGCTGCGGTGTACCTCGTAGGCCAAGCGCGAATTCTGCTTGTCGAAGCGGTTCCCGGAACAACTCTTGACCTTCGGGCTGTTGCTGTACGTCGACGGTGTTCCTTCCGGCGCCACCAGGAAGGTCTCCACACCTTTGACTTCGCTTGCCTCCGTCAGGTTGCAGTGCAGGCTGATGAACAGATCCGCCCTCCAGTTCTCCGCCAGCGGCGCGCGACGCTCCAAGTCCACCTCAACGTCCGAAGTGCGGGTGGCATTGACCACATATCCGTACTTCTCAAGCTTCTCGGTCAGGCGCCGTGACAGGGCCAGGGTGATCGTCTTCTCCTGATAAAGCTTGCCGATTCCGCCCACGTCGCGGCCGCCATGGCCGGGGTCCAGCATGATCCGGGACACCTTCTGTTTGGGAACTGCGGCGCCGCGCAGGATCGGGTCGAGGAGCAGGAGGAAATCACGTTCGCTCATCACGGTTTCGGTCTGCCACACCGTGGGCGCGAACGACAGGTGTACCGTGACACCGCACAGCGCGCACTCGCGCTTGTCGATGGTGAAGTCGAGCCTGGAACGACCTGAACTGAGGACCGTCAGCCCCTTCTGCGGGGCGTAGCGCATCGCGTAGTAGGTGGCCACGTCGCGGAGGAACACGTAGGTCTGTCCATTCACCGTCACACTGCGCATCTTGAACGCGGCCCGGGCCGGGCTCGGTGCCAGGAGCAGCAGGAACAGTCCGAATGCCAAGAAAACAGCGTGTCTCATATTGAGGCTTTAACATGAGAGCCGAACCGGCCCTTGCAAGTCTTCCCGGCGCACGAGTCGGCGGTGTTCGTTCCCCGCCCACGGCGATGGCCCGGATCGTTTCCGTCCGCGGCGTGCTCAAATGCCGCCGCTGTCATAGTTGCCGTTCCGCCGCCAGACGTCGAGCATCGCCTCGTAGCGTGACAGTCGCATGCCGGTGTAGATGCAGTTGCTGGTCGAGAAGATGTAGCCGCCACCGGGCATGCCGTGCTGCAGTGCGTATCTCGCGGACTCGCGCGCTTCCGCCTCCGTGCCCGTGTCGAGGAGCCCGCAGTTGACGTTCCCGATCAAGCACACTCGCCCCCCGTAGCGCCGCTTCATCGCCGCCATGTCGACACCCGCTTGCGGATCGAGCGAGTGCAGCGCGTGCGGGTTGGCCTCCACCATCTGGTCAACGATGGGCATGATGTTCCCGTCCGTGTGCTTGATGGCGAACAAGCCCAGAGCGCGGTAGCCGGCGATGAGGTCGGACAGGTACGGCGTGACGAATTCGCTGAACTGGTCAGGACTCAGGAAGGGGCCGGTGTTGAGGCAGTAGTCCGAGCACAGCGCGAACCCGTCCAGCCCGCCGTGGGCGCGGAAGCGTTTACCGCGCTGCAGCGCTCCGTCCACCATGGCTCTGGCTTCCTGCTTGACCTTCTCCGGTTCGTCGGCGAGGCGGTACGAGAAGGCCACCATCCGGTCACCGTTCGGAATGCCGAACGTCGCATCCCCGTGCAGCATCAGGAAGTACCGGTCGCCGGTCCGGTCCCGGATGATATCGATGAGGCGCATGGCCTCTTCCTCAGAGCCCGGGTTCGGGTGCAGGAAGATGGCGCTGTGCTCGTACCGTTCGGCGGTGCGGATGTACAGGTCCGCCATGTCCTCGCGGTGGAGCTGGCGCTCCTTCTCCTCCATCTGCTGCCACTGGCCGTAGCCGCGGTGCGAAGGGTGCACCTTGCCGAAGGCTTCCATGGTCAGGAAAAACACCAATTCGAAGTGCGGTACGCGGCCGGTGAGCGGCCGCCGTTCCAGCGCGGCGATGAAGCGGTCCCTGGGTGTCGTCACGGTGTCGGGTCTCCTTCTCTGCATTGCATGGGAAACTGTACATCGGGCTCGTGTCCGGATCAACATCCGTCCGGGTCGGCCCGTCCTCGATGTACAGCTCCGCCAGGGCGGTTTCTTGCATCGCTCTTGATTTGATGCGATTCTCTTCTATTTTGTCAAAACGGAGTTTTGTCGGCTTGAGGTCGTCTATCCGCCTGAGGCCCCTGCACAACCCCGACACGGCTCGTGAGGCCGCTCGCCCTCCAGAACGCATAGGTTTCCGAAATGGAGGGCGGGACGCTGGCGAGCCGGGGGGTTCGCAGGAGCCTTTGCCTGGAGCATGAGGTCCCTCTGCATGGATCATGGGTTGGTCAGACAGATCATCCTTGACAGGCAGTTGCTGGATGTCGAGCGGCTGCGGGGTTTGGAAGGGCTGGCCGCGAGCTCGAATAAGCCCTTGCTGGACAGTCTTCTGGATGAGGGCTACCTGCGCGAGGAGCAGATCCTTCCGCCACTGGCCAGCGCCCTCGGCGTTGGATTGCTGGCAGAGGATATGGATCTGGCCTACACGGCCGATTTGGCGACGGAACTGCCCGAGCCGCTGCGCAACGATCCGGAGATGCTGCCCATCTGTCGCAGCGGCGGCCGTGTGATTGTGGCGGTTTCAGATCCCTTGCGGGTGGATTGCGTCGACCGACTCCGGCAGTCGACCGACTGGATTGTCGAGCTGCGCCTGGCCTCGCGGCGGCGAATCGAGCGTATCCGCAACTCGATTGGCGGCAGTGCCTCCGTCGCCGTGGAACACATGCAGATGGAGGAGGACAAGACGAACGGGCGCAGTCTCGAGGAACTGGCCAACGAAGCGCCGATCGTCAAGCTGGTGAATCTGATCGTCATGCAGGGGATTTCGGAAGGCGCCAGCGACATCCACATTGAGCCGTACGAGAAGGAGGCGGTCGTCCGTTACCGGGTTGATGGCGTGCTGAAGGACAGCGGCCGCCATCCGATGGAGCAGTACCCGGCGATGACCTCGCGGATCAAGATCCTCGCGGACCTGAACATCGCCGAACGGCGCATCCCCCAGGACGGTCGTATCTCGCTGCGGCTGATGGAGCGCGTGTATGACCTGCGCGTGGCCACGATTCCATGCCTGTTCGGCGAAGGGATCGTCATGCGCATTCTGGCCAAGGAGAACGTTCGGGTGAGCCTCGAGGAACTGGGGTTCGGCCCCGGTACGCTCGCGGGTTTCCAGAAGGAGATCACCAAGGCGCATGGGATCGTGCTGGTGACCGGCCCCACCGGAAGCGGGAAGACCACCTCGCTGTACGCGGCGCTGGACAAGATCAAGTCGGAGGCGACGAAGATCATCACGGTGGAGGATCCGGTGGAATACGACCTGGCGGGGATCAACCAGATTCCTGTCAACGCCCAGGTGGGCATGACGTTTGCGGTAGGTCTGCGCAGCATCCTCCGCCTCGATCCGGACATCATCATGGTCGGGGAGATTCGCGACGAGGAGACGGCGACGATTGCGATCCGTTCCGCGCTGACCGGCCACCTGGTGTTCTCCACGCTTCACACCAACGATGCCATCAGCGCGGTGACGCGCCTGGTCGACATGGGGGTGGCGCCCTACCTGGTGGCCGCGTCGGTCAACGCCATTCTGGCGCAGCGGCTGGTGCGCCGCACCTGCGCCCATTGCCGCGCGGCGATCAAGGCGGACGAGGCGGTGCGCGGCCTGTTCGCGTCGCTGGGGCGTCCGGTGCCTGAGACGGTGGTCGTGGGGAAGGGGTGCGACGAGTGCAGCAAGTCCGGCTACAAGGGCCGCCTCGGTCTGTACGAGCTGTTCTGTATCGACGACACGATCCGTGAGCGGGTGGCGGCAGGCCCCACGTTGATGGAACTGCGCAAGCTGGCGGTCGAGCGGGGCTTTGTCGGTATGCGCGAGGATGGCGCGGACAAAGTGCTGGCCGGGTTGACGACGGTTCAGGAGGTCATCCGGGTGACCCAGGAGTAAGGGGGGGGGCGAATGGCTGCCTTTCTATACAAAGCCGTCGATCCCTCCGGCAAGGTGGTCGAGGGGCGGCTCGCGGTGCCTGACCGGCCGGCGCTGATGGAGTGGCTTCGCGGCAAACGGCTGAATCCCCTCGAAGTGAGTGAAGACCGCATGGCCCCGGGCCGCGGCAGGCGGAGCCGGATCCGTTCCCGGGACGTTCTGCACTTCACGGACCAGCTCGCCGCGCTTCTGGAAGCCGGACTGCCTCTTGCCCGGGGGCTGGCCAGCCTCCAGGAGCAGGCCGGCAACATGAACGTGGCGGACTTGCTGGGGGATCTGACCCGTCGGGTCAAGGAGGGTGAGTCGTTTGCGGTGGCGCTGGGCGCCCATCCCAAGCACTTTTCCGGCATGTATACCAGCATGGTGAAGAGCGGAGAGATGAGCGGGACCCTGCCGGTGGCACTGGCGCGTTTGTCGGAAATCATGGAGAAGAACCAGGAACTCACGTCACGGGTGAAGAGTGCCATGACGTATCCGCTGGTCATGGCTTGCGTGATGCTGGTTTCTGTGGTGGTGCTGTTGACCTTTGTGGTTCCCCGATTCACCGAGATCTTTCGGCAAATGGGCGCCACGTTGCCGGTACCGACCCGGATTCTGCTCTTTATCAGCCACAGCCTGACACACTGGTGGTGGGTGTACCTTGTGCTGGCGACGGCATTCGGCGCGTGGTACGGGCTGCTTCAGCGTTCGCCCGGGGGGCGGGAATGGCTTGACCGCCAGAAACTCAGGTTGCCCCTTGTCGGGCCGGTCCTGATCCAGATCACGGTTTCGCGCCTCTCTCTGACGCTGAGTACGTTGCTGGCGAACGGCGTTTCCATTCTCGCGGCCCTGGATGCGGTCGAGGAGGTCGCCGGGAACGTGTACGTGGCGGGCCTGGTTCGGGGCATCCGCGGCGAGGTGCGCCAGGGCGGTCTGCTCTCCGCCAGTCTCCGCCAGAGGAGCGATTTCTTCCCACCGTTGCTGGCGGGCATGGTGGCCACCGGAGAGGAGTCCAGCGACATTGCGGGGATGCTGAACCGAACCGGCATCTACTTCAGAAAAGAATCGGATACCGCCATCGCGGTTTTCACCACGTTGCTGGAGCCGGTCATGATTGTGGCTATGGGGGTGGTTGTCGGTTTCATCGTCATGTCGATTCTCTTGCCGGTGTTCGATATGCAGGCGATGGTCAAGTGAGTGAGACCCTTCAACCCAGCCGTGGGCTCGGGCCGTGGTCGCTGACTGGATGGGGTCAGGCGACACGCGGCATGGGGTTCACCCTGCTGGAGTTGCTGGTGGTGATGGTTATCATCGCCGTGGTGCTGGCAGTGAGCGCGCCGCGGTTGGTGAGTTTCTTCGCCGACGAGAAGCTGAACGGCGCCGCCGCCGGGCTGGCGAGCTTCCTCAATTACTCCCGCGAAGTCGCACTGATCAAGCGGCGAAGCTGCCAGGTCGTCCGGGAAGACGACCGCAACCGCCTGCGGATACTGGTGCAGAAAGATCCGCTGAACGCGCCGCAGGAGTATGAGCCATTGGCGGAATCTTACGACTTCTGGGATATCCCGTCAGGTTTGACATTGAGTTGTGACCGCAACGACGGCACCCATCAGGATCCCCTTTACAGCAACGCGAAGGTGACATACACGTTGCAGGATCAGGCTGGCGCCAAGGCCATGGTCATCGTCCAGGCGGGTAGCGGGCGGGCCGTGGTTGTCGCCGAGGAATGACCATGAGTGAAACAGAAACGCCACCCCCCACGGGCTTTGTGCGCGGCCCCGGACAGGCTGCACCGCTTCGTCGTGGTGCAGTCCGGGTTCAAGACTCTGCGGGGCGTGGGCTGAGCGGTTTCACCACGCACCGTTTCTCGTTGTTGGAAGTGCTGGTGGCGATGATGATACTGGCGCTTGTCGCGATCCCCGTCCTGAGCGGATTTCATCTCGCGATGCGCAACCTGGAAATGGGGCGGCGATACCACACGGCAGTCATCATTGCTCAAAGCAGGCTGTGCCGGGAGGTGTCCACGATCATGAATGGCAGGGAGAGCGGCGCGGCGCCCCCCCTGCCTTCAGGCTTTGACTGCAATGTCACCGAGAGCCAGAATCAGGGCTTCATTGCGGTCCAGGTCACGGTGAGTTTCGAGTTGTTTGGGGAGAAGAGGGATTTTCAACTGAACAGCGCGGTATTCGTCGGCGACTGACTTGTTTACCGGGGAACCAGCGGTAATATGCGTAGTAGGTGGTATAAGAGGGTGCCTGCCGGTGTGCGTGGTGTTGTTGAACACAAGTCAACACTGCTGCAAGGGCAGTAGCGGTGGGGGCCCCTTCCGGATTCCTTACCGTGTGTTCCGTTGTCGGCGTGTCCCCAAACCAGGGAGGAAAGGAAAGCCATGAGAATGAGAATGCAGCCGAACCAGAGCAGTGGTGTACGCAGGAACCGGTTCACGTTTGTTGAGATCATGGTGGTGGTTATCATTCTGGGTATCCTCGCCACGGTCGTCGCGGTCAAGCTGACGGGCCGAACCCAGGATGCGCGCATCAACGCGGCCCAATCCGCCATCGCCAACTTCGGCACGGCGCTGGACGCGTACGAGATGGACAACGGGGCGTATCCGACCACCCAGCAGGGGCTTCAGGCGCTCCTTGAAGAGCCGAACCCGAAGCCGATCAAGTGGAAAGGGCCCTATCTGCAGCAGGGCAAACTGACGGACCCGTGGGGCAACGCCTATGTCTACAAGGCCGGCGCCGATGCCCTGCACAACAAGAACTCGTACGACCTCTACTCATTCGGCGTCAACGGCACGGATAACCAAGGGGGCGACGACGATATCACAAACTGGGGGAATACCGGTGGTGGAGCGGCCAATTAGGACGGTTTGCCGCCAGCGTTTCACGTTGCTCGAAGTCTTGGTCGCCGTCACTGTCCTGGCGGTTCTGATGCCGGCGGTGTTCATGACATTCTCGGCGGGGCTGGCGTCGTACCGGCGTTGCCGGGACTACGGTGACCTGCTTCAGGATGTCCGGGGTGCCCTGATGTTGCTGGAACATGATCTCGAGCGAGCTGTCCCGGTCGGGTTGTCCGGGAACACGTACACCGCAAACACGTTCTCGTTCGTGGTCCAGAGCCAGGTGGAGAAGCGCCAGAGTGAAATTACCTACTCTTTCGCGGGCGGGGTGTTGACGCGGGAGGTCCGGCCTCTGAGCGAGGGTGGCGAGAGTTTCACTTCCGCGCAGCTCCTTTCCGGCGTGCAATCACTCATCTTCGAGTATCAGCTCAACAAGAACTGGGTGCAGAGCGCCCCCAAGGGCACATGTCCCAGTTTCCTGCGGGTCCAGTATTCCAGCGTGAACGGCATTGCGGCGGAATCCTGCGTCTACGAAGTGGCTATGCCTCGGCAGGCCCTGGTTACGGATGGTGCCAACCCGTGAGCAGCCGATCCCGTTCATGTCAAGGGTCCGCACTGGTGGTCACCCTGTGGATTACCTCGGTCCTGAGCATCCTGCTCGGGGTCGTGGTCATCGAGGTGCATTCCCTTTTCCGGGGCACGTCGTACGAACGGGATATGGCGTCTTCCGCAGGTTGGGCGCAGGGCGCCGGGCATCGTCTGGCGGCCGAGTTGCACCGTCACCGCGGGGACACTGACGATCGGGCGCGCCGCAGCGGCCTGGGTTTTTGGCTTGTCTATCCTCCGCTTGATGTCGGTGATGAAGCGGCTGCCAAACAGGTCTACACCCCTTCGGTTATCACCGGTTCTTATGCCGCCCCCTGGGACTGTACACCGATTGCCGTGGACGACAGGCCCACCGACACCGGCCTGATCTGGATCGAGGTAGAGGTGAGTGCCGAGGACAGAAAGTTGCCGCTGGAACAGGTTCTGAAGCAAACCGACGGCGAGATGCTGCTGCAGCAGGTGCCCAACATGACCGCACCGTTGGCGGCGGCGATCTGCCATGAGCGCGAGATTACGCGCACACCGTATTCCTGCGTCGAGGACGTGTTGAACCGGGTCGACCTGATGACGCCGGAGCGCTACCGAGGCACCGCCGACATACCCGGGTTCGACCAGTTGTTGACCACGTATTCGGACGGGCGGGTCTATCTGAACGGGGCGAGCCGGGACGTCCTGGGCGCCTTGCCCGGTTTGTACGAGGACAGCCAGAAGGGCTATGAAACCGTCGACAACATTGTGGCGCGCCTGGCCAAGGCGGGCGGTGACAGCAGCCAGTTCTTTCTGCACATCGAGGAGTTGCAGCAGGTTCAGGGCGTCGATCCCGAAACTTTGAAGCGGGTCACGCCATGGCTGAAGACGGTTCCTGAGTACTATCGGATTGCGGCACGGGCCAATGTTCGCGGCGTCCTCTCGACGTATGAAGGGGTGTTGCACGTGGACGCAAAGGGAGCGAAAAGCCTGTTCGTGTGGTTGGCCGGCGGTTGACAGTGATCATCTCGTTCTGAGCCGGTACAGGGGTCCATCATGCCTTCCGCGATCGTCCGAACAGAGCAGGGCTACGCCGGCGTCAGCTTCGCCGGCCATTCTCTGCCGGCCGTCGTGCGGGAAATCGTCCCGCTGGACAGGCTGTCCCCGACGCAGGCGAACCGTGCGGCCTGGGCCGTGTCTCTGCCCGACTGCACGCTGGTCCGCACCTCCCTGCCTCTGCTCAAAGGCAACGCGTTGCGGCGCGCCGTCGAACTGCAGAATTCGTTTCAGTTTCCGCAATGGGGTCTGACGTCGGTGGCCGGCGTTCATCTGGCCGAGAGTCCCCGCAGCGTGGAGTATCTGCTGTGCGGCTTCGATGCGCCCCGGAACCTGCGGCCGTCGAGGGCTCTGCCCGAGCCGTTGGCCTTTGCGGCGCTTGCCGACGCCCTGGGGATGGTTCCTGAAACCGGGACGGTCCTGATCGTGTGCGCCGGCGCCACGCGCTTGTGGACGGTGCTCGTCACCGACCGCCAGATCGGACTGATGCGGGACGTCGCTCGGCCTGCAGACATCTCGCTTGAACTGCGCCTTTCGATGCAGCAGGCGTACCTCACGCCGCATCCCGCGATGGTTTCGGCTGAGCGCATCGTCTGGTTTGGGGAAACGGCAGTTCTGGATCGGCTGCAGGAGTCTCTGCGCGCGATCGCCACCGTCGTGCCCGTCGAGAAACTGCTCGAGTCCATGCCTCCGGGCAGCGTTCTGTCGGAGCTGTTGGCGGCCGCCGGCATGGTGGTCGCCGGGAAGAGCGGCAACTGGGTGGCGTCCTGGTATATGGAACCCAGGAAAGACAGCGTTGCCACCGTGATGCGTCGCGTGGCCCTGTGGCTTCTGCCGCTGCTGGCGGTTCTGTTCGCTGCGTATACCGGCTTCGAAGTCTGGTTGGAGCAGCAGGATATTCGTCGGTACAACGAGAACATCGCGCAGGTCCAGACGGGCTACGCCGCCGTTGAGCGCCTCCGTCAGCAGTACGGGAACCTGATGGCATTTCGCCAAGACGCGGGCCGGACGATGACATCCGTGAGCACGTGGGAGAATGTTTTCGCCCAACTCAGCGAGGGACGGCCTGACGGCGTTCGACTCCGGACCGTGAACGGCAACCTGGAGCAGCGCCTGACCGTGCTGGGCGAGGCCGAGCACTTCGGCCAGGTTGCCGAGTACATGAAGACCTTGAAAGGCAAGGCGCTGTTCGGCAACTTGGCTCTGCGTTCGTCAACGGACAACAGTGAGGGCAATCGAAGCCGGGTGTCATTCGCGTTCGAGGTCGACTGGGAGGAGGCGTCGCGTGGCCATCGGTAAACGTGACAGAGCTTTCCTGGTTGCCCTGGGAGTGTTCCTTGTCGGCCTGGGTTATTACCTGTTTCTTCTGGACCCGCTGATGAGCCGGCAGGCGAAGTTGCGCAAGCAGGCGTCCGGTCTGCGCCGGACCCTGGTCCAGGAGCGTGCGAAGGCGGGCGAGTTGAAGCAATGGCGGGCCCACTACGATCAAGCTCGGCAGGAGGTGGCCGATCTGCTCGGCGGCGTGACCCGCGAACTCCTGTCCGACAACAACACAGAGGTCATCAAAGCGCTCTTGCATGCGGCGGAGGTCTCCGGGGTGCAGCTTCGTATGCTCACCCCGCAGACGGTCCTCAAGGTGCGCCAGGACGGGACGCGGACAGCCGCCCGCCAATTCTCGCTGCAGGGCAAAGGGGACAGCGGCGCATTCTTTCGTTTTCTGGGCGAACTGAAAGGCATGCACCTCGAGGACGTGAATGCCTCGGTGAGCAGCAACGACAACAGCATCAGCTTCCTGATGAACCTGACCGTCGTATCGACGACGGCCCTGCAGGGCATTGACCTGCCCCCGGCAGGGGTGAAGGCCGCCGCGTCGACGCCCATCGCGAATCCGTTCGGCGTGAAGGCCGCGGCGGTCGCACCGCTCGATGCCGGGCAGAAACCCACCGCGACGGGGCCGTCGCAGACGGTTCCCGAGTCAGCCTCGAGTGGAGATGACCGTACGTTGGACTTGAAAGGATTGCAGTTGGTCGGTGTCGCTTCACTTGGGGGGAGGGGAATGGCGGTGGTGGAGAGCTCTGCCGCCGGAACCTGCTTGTTTCTCTGGGAAGGCGAGCAACTGCAGGACATGACCTTGAGCGAGGTGCAGGCCGATGCGGTGGTGCTCTCCAAAGGTGATCTGCACGGAACACTGAAGCTGCCAGCGGAGACCGGCCCCGCCAGCGGCGCGGCTGGCAGTGGGAAAGCGAACGGCGCTGGACCGGGTAAGCTCGGTCTGCGCTTGTGCAATGTGACGCCGCTGCGGAAGGAAGCGACGGATTACCCGGGTTCGGGGGGGCTCGATGTGGTCCTGCCCCGAAGCGACTCGGGCGCGATTCTGAAAGGCGACATTATCGCGGCGATCAACGGGGTGCCGACGCCCAACCTGGATGTGGCTCAGCAGGTCCTGGACACTCTGCGCGCCGATGATTTGCTCACGGTGAAACTGTGGCGAACCGGCCGATGGGTAACAACGGGATTCAAAGCCGTAGCAACGCAGGACGTGCCCGCGGACACGCCGCCAACGAAGGAATGAGAACATGATGAACGTGCGACTGCTCATTGCGGCTCTGTGTTGCTTCTGCGCCTGTCGTGTCCTGTCGCAAGGCAGCGGCGAGCGCAGCATCAAGTTCCAGTTTCGGCAGGTGGACATCCGGGACCTGGTCCAGGTCCTGGCCAAGATCGACGGCAAGGTGATGATTGCCGGGGACGACATCAAGGGCAAAGTAAGTGTGGACGCGCCCGGCGAGGTCACGCTGGAAGAGGCCTACCAGATCGTGGCCGCACTGCTGGAGACACACAAGTTCAACCTGATCAGGACCGATACGTTCCTGAAAGTGGTCCCGATGTCCGACGCACCGCGCCAGGCGTTGCCGGTGTTCTTCTGTGAGGACGGCAGCCATATCCCCGACTCGGATGCCATGATTACGGCGGTGATTCCCGTCAAGAAGGCCAGCGCGAGCGCCGTGCTGGAAACCCTTCGCCCCCTTATCAGTGCTACGGGCAGCGGCGTGTCGAACAAGAACGGAAACATGCTCATTCTCAGCGATCCGGCGAGCAACATCCGGCGTCTCCTGGCCATCCTCCCCTACCTTGACCAGCCCGAACCGAAGAGCGCAACGGACGAACAGGCCGAGAAGGCGCCGCTGATGACCACCGAAGTCTACGTGGTCAAGTACCTGAAGGCCAAGGAACTCAGCGACATATTGCAGAAAGTGTTCAGCGGCAGTGGCGGCGAGGTGGGGCACCACGCCGCCATCAAATTCATTGCCGTGGATCCGGTCAATTCGATCATCGTCACCGCGCCGGACGAGGCGCACGCGGTGATCCATGAGACGGTTGACAAGCTGGACGTACGGCGGCGCCAGGTGCTGGTCGAGTTCCGGATCGTCGAGTACGAGAAGGGCAAGGACCTGGAGGTCGGCGTCAAGTTCGATTTCAAGGACAAGGACAACACTCAGCACACGGTTGTCTTCGATGGTACCGCCGGCTTGTCCAACTTCTTCCAATACACCGCCAGCAAGATGCTCAGCGACAATATCAGCCTCGATGCCGTACTGTCATTGATGGAAGAGAACGATCTGGTGACGATCGTGGCCCGGCCGAAGATGTTCACCGCGGACAACCAGAAGGCCACCCTTCACATCGGCGAGGAGGAGCCCATCGTGAAGTCCGAAACCGACTTGGGCGACGACGGCGGCGGGCAGGGCAAGACGGTCACGGACTACATCTACAAGGACGTGGGAATCGAGATCGAGATCACGCCGCATATCAACGCCACCCGGGACGTGGAATTGGAGATCAGCTTCAAGATGACCAACATTCTCGCCGAGAAGGTGGTGGGCAGTACCAAGGCGCCCGAGATGGGCAAGCGCGAGCTGAACACCAACATCACGATCACGGACGGCAACACGCTGGTGCTCGGGGGGCACACGCAGACGCGCAAAGGAAAGAATCGGTCGGCCATCCCCCTGCTGGGCGACATTCCGTGGATTGGTTTCCTGTTCGGCAAGACCACCGAAGAAAACCAGACGCTCGAGATGGCGATCTTCATCACTCCGAGAGTGATCGAAAATGCGGACGAGGCGATGGCCATCACCGGTAGCCACAGCTTCACCCTGGAACCGGGGTTGAGCGAGAGCAAAGAGAAGGGAAAGTAGCTCATGAGAACCGGACGCTGGTTTGGACGCGCGTTGGGCATCACGCCGTTGCTGGTTGCCCTTGCCTATGGTCAGGATGTGTCAGTGCCGCCGGCATTGCTGGACCGGGCCATGGCGATGTTCCCGAAGGCGGCGCCGCCCGTGCAGATGAGCTATCGGGTTGACGTGCGCATGAACCACCTGGGCTTTGCGGTCACCAACTACGCGGTGACCGACGCGAACGGCGATCTCGGAGCGGTGTCCAGAATTCAGTCCTTCCCGGGCGCGGTTGTGCCGGTCGACTGCCTGGTGCTGTGCGACAAGGACGGCAGGATGCTCAAGGCGTCCAACCTGACCCCGTGGAAGGTCAACGGCCGCGACGTGGATGTCACCGGTCTGCTCAAGGTCATGGCCGGATACAACATGGAGGAACTGAAACAGCCGCTGACGGTTCTCTGCAACGGTATCGCCTTGGCGGCGAAAAGCGATGCGATGGAACAGTTGGCGAAGCCGCCCGCGGGCTACACTCTGGACCTCGAGCACAAGATCCTCATGCCGGGCGCGAAACTGCCGAAGATCACCATCCCGACGCTGGCCGGTCCGCCCTTCGACAGCGCGGCGCTGGGCGGTGCGCCCCTGATCGTGGTGTTCGTCTCGATGTACCATTCGCGCAGCGATGAGTTCGTCGCGATGATGGAGGAGTGTCGCCGGCTCATGGCCGGCAACCCCGCCGTGGGTGCGGCCATGAAGAAGGTGCGGGTTCTCTATGTCGCAGGTGGCAAGCCCGCCGATGTTACGGCGTTCGCCAAGAGCGTTCATCTGGCGCCTGAGCTGGTGGCGGCGGACGCCACCGACACGGTGCAGAAGCTCTTCCAGGTGCCGTTCAAGCCCTACACGCTGATGTTCGACAATGACGGTGTGCTGAAGTTCGTCACGCCCGACCTGAAGCAGGACGAGTTGTTCGGTATGCTGTACCTGCTGTGCGGCGGCGACCCGGAGGGCAAGGGCGCCGACGCGGCCCCGGCGGGCGCGCCGGACGACGGAAAGGGCGAGAAATGAAGACGCAGGGGTGTACCATGAAGCAGGCCATCCTGTGCCTGGTCGCGCTGGCATCGGTCCACGGCTGGGGCCAGGAACAGTCCACGCCACCGCAGCCGGGGATGGTGCTGTATGGCGAAGTGTGGCAGGGCGGCGCACCCCTGCCCTTGACCGATCCGCCCCAGGCGCTCGTCCTGCAGGCAGGGACCGCAGCGGAAGTGATCGTGTCCTTGAAGAAGGGCTACAGTGGGAGGACCATGTACCACGCCTTCGTCCCGGCCCCGGGCGCGAGTGCGGCGGCAGGCGGTTCGCCGTTGCGTGTGGCGTTCAAGACACTTGCTGGCACAGCCCTGAATCCCCCGCAACCCGCCGTGGATTGGACCGCCTGTGCCGCGGTCCGGTCCGACATACTGGGCAACTCGACACTCCCGGTCGCGCCGGCCATCGCCGCCGCCGCCGCAACGCGCAAGCTCGATGACTGGACCCTCACGTGCTCGCTGAAGTGGACGCCCACGGCCGATAAGGCGCCGGCCCCGGCATTGCTCGTGCGCTGGTTCGCCGTGCTCAGCGTCCCCGTCGCCGACACCGATCGCTCGTTCCCTGAGGTGCGCACCGGCGGCGTCACCATCCCCGAACTGACCACCGACGGTGCGAGCTTCGCCAATGTCGCGGCCATGGCCCAGGGAGTCCTCACTCCCGTACCGATGGAACCGGCCGCGGCCGACGGGACGCTGGCCGGTGACAGCTCGCTGACGGTCGGCAAGGCGTTCAGCCAGGACGGTATTCGCTACCTCGAGGTACAGGCGTACACCGTGGATGCAGCCGGAAACCAGAGTGTGATGAACCGACAGATCGTCGTTCACAGTGTCGCCCAGGCCGATCTGTGATGGGACGGTCAAAAACTGCGACCTGTGCGGGGAAATCCCAAAAGAGAAAAGAACCCGCCATGGACGCCAGGCTGCGCCTGTTCGTAGTGGGCTCGTCCTGCTGGCCAGCAGGACGCGGAACGAAGTGGAGCGCCAAGAGCCCATCCGGCTTGTCACGGCGTAGTTCCACAACGAAGTCGGACGCGTTGCGGCGGTCTGGCCCGGGGATGGTGTCTTGCCCGGTCCTGCCGGACGGCAGGACCGGGACTGCGACACCACTACGAGCGGTGGCCGCGACCCGTGCCGGCCGGTTACCTGCCGTGTTGACAGACCAAGGAAGCTCTGCCCGATGAACACCACGATGGTTTTCCGCAGACGGCGGCTGATCCAAGGTCTGCCACTTGCCGTGCTGGCGCTGTTACTCACCGCCGCCCCGGCCCGCGCGCGTTTGGACAGTATGTCCCGCGAGTTCGGCGGTCGGCCGTTCCACGGCTATTACGTGAACATCGCCATCGAGGAGAAGCCGTTCTTTCAAGGCATCAACCAGGCCTTCGAGGTCATTGTCCTGCCCGCCGTCGTCATGACTCACGAGGAGGTCGAGCAGTTCTCGGCGTTCCCCTACATGACGGAGGGGACCGAAGACGGCGCGACCTACCAGTGGCGCCAGGTCGGGCATGTCTGGATGCTGTTCCGCAACCTGAACGGCGAGTCGAGTGCGGTCGAACTGTATGTCCTGGCTTTCCCGCACGAAGACGTGCCGGGCAACGAACTGCTCTTCCGGCAACTGACCCCGTCGCTGTTCGAGGACCAGAAGCTCGAGGACCGCCTCGATGTGCTCGGCGTCATGGGCGCGGTCCGCGAAGGCGCCGTCTCGCACGTGGTGTTCATGCAGGGCCCCGTCTTCCAGAAGCAGTCCGGGGACAGCATTGTGCCGGTCGTGGTGCCGAACATCGAGTTCCTTCTGCACCGGTACGGGATCAATGTGCTGTTCTCGGACCTCGAGTGGATCTACCCGAAGCAGGACCTGGTGGCCCCGGCCGCGTTCCGCAAACTGCTGGCCGTCGGCAGCCGCCAGGACGTCATCGCCAACTCGCTGGAACGCAATGCGAAAAGCCTGGTGCCGCTGTACAAGTGGACGCAGGTCCCGGCTAACAACGCGCTGACGACCGCCTGCTACTACGTCCCGTCGAGCCCGAAGAAGGGCGGGCTGTGCGGCGGCCCGATGGCCGCTTGGCTGCCCAAGCTCAATGCCAATCACCAGACGCCCATTGCGGTGTTCCCCGGCGCCTTCACCGGCGACCCGATCCTGATCGACGCCATCAACATGGCCCGGCTCGTGGCGCAGTGGTGGAACGATGCCGCCGGGCTGTGGAATGGCAACGCCTTCGACACCCTGACCAACCAGCAGAAGCGCGATCTCGTTCTGCGCGAGACGCTGCTGCGCCTGCCGGCCACGCACATGTTCAAAGACATCTACACGCGCACCATCGGCTGGCACAGCGGCGGCGGCGGGCCCGACGCGGACGGCGACAGCCTGGCGATCATGGGCACCATGCGCTACCACTACCAGGAGCCGTATCAGCAGGTCTGCCAGGACCCTGCGCGCCTGTCCAAGCAGCGCTATCCCTGGACGTACTCGCCCGCCCTCTATACCCCACACCATGCCTATCCGGACCTGCTCATGGAGGAGGGCGACGTCCGGGTGGCCAACGCCCTGTTCAAGGCGGTCGAAGCCTTTGACCCGCAGACCAAGTGCTACATCGACTCGCTGTTCAGTACGGCGGCCAAGGACCTGGACAACAACAACAGGGACACGATCCAGAAACTGCTGGTCCGGGCCATCGTCGAGGGATTCCAGGACCGCAAGGCCAACCTCGAGATCGGGCTCAGGCAGACCGTGGCCCTGGTGAACTACCGCCTGGCCGAGGCGATCAGCGACGGGCGCCTGACCCAGGATACGGCTGCATTGCGGAGCGACTTTCGGACTGGCCCCACCGAGCCGCAGACGCCGGCCAACAACCTCTTCCTGGCCGCCCTCGAACACGGACTCGCCTTCGACGATCTCGAGTGGCTGAAGCGCCTGACCGAGACGTACGGCAACTACCGCATGCCGTTCAGTTCGCTGGACGCCGACTTCACGTCGCGCTTGGCGTACCTGGCGGACAACTGGCAGATGTGGGGCAACCGCATGTACTTGCAGGGCTGGCCGGCCATCCACTGGATCGTCGATCCGGCCCCGGTGCTCGCCGCCTTGGGAGATGCCAATGCCAACACCGGCCTGCTGGGTGAAGTCCATGCGTTCTGGACGCAAGCCGACAACCGGGCCAATCTCCTTGCCAATGGTGGTGAGAAAGACCAGGTGACTGCCATCCGTAACGCCCTGCACGCCATCGAGCAGGCCTTGACCACGGCCAAGACCAACCTGACCAACCATCAGGCCTCGCGTCAGACCATGATGAACGCCAACTTCGTGCTCCTCCGGACCTTGCTCGGTGACGCGCAGGTGACCGCCGCCCCGCCCCAGTGCATCTCCGACTTGCAGCAGAACCATGCCGGCCTGATCTGGCCGCGCTTCGAGGACTTCTGTCTGCACGCGCACAACTGCCGCGTGCTTGAGGCTTACTATGAGGGTATCCGGGACTACTTCGAGAACAACGCCTGGCAGGGACGGACAAGGGGACATATCCATACGGCCAACCGAACGTTGGCCAACGCCAATCAGGCCGTGCAGCACATCAATCAGGCAGTGCCTCCGGTCGCGCCCGAGGTCGCCTTGGTCCCACTGAACGGCGGCCAGCCATTGCCTGATAACGTGACGGCTGTGGCCGTTGCGCAACTGCGCACGGACCTCGGCACGTTGCGGACCGACGCCCAGAACCGGCGCACCGCGCGTGTCGCTCCCGCCGCCACCGCCTACAACGACTTTTTCACCGCCGTGCAGAACCTCAATCTCAACCCAGCGCCGACCTACCCGGCCAACTGGAACACCTTGACGGACGATCAGAAAGCCACGCGCGATGGAACCCTGAACGTGGCCGCCATGCTGAAACAGAAACGTGTCCGCGATGCCGATGCCGTGCAGACTGCGAAGGCCAACTACGGCCTGGCGTTCGGCAAGTGCCGGGTGCTGGATGAGGTCGGACTGCCCGACATCCTCACGGTGCTGGACACCCAACTGGCACTGGTCGAGTGGGTCATGGCTGTGCAGAACGGACCGGTCAACACTCAGGCGGACGGGATTCGGCAGGCCGTGCACACGTTCGGGGCGGCCGTCACAGACCAGGTAACCAAGACCAACCGGGACCAGCTCAAGGCGGGTATCGCGACCGAGTGCGACAGCATCCGGACACAGATCAATGGGGCTCCTGATCCCAATGCGACCGACGGGTACAAGCGACAGATTGCCGCGTGGAACGCGCTCTACCCGGCCAACCAGGTTCTCGGTCCCCAGGCGGACATCGTGCTGGGCGTCCTGGATTCGCGGGTGACCGGAACGGCTCATGCCGTCCTGTATGCGTTCTACGAGTATTTCGAGATACCCATTCCGGGCGTCCGGGGCGCTGGACCGCCGCCGCCACGCCCGGCAGACGCCGCGGCATTCACCAACCTGACGACGCGTTTGGAGGCTGTCCTGTGCGTGCATTGAGCCGCCCGGGATGGAACGGTCCGAAGGCCGCGGAAAACAGGTGAACCGATGAGAACAGACAACATGCGCTGGAATGCCTTTCTGCGTGCGGCGGTCCTGGTGGCCGCACTTCTGTGTTTGTGCCCGCGTGGGGCGGCTGCCGCCGAGGCCGCCCAGAAACTCGAGTTGACGAAGGGCCTCAACTTCGTCGCCCTGCCCGCCGCGCCCCTGAGCGCGGACCTTACGGACGTATTGCGGCCGATCCTGGACCAGGTCGAGATGGTGCAGTTCTATGAGCCGAAGACCGGTTCGTGGCGCTTCTTCGCGCCCGCCCTGAATGGGGACAACACGCTGGCCGACCTGCGCGAGGGCGCCGCGTTCTACGTGCGGGTCCGCGACGCCTGTACGTTGGCCCTCCTTACCGCGGTCTCGACCGACGCCGCGCAGAAACCCACTGTGTCTGCCACCCCGCCCGCCCCCGGCTGGAACCCCTACGGCGTGCTGCAGGCCGCCACACCGCGCGACCTGGTGACGGCCGTGCCCGACCGGCAGTTCTCTCTCTCGGACGATGCGCTGTTCAGCGCCGTGAACATCGAGACCGCTACGTTCCAGAAGATCGTGGACGCGGACGCGCCCCTGGCGGCCGGCCAGGGGCTGTGGCTTTACAACGTGGTACCGCCCGGCAGCGGCGCTGGCCGCGAGGTCGCCGACGGGGGCCAGGCAGACGGCAAAGACCGCGACACGGGCGGTGGCCAGGGCGCGGCCGGCACGGGCGCCGGGGGAACCCAGGCCGCCGCGGGCCCGGGACTGACGGCCACGGCCAAGCCCCCGGCTCTGGGCTCGGGCAAGAAGGACACGGCCAAGTTCGGGGACTTTACGTTCAGCGTCGATCCTGAAAGCAAGAAGGCGACCTTCACTGCCGTCCCCGATGACCTTCAACACCTGTTTGTGCCCGACAAGGACTACGAGGTCAGAATCGTATACGAGGACGGTATTGCGGCGGCCGCGCAGTGCATGGTCAGCCTGGACAATGCGGATGCCGCCCTGACGGCGGCAGGCATGGCGCTGAAGAAGAAGGACGTGAGCTACGGTGTCATCGCCGAGGATGAGGACTCCGGCAAGGTGCGCCTCGAACTCGGCGCCGAAGTCACGGTGGACGGGAAGAAGCTCCACGGCGAGTTTTTCTGGAAAGAAGGTCAGGGCAAGGAACTGCGGCTGAAGGTAGCGTCCCGCGGCACGAGCGTGGTGGCCGCGTGGACGGACAACAACGGGGCCGTTGAGCGCAAAGGCGGCGACCGGTCATGGTGCCTGCCGCTGCCCGACGGGGCGCCCGGCGTCTTCGATATGGAGCAGGATAGCAAGAGTATCGACTCGCTCGACGAAGGCGACCATTGGGTGCCGCTGACCCTGGACACGGGCGGTGGCATCTCGTTCACCTCGAAGGCCGACGTCAACGTCAGTTTCCTCCAGGCCCTGTTCCCGGGCGGCGGCGGCGAGTTGAAGAAAACGGCGCAAGTGACTGTGGACGCGGACGGCGAGGTCGCCGCGGGCGATGACCGCATCTTCCGCGAAGCCGCCCTGGTCTGCGCCCCGGGCGGCGCGTTCCAAGCCGTGTTCCGCGGCTGGCATCTGGTTCCCGAAATCCACATCGCCGACAACAATGCGGTGCAGCGCAACAGCCTGGTCTGGAACCCCGAACTCACCCTGCAGCTCGCGGACAAAGGTGACAACTGGTCGGTGGCCGGCGGGCTGAAGCTGGATGCTGAACTGGTGGCCTCGCTCTGCCAGCAGACCGGCGGCACCTCGATGACCGATTACTTGAAGGCCCTGGTGCAGCGCGCCAAGGAGGCCTTTGCCAGGCAGACGGGAGCCAATCCGCCCACTCCGGGGCGACTCCCGGCCGGATCGAGTCTGACTCTCTCCCCCTTCTTCGCCGCGCAGGTCGGGACCGAGGGCGACATAGGCGGGGGTGAGAAGAAGGAGTTCACCCTGGACACGACGATCGAGGCCGACTTCCAGGTCGCGGGGCTGGCCGGCTCGCCCGGCTACGCGCACTGGAACGAGTGCAACCTCGATTTCCAGATCGATTTCTGGAAAGACGTCGTCGCGGACGTGTTTGTGTCCCGCATCTGGAGCTACAACAGCGACAGTTTCTTCGCCGGCGTCCCCACTGACTTCGAGGACAAGTTCGTCACCCGCGCAACCATTGGCCTCGATTTCGCCCAGGCGTGCGGCTGGGACGGCGCCACGGCACTGTTGTCGCTGGACTGGCGAACGGATCAGACCTTTGACCGCACCGGCGATTTCCAGCGTGACGACGGCATCTTCATCCCCAATGCCAATATCTACAAGTACCAGAGTTCCCTGCTGGGCTCGTTCGATCTCGCGGATGCGTCGGACAGCCAGTTCGCGGCCAATGGCTGGCGGTTCGGCGTGAAGAATGTCATGCTCACCTCCGCCGAACGGGAGATCGGTTTCCGTGCTGATGACAATGCCTTCATGAGCCTGCTCGGGACGCCCTTCTCGCGCCGACCCCTCACGGATATCCAGCAGATCAACGGCGAGGTCATCCTGATTCCGCCCGACGACCTGGAATGGTTCCCGACGGTCAACGCGTACCTGTTCTTCGACAAGGTGACGGTGCGGGGCCAGGATAAGTGGACGAAGGTCTTCCTGGGCGAAGTCGAGTTCGGCCACGACTTCGACGGCGGCACGAGTCTGCACATCCATACAGTCCTCTTCCGCCAGGACCCGGAGACCCAGGGCTGGACCTTCATGCTTGCCGGCAGCGTCGATTTCGGCCACGGCGCCATTGGCGCCCTGTTTATGCTCGAGCGCGAACAGGCGACCAACGAGTGGTTGCTCTACGTCAGCCTCACGGGCGATATCGACGGCTATGCCACCGTGTCGGCCTTTGCGGTCATTCGCAAGGAAGATGGCGAGTGGCAATGGAAGAAAGGCACCTACAGCGGCACCGCGCGCATCGGCCCCGAGACGCTGGACTGGCTCCGGGAAATCCTCGGCGACGAGCACCTGGACCTCGACACCGGCGTGTCGTTCACCTACAGCAACGGCAAGTACATCTTCGAACTCGACGACCTGCCGATGGACTTCAAGAAGAACCTGCCGGGCTTCTTCCAGAACGTCAAGCTCGGAAAGATTCTTTTCGTCTACGACCGGAGCACCAAGAAGAAGACCCTCGAAATCGAGCTCGATGTCAAAATGGACTATTTCGTCGATAACACCCCCGAAGGCGAACCCGAGCCGTGGGTGAAGGTCGACGTCACCGTCTCCGGGGGCGCCGGCAATCCCACGGAATGGCACATGGAATTCGATGACATCGGCCCGTTCGGCAAGCCGCCGGGCGTCGGTTTCACCATCACCAGCCTGGGCGGCGGCAAGCTCGCTACCGGCTGGGAACTGAAGGGCGGCATCTCCTTCCGCCTGCCGGAGGAGTGGCACAACCAGGATGTCATCAAACTGCCGGACACCGTGACCGGTACCATCGATTACAAGAAGAACCGCGGGTTCCGGGCCGAGATCGACTGGAAGGACGCGCCGAAGCTGGACCTCGGCGGCAACTCGAGCATCAACTGCACCGGGTTCGTCATCACCAAGTCCAGTCCGTGGGGCTTCGCCGTGGCGGGCGAACTGGCGTTTCTCGGCAACACCGTGGATGGCAACCTCGGCATCCAGAACGGCGGGCTGGTGTTCACGCTGCCCCCCGGCATGTCCTTTCATGCGACGCTGGGCGGTTGTGAGGTCGAGTTCAAGAACTTCAGCATCCAGTTCGCCAACACCCCGGCGCTGGGGGCGGACGTAACGCTCGAATTCAGCGAGTCCTCGCCGCTGTGCCGGTTCTTCCCGCAGCCGGTCAGCCTGCAACTGGCCGGCGGTCCCGACCGCTTCACGCTGGCGGCCAATCTGGACCTGCGCGCCACCCTCGATCTCGGGCTGCTCGGCGAAGGCGGGCTGGGGCTCGACCGCCTGTCCGTCACGGGCGGCACGCAGGGCGTGGGGTTCGAGGTCGACGGTGATATCACCCTGAACTCGGTCACGGTCGGCATCGACATGGGCATCCGGCAGGAGAACTTCTTCTTTGTCGCCGACTTCGGCGACAAGGGCGTCAGCGTCGACGTCGCCTACCTGTTCGCTTTCGAGATCAAGCACAAGCTCGGTATCGAATCGCTGTTGGGCGTGCAGTACATCCTGATCGACGACATGGCGATGGCCCTGGGCAACGACATCTACGGCACGAGCATGGCCACCAAGAAGTTCAAGTACGTGCTCCCGGATGCCATTCCCCCGGTCGGGTTCCCGTTCTTCGACGACTTCGACGGCGCCGTCCACATGATGGGGTTCGGCGTCAACATCGGGGTGCAGTTCCCCTTCCCGAACGAAAACGACCTGAAAGACCTGGTCAAGGTCATGGTCGGCGTGTTCAAGGACCACAGCCTGGACGAAAATGCGGTCAACGACCTGCACGCGCCGAAACTCGACCTGCACGACATCGCCCTCCTCTTCCCGAAGGTCCCGGGGGTCACCTTCAAGAATGGACGGTTCGTCACCACCGACGACGAGTTCAAGGCGATTTTCGGGTCGGACAAGCTGGTGCTGATCGACGATCTTCAGCTCTTCGGCCCGTCGCAGATTGTGGACCTGGCCAAGGCCGGGTCGGTCTACGACGTGGTCGTCGCTCTCGTGCCGCCGACTATCCGCAAGGGCAAGTGCGACCTGAACCTGCGCGGCTTCAACGCCCACGGGGCGTACGACTTCCACCAGGCGGACATGAACAAGTACAACCAGAACATCGACGGGTTGCCCGCGCTGGACACGTTCGTGAAGAAGGTCCGCTACGTGGACAGCCACTCGGAAAAGGAACCCGCCACACTGAGCGTGAACCGGGGCTGCAAGCTGCTCCAGGCCTGGGGCGGGTCCGCCCCGGAACTCACCCATACCACCGGACAGCAGCAGTCGGACTCCTGCGCCCTGGCCAAGCAGCGCGACTTCCTGCACACCCTGGTTGCCTCCCCCGACTTCATGAGCCTGAACCTGAACAATCGCGCCTTTGCCACCGCCCTGGTCAACGCGGTTCTCGCGCGTGCCCCGCGGACGGGCGAGTTTCCCACCTATCGCGACGACCAGCTCTGGGTCATCAACCCGTTCGATTCGCGGCTCAAGTCCGTGTATACGCCCAGCGGCACCGTCAATGCCGCCGAAGACGCGCTCCTGGCCGGGCTGCTGGACCGCAAGATTTCCCGGGGAACGGCACTGGATTTCCTGATCGCCTCGGACACCTTCCGCAACGACGTGCAGCCGACTCTCGCGACTGCCGCCAAACCGGCGCTCGCGGCTTTCGTCACGGGGGCCTACCGTGCCCTGCTCGGCAATGCGCCGGACCCGGAAGTGGCCGCCGCCTGGACCAACGCCCTGATGGCCGCCGCCCCCTGGGGAACCGCGGACGCCGATGCGCCGGGCATTCTGGCGGAATCCCCCGCCGTCGCCCTGCCGCAGGGCTATTTCAAGGCAGCCTTTGACGTGAAGGTTGCCGACAATACCGTGCAGGATGAAATACTCACCGTGAAGCTCCTGCAGGGCGGCAAGGTGCTGGCGGACCAGGGATACAAGGGAACCGACTTCGTCACCGCGGGCGAGTACCAGAGCCTGTTCCTGCCCTTTGCGCTGTCCGAAGGCGCCGGCCAGTTGCAGGTGGCCATCGAAACGACCCGGGCCGCCCAAGTCGCGATCGAGGACATCGACCTGTTCTCGGCCGTTCAAGCCGAGGTGGAAGACGTCGCGCTGCCCGAGGACCTCGGCGGCGGCACGGCGCAGGTGCGCTGGAATGTGGTCGACATCACCCAGGAAATCCAGCAGGTCGTCGATTTCCTGACCTTCCTCACCCCGCCCGCGAAACAGGACTCCAAGCAGTACCTGCCCACTCTCTGGAAAGCACTCGTGGCCGCGGGCGGCGCCCCGCGCTTCACCGGCAACCGGACCTGCTTCGACTACTCCGCCGCCATCACGGTCGAGGTCGACCTGCTCGAGGACGCCGGCGAAAATGCGATCTCCGAACTCATGTACGACGGCGATACGCTGCTGGCCCGCTACGGCACCGTCACCCTGTTCAGCGAGGCAAGCATGAAGGGCAAGACGTTGACCCTGACCACCAACCTGCCGACGCTGACCGACACGGTGCTCGGCGACAACGGCGTGGCCTCGGTCAAGGTCGACGGCATGGGCAAGGCCCTCCTCTTCGCCGAGGCCAATTACTACGGCGCCCGAACCGAGGCCTCCAGCGACCTGCAGGACCTTAACGACACCGATGTCGGACCCAACCAGACCTCCTCCGTCCAGATCTTCTATCCTCTTGCTTTGGGCGACGTGCTGAAGTGGCGGCTGACCGCGCGAACCGTGAACGGCACCCTCATCGCCTGCGACGCGGGTGGCGTCGACATCGTCTTCCCAGGCGTGCCCCAGGACATGCATGCGCTGACCATGTTGCCCGGCGGACGCCTCAGGACGGCGTACACGGAGATCTCCGACGTACTGAACATGATGAAGCCCCAGACCATCTTCAGCAAGCCGGACCAGTTCCTGGCCGACTACTGGCGTGAGGTGCTGCTGCCGCTGCGGGAAACGGTGACCGCCTCCGGCAACAGCCTGGACTTCACCGACCCAGCCACCGGCATCGTCCATTCTCTGCAGATCACCAAGTCCGGCGACAGCACCGTCTCGGCCATCGGTTTTGACAAGGACGCGACGGACGGCAGAAACCTGACCCTGCTGCGCGGCACGGCGACCTTCTACGAGAACGGCAGTTTCCAGGGAACCGCGGCGCCCGTCCTGGCCGACATTGGCGACACCAGCCTCTCGCAGTTCGCCAATTACGGTCCCTACTCGTACAAGCTGGAGGGCGCGGCCCAGCTCGTGTTCTACCCCGAACCGCACTTCGGCAAGTTCCCTGACGCGCCGGACCAGACGTGGGGAGCGAACCAGTTCACCGATCCGGCACCGGCGCCCGACGCCGGCAGCCAGCCCGCGCTGCCCATTGCCGCACCGGCCGCGAAGACGATCCAACAACTCGACCTCGACGCGGGATACTACCAACTGGAAATCGTCGGGGCGCTTGCCAGGACCGCGCGGCCTGACGAGGACAAGGCCATAGCCAGGTTCGATCTGAGCGACATCGACCTGGTCGTTTACGAGGACGATGCGGAAGCCCCAGTCATCGAACTGGACCTGAAAGCGATCAAGGCCGACGGCAAGGGCTACGCTGCCGACGTGCTCCTGCGCGCCTTTGGGAGAAACCAGTTCGACAACGGCAAGCCCACCTCGCTGAAGGTTAAGTTCAACGTCATGGAGAAGACCTCGCTGAAGGTGTTGCTCAAGGGACTGAGCACTCTCTATACGGTCAACGTCGCGTCCCTGGCGCTGTACAAGTTCCAACCCGGCGCGGGTGGCGTGACGGCCACCGCTTCCCAGCCGTACTTCGGGGATTGCCGGGACTACGGGTCGGTGCGCGCGTTGGTCCCGGTCGCCATCAGTGAGGCCACCGAGTGGGTCCTCACCAAGAGGCTGCCGACCGGCAACAACATCGCCGTCGCCCATGGTGCCATCGCGACGGGCGACGACGCGTCCGGGGGCAGCAACATCACGCAGGGCGACACGCGTATCGCCTGCTCCCTGCGCGGCTCGGACAACCAGTTGCTGCTGAAGGAGAGTACGGACGGTGGCGGCGGCGCTTTCTACCTTGAACCCCGCGCCGTCAGCGGCTACGTGTTCCCGGTGGACAACTACTACATCTACACGGGCGACACCCCGCAAGCCGAGACCGACCTGCTCAACGTGGCCCGGCTGTTCCACACGTTCATCTCCAAGCAGGTGATGGTCACCGAAGGCCAGACGCAGACGACCGCCACTCTGACGGCCAACAGCGGCATCAGCGCCGTCTATGGTACCCACACCGTGTCCGCCGTCAATCCCTCCTCCAAGCTTTCGTGGGTTACCACCCGGACCGTCGCGAACAAGACCGTGCAGTTCACGCTCATGCCGGGCAGCGACTTCAACTCCGGGGTCATCACCAGCGACACTCCTCACACAACCGTCCCCACCTTCGAGAACTCGACCCACCAGAAGGCCGGCATCGCCATCCCCATTCCACCCACCGAAAAGAACGGCTTCTATTTCGATATCGACGTCGCGGTCGGCGAATCCAATGTCGTCAAAATCCAAACTTCCCTCTCCGGACGCATTCAGGCGGACGGGAACTTCTTCTTCGATGGCAAGGGCAACCTGATCATCGACAACTACACGCTGGCCGACGCGGAAATCAGCCTCGGCTCGCGGGAAGGGCTGAGCATCCGCGGCAAACTGGACCTCTTCGGCGCCGCGAACATCCTCGTCGACGGGTATGTCAAACCGGACGGCCAGTTCTACCTGCACGGCGAGGCGCAGATCATGAGCAACGGCACGGGGGTCAAGGGTACTCTGACCTTCAGCAACAAGGAGCTGTTCGTCGAGGGCGCCCTGTACATCGCCAACTACGACATCGGCTCCGAAACGTTCAAGATCAGCGACGGGACCGTGTCCCTGTCGAAAGACGTGGGCATCGGCATCGGTGGGTTCGACTACACCCTGGAAGTCTGGCTGAAAAGCCCGCACGGCGCCAAGGTCGACGGCCGCGCGTACATCACCATCAGAGTCCCGGTGAAGATCTGGGGGCCGACCAGTTACAAGCACATCCGCATCTGGGTTCCGTTTCACCACAAAACCATCAGCATTCCCTGGCACTGGGGCTGGGTCACGATCGCGCACGTCAATCTGCACTTCGATATCCACGTCGGCATGACAGTGAAGGGGCAGGAGATCGACTTCAATATCGGCATCGCCACGATGGGCTACAACTTCCGCACCCACCACCTCACGGCCCACTGGTAACCGGGACCTGAATCGAACCGCGGCGGCGCCTGCAGGCTCCCGGCACGACTCGTGCGTCGCGGCGGGATCCCCGGCACTCGCGCTCGCGGCTCGGCATGCCGGCTTGTAAACGCGGCTTCCAGCGAATACGTTATTTCCTGCTTCCAGCGCGCCCGTAGCTCAGTTGGATAGAGCGTCTGCCTCCGGAGCAGAAGGCCGCAGGTTCAACTCCTGCCGGGCGCACCATCCCGTTTCCGTCCCTCCTCTTGCTCAGCGCAATTCCCGTTGCCATCTCGTTTTGATCATCGTTGCCGTCATCGTGAGCGACGGCGTGTCAGGTGGGGGGGGCGACCGCAATGCTACTGAGGTTCTCCGGTGCTGCGTGTCCGTCGCACTTGGCAAACGCGTCGGTTTCGCGGCGAATCGCGGCCATCGACAGCGGCATGTGGAGTGCGGCGGCAGAGGGCGAGTGAGCGCCCGGCGACGCCGCTTTGGCTGGGGTGCGTCGCGCGGGCAAAGCGTCTCAGCCAAAGCGGTGTCGCGCCGCCCGTGGCGGACTTGCCACCGCGCTCCATAGGGTGACGTCGACGAGAACCTTTGATAGCATTGGGGGCGACCGCGATGGCCATGGCGAGGGGAGCCGGTCAGGAGTTAGGAGACGACGGTCGGCGCGTCATTCCGGCAGTCACGGGGCGCCGCCGCTGTGCCGAAACACCTTGACCAGGTAGCCGATGGCGATGACGGCAATGGCCACGATCAGTGCGATCCAGAGCTTGCGGTTCTCGGTCCGCTCCGCCTGTTCCGGAGTCACGGGTTTGGACGTCTTCACGTCTGTGCCGGCAATTTGGCAGCGCAGGTGTCCGAGGACGAACTCCTGGCCCAGGGACAGTTTCATGGGGCTGGTGATTCGCGCGCCACCCACATGAGTGCCGTTGGTGCTCTGCAGATCTTCGATGGTGATGGCGCTGCCGTCGAGCACGAGACAGGCATGCTGGCGCGAGCAACTCGCATCAGGCACCTTCACCGTGTTGCCGGCGCCGGTCCCGATGTGGTTGGGTCCTTCCCAAAGCGGCAGCCGTTTGTACTCACCGGGATTTGTTTCGTAGCAGAGTTGGGTTCCGCTCGGACCGCCGCGTTCGCCCACGAGCAGGAAGCAGGATCCAAACCGGAACCGGTCGCCGGGCATCAGTGCCGTCTCGCCGACCTGCTTGCCATCCTTGAAAATGCCATTGCTGCCGGCGTGCAGGATTCCCCACTGCTTGCCTTTCCGCACCAGGAAGAGGTGGGTGCGTCCCACCGTACCGTCGACGCCCGACAGGTTCTTGAGCGACACATCGGAGGAGGAGGAGCGTCCTACGCTGACGGTCTCCGCCGAGGCGAAATCCTCTGTCGAGAACCGTTTGATCTCTTCCCCGTCGTTGTTGAACACACGGCAGACTGGCATAGGGCATGTCCCCCTTCAAAATTTCCGCCGCCGCAACCTGGCGAAACCCAAGTCCCGCCCATAGATTAATCTGTTTTTCGCTTGCCGGCAAGTGGTCTCGCTCAATCAGCGTCAAGCGTCAACGGCGTGGGATGCAGGTGCACGCTCTTCGGGTTGAGCCGTCCGCCGCGGCGGATAGCGAGGAGTTCTCCCAAATGCACCTTGTGCCCTTCGACGGGTTCATGGAGTTTGGCTCGCGTGCGCGATCACGACGAGGGCACCTTTGGCGGACGCATTGCCAAATCAGCGTATGAGTTCCTGTTGACAACCTCGTAATCGGACGTATGTTATTGCTCTTTTTCGTGAACTTAGCGGCCACGGTTATAGACTGGAACGCGCATGAAGACATTTCTTCCCAAACCGGAACAGATCGATCGGAAATGGTGGGTTGTCGACGCTGACGGCAAGGTCCTTGGGCACTTGGCCGTACGGATTGCCGATGTGCTGCGGGGCAAGCACAAGCCGACGTTCGCCACGCACTTGGATTGCGGCGATTTCGTCGTCGTCGTAAACGCCGAGAAGGTGAAACTCACCGGGCGCAAAGAGAAGCAGAAGCTGTACAAGGATTGGTCCACGTACATGGGCGGCCTGAAGGTGCAGCGTGCCGAGGAGGTCAGGGCCAAGCGACCGGAACGAATCGTGCAGGAGGCCGTTTGGGGGATGATGCCCAAGGGCCGTCTTGGGCGGGCCCAGTACCGGAAGCTGAAGGTCTACAAGGGCGCGACCCATCCGCATGAGGCACAGCAGGCTGAACCATTGCCTCTCTGATGTCGGGCCAGCAGGTTTTTTCCGCGCTGGTCGGTGCGGCTGTAGTAACGGAAGGGAATCTGGAGCATGGTAAAGGCAGCGAAGGCTGAGGTCCTCTCCATTGGCCGTCGTAAGTCGGCTGTGGCTCGGGTGCGGTTGAGTGCCGGAACCGGCAAGGTCACGGTCAACGCCCGGGAGTATGCCAACTTTTTCCCGTCGCAGACGCTGCGTGGTTACATCAATCAACCGTTGATGATCGCCGGTGTCTCACAGGCGTACGATATCACCGCGACGATTCAGGGCGGCGGCCCCGTCGGGCAGGCGGGCGCGCTGCGGCTCGGGATTTCCCGCGCCTTGGTGAAGGCCAAGCCGGAACTGCGTGCGGTGATCAAGGAGAGTGGCATGCTCACCCGTGACTCCCGGGTCAAGGAACGGAAGAAGTACGGTCAGCCCGGCGCACGGAAGCGGTTCCAGTTCTCCAAGCGCTAGACGGGGTTCTATTCGCGGAGAGCGAACTCCGCATATTCGGACGTGGCAAGCCGGATCGGAGATATCTCCGGTCCGGCTTCTTCTTTTTTGGTCTGGGCCGCAACGGTAATCGTAATCGCGCTCGCAATCCGGCTCGGAATCCGAGGCGTATGTTCGCGGCTGATGGGACATGGGATCCGGAACGAGAGGGATGACGAGCAGGATTGCAGTGAGGCAGGAGGGTGTGATGGACAAGGTCAGAGTTGCCATTGTCGGGGCTTCGGGGTACTCGGGTGAGGAACTGTTGCGACTGCTGCTGCGGCACCCGTTCTGTGAGGTCGCCTGTGTGACATCACGCCAGTATGCCGGTCAGCCTTTGGGCGAGGTGTTTCCGCGGTTCGCCGACTCGCCTCTGCGTTTCTCGGCGCCGGACGCGGCCGAGATCGCCAAGATCGCGAGCGTGGCCTTCCTCGCCCTGCCGCACGGATTGGCGCACGAGTTTGCCGCACCGTTGGTCAAGTCCGGAGTCAAGGTGATCGACATCAGTGCCGACTTCCGGTTGCACAATCCTGCGGTGTACGAGGCGGCCTATGGTGCCGCACACCCGGCCCCGGAGCTGTTGTCAGAGTCCGTCTACGGCCTGCCGGAGCGTTACCGCGAGGCGTTGCGCAAGGCACGCCTGGTGGCCTGTGCCGGCTGTTACCCCACCAGCATCATTCTGGCCGTTGCACCGCTGCTGGCGGCCAAACTCGTCGACCCCAGCGGCATCATTGCTTCCAGCATGAGCGGCGTCTCGGGTGCCGGACGCAAGGTTGACTTGGCCTACATTTTCCCCGAGTGCAATGAGAGCGTGCGGCCGTACAGCGTCACCGGGCACCGGCACCTGCCCGAGATCGAGCAGGAACTGGCGGCGGCGGGCGGGCTGGATCAGATCGTCATCAACTTCATTCCGCACTTGATTCCGGTCAACCGTGGCATTCATTCGACCATTGTCCTGGAGGCGTGCGCCGGCACGACGTTGGATACGGTGGCCGGCGCACTGCGGCAGGCGTACGCCGGCGAGCCGTTCGTCCGCGTCCTCGGGGCTGGCAAGCTGGCGGACACCAAGCACGTGACCATGACCAATATGTGCGAAATCGGCTGTGCGTTCGACAAGCGGACCGGCCGCGTGATCCTCAGCAGCGCCATCGACAACCTCACCAAGGGCGCGTCGGGTCAGGCGATCCAGTGCTGCAACATCGTGTGCGGTTTCCCGGAGACCACCGGGTTGCTGTAAGCACGGGGCGGGCCGGAAGGCGGCGGGCTGTGCGGTGCTCCACCCCGGTGTCCCTGCCGCATGGCTGTTTCAAAGTCGGTTGTGCGAGCAGCCCCTGTGACGCCCCAGTGGGTTCTGCCTGTTCTCATGCTGGGCCTTTCCGCCGTGTGTGTTGGTGCGTTGGTCCGTGACGGCCTGGCTCGGTGTAGAGTACATCGTGCAACGGGCCGTCGGAGGGCATTTCGGAACGCACCACGCCCCGGCGTGGGAACACGCCGGAGGTACTCAAGGCCGTCCTCCGGTGCGCAGTGCTCAACAACGATCGACTCTGGAGCAGCCCTGCTCCTCGTGTTGCGTCAGTCAAAGACATCTGAGGGGGTCCGTCAAGGTGGGCACCGGGCCTCCTGACCCGGTGCGATGGGGTGAAGCGGCCGAAGCCGGCCAGGCCGGGAGACCTGGCATCTCAGACACAGCTTGTCTGTTGTTGCTTAACTCTTTGTAGTGAAATATGTTAGGAAGCAACCATGCTGTGATGAAAAGACGTGGTGTCCAGTGGGCGCCTGAACGGAAGCTGCTTCATGCGAGCGTTCAAGAAGG
>MHBL01000079.1 GCA_001803235.1 Lentisphaerae bacterium RIFOXYA12_64_32
TGGCCGGAGCGGCTCGCTCCGGCACCCTCGGGAGCGAGCCGCTCCGGCCACTTTGCCAGAACGACCCGGACAAACAGTGAGTCACGCCCACACATGACCGGGCGGTCTGCCGCCCGGGGGGCGCTGACGCATTACGTCAGGCCCGCGACACCAGATTGCAGAACCACCTTCCCCGCATTATTTTCGCGAGTTCCGCGTGTTGCGTAATAGCAACAGATTCAATTCCAACAAGGCGGCCACGGCCGACGGCGTACGCCGGTAACCACGGAGGAAACGGTCATGGGCATTGGGTACCAGGAACTGCTGCTGATCCTCCTCATTGTCTTGGTGATTTTCGGCGGGCGCAAGATCCCGGAACTGGCACGCGGCCTAGGCCGCGGCATCCGCGAATTCAGGAAGGCACGCGACGGGACGGGCGACAAAACCGAAAAGTCGGACACGGAAACGGCCAACGGCGACAGCAAGCCTGCGGCGACAGCCTCCGCGCCCGCGAAAAATCCCAAACCGGACGGCGACAGCAAGCCCCCGGCGGCCCGTTGACCTGCGAAGCGGCGGCCGTGAGCACTGGCACCGTGGCGCGGCAGGGGTCCCGTTCCGCAATCCGCGCATCTCTACGGCCGTCGGGCCTCCCGCCCCGACGGTGATTTGAGTGACGCCCCAGGCGGCCCCGCCTGGAGCCCACGATGAGGAGGCAAGATCATGCACCTGGTATTGTCCTTGACCGTGTCCGAGTCCAAGCGGCTGATTGCCAAGGGGGTGGCACAGGCAGAGTTCGTGCGGCGCGCCATGAATGAGGGCACACTGGCCATCGGCTCGGGCACGACCGACGGTTACATCATCGAGGAAATCACCGGCGAGAAGTTCGACAAGAAAGCGTTGGTCACGGGGCGAACCGTACCGGAGAACTACCGCGGCCCGAAACTGACTTACACCCACCCGGATCTCGTCATCCGAAAAGGCGAACGGCTGAGCGTCAAGGCGGTCGAAGCGCTCCCCGAAATGCGCCCCGGCGACGTGTTCGTGAAGGGCGCCAACGCCCTGAACTACGAGCGGAAACAGGCTGCCGTGCTGATCGGGCACCCGACCGGTGGCACGGTCGGCGCGGTGATCGGCGCGGCCGTGGCGCGGCGCCTGTGCTTCCTGCACCCGGTCGGGTTGGAGAAATGCGTGACGGCGGACCTTGATGCACTGGCCGAACGGCTCAACGCCGATGCGCAAGGCAAGGGGCCGACGCTGTGGGTCGTCCCCGGGCCGATCTTCACCGAGATAGAGGCCCTGAAGGTGCTGGCGGGGGTCGAGGTCCTGCACGCCGGTTCCGGCGGCGTCGGCGGCGCGGAGGGCGCGGTGTGGCTGGCCATGTTCGGGACCGCGGCAGAGCTCGACAAAGCCACGGCCGCGGTCGACTCGGTCCGCGGCGAACCGCCATTCACCGAATGGCGTGAGGGCTCAGGTGGATAGGCTGAAGGGGCGTAGCGCCCAAGGGCGCCAACCTACAGCCTACAGCCTCTCCACCTGCAGCCTGCCTGAGTGGTTACGCGTGCAACACCGGGGGAGGCCTGGGCACTGACCGGGGATCGCCCGGGCCCCCGGCGTCACCGGGGCGCAGGATGTGGAACGGCGGGCGGAGCATGGTGTCGCCGAGGGATTGGCCGGCGGCGATCTGGCGCAGGAGTTCGAACGCGAGCTTGCCCGCTTCGACCTGGCTGTACCAGCCGACGTAGGCGATGCCGCGCAACTGCAGCACCGTGCTGTTCTCCGTCAGGACACCGAGGTGGACCTTGCGGGGCGCCCCGAGAATCACCGGCAGCGCGGCCACGGGCAGATGCCCGCCCATCACCACCAGCGCGTCCAGCCTCAGTTCCGGACTCAGCAGTTCGCGGGTCACGGCGGCCACCGTGCCGTCGCTGGCATCCCGCACCAGGCTGTTACCCAACCCCAGCGGCGCGACCGCGTCGAGGTAGCCGTCCCGGGCCAGAGCGTGCGTACGGGCGTTCAGGTTGCCGATGAACCCGATGCGGCCGCAGCCGTCGGTCATCAACGTCCGGACCAGTTCGCGGCAGGTCCGGGACCGGTCCGCCTCGACACGGCAGCCGCTGCCGGGCGGCTCCATATCCAGGTACACATGCGGGATGGCGGACTCCGCAAGCTGCCGGGTAAGGTCGTCAGTCAACGTGCAGATCGCGAAGATCATTCCTACACCCGGGCGCCACCCGGATCTGATACACGCCGCCAGGGCACCGTCACCCGGCTGCAGGGTCCGGACCGGCACGCCGGCGGACTCTGCCGCCGCCGTGACACCGCGCCAATACTCGAAGAGCATGACATTCTCTTCCGTCAGCGGCCCCCGCAGCACGACCAGAACTTCGTCCAGTGCCCCGGCCTTGTCGCTGACGAACGAGCCCGAGCGCGGCCGCCGCACCACCAGACCTTCACGCTCGAGCTCGACCAACGCGCGGTTCGACGTGATCGCCGACACGCCGAACTCGCGCGCCAGCGCCAGATGCCCCGGCAACTTGCCGCCCGGCGCGTACACACCCTTGCGGATCCGGGTGCGAAGCTCTTCAATGAGTTGGCGGTATTTCGGCGTGCTCATAGCTAATCTGACTATATACAGTTACACACAGAATGCAAGTGCCGTAGGGGGGCCTGTGTGGCGCACCATGGAACACGGGGCAGACCGACGCAGGCTGGAATGCGGCCAAGCGCGTGGTGGCTCGGCGCGTCTCGCGCCGCAGCGGAGTACTCGACCGGTCCCCGGCCGAGTGACTCGGGCCGAGACGGCCCCGAGTACTCTGCTGCGGTCCCTGAGGTCCCGCGCCACGGCCTGATCCGCGGACCGTCCTGCACGCCAAGACAGGTCGCCTTTTCTCATCGCTGATACCTTGACAACTCAAACAACTGTATATATTGTGATATGTATAGTATGAAACACATGTCGGGCGGAGAACCGTCGGGCAACCAGAAGAAAGGCAAATACCATGGACAAGGTGAAAGTGGCGATGATCGGGGCGGGGGCACTGGCCAACGCGATGCACTACCCCTCGCTGGCGGAGTTTGCGGATGCTGAGATCGTGGGCATCTGCGACCTGAACCCGGAGCGGTTGAAGACGACCGCGGAGAAGTTCAAGGTGGCAAACACGTTCAACAACTACCAACAGATGCTGGAGAAGACGGCACCGGATGCGGTGTACGCACTGATGCCGCCGCACGTGCTGTTCGATGTGGCCATGGACGTCATGGACCGCGGGCACAACCTGTTTGTGGAGAAGCCGCCGGCGATCACGACATTCCAGACGCGGTGCCTGGCGAAGAAGGCCGAGGACAAGGGCCTGGTCACGGCCGTCGGGTTCCAGCGCCGGTACCACCCGCTGGTGCGCCGCTGCTACGACGAGGTGAAGAAGGTGAACCAGCCGCACCAGGTGGTGGGGCACTTCCTGAAGTACATGGAACCGGGCGCGAACTACCCGTACTACCGCGGCGCGGTCGACATTCTCACCAGCGACGCGATCCATGCGGCGGACTCGATCCGCTACTACTGCGGCCTGGCAAACGTGAAGAAGGTCGCCAGCGACGTGCGCAATCTCGACAGTTGGTACCCGATGAGCTTCAACGCACTGATCTACTTCGACAACGACGCGGTCGGCATTCTGCACGCGAACTGGCGCACGGGCAAGCGTTCGCTGAAGTTCGAGTTCCACGCCGCGGGCGCTTCGTCCTACATCGATGCGGACGGCGTGGGCGAAGTGTGGGTCAAGGACGGCAAGACCCCGGTGTTCCAGAAGAGCAACGTCGAATTCGCCGGCAGCGACAAGGCGTACGCGAACCAGGGCTTCCGCGAGGAAAACCGCGCCTTCATCGACGCCGTGAAGTCGAAGACGCAACTGCACAACAACCTGCAGGACGCGGTCAAGTCCATGGAACTGGTGGACCTGATCTACGCAAACGCGATCAACAAGTAGGAAGAGTGTCGAGGGACGAGGGCAAGAAGAATAAAGCAAGGCCGTGTGTGGGTGCGTGGGCATGTGGGCGTCAAATCAGGAATGGACGCCCGTGGCTCGCAGCCCGAAAGCGGCGCGCAGGTTCGACTTGTCTGACGCGTCCGACAGGTCCGACCGCCGCCCTCTCCCCTCCCCCCGAACACTGAACACTGATCACTGAAACCTGAGGAGCCTGCACTACCATGTCATTCCGATTAGGTCTGGTTGGGCTTTGCACATCACATCCCGAGTCGTGGGTGCCGATCATTCGCGCCTTGCAGAAGGAAGGTCTGGCCGACGTTGAGGTGACGGCCTGCTGGGACAGCGCCGAGACGCGCCTGGCCGGGTTCGCGAAGGAGTTTGCCACCAAGCTGAGCATTCCGAAGGCCGTCGACCGGCTCGAGGACATGCTCGGCGAGGTCGACGGCGTCATTGTGCACACCACGAACTGGGACAAGCACTTGGAGCAGGCGCGGCCGTTTGTCGACGCGAACAAGCCGGTGCTGCTGGACAAGCCGATTGTCGGCAACATGAAGGACATCAACCAGTTGCTGGACTGGGTCAAGCAGGGCAAGAAGATCACCGGCGGCTCGAGCCTGCGGTTCACCACGGCCGGGGCGGCATTCCTGGCGCAGCCGGTCGCGGAGCGCGGGGACGTGCACACGGTGTTTGGCGGCTGCGGTGTAGACGAGTACAACTACGGCATCCACGCGTATTCGTTCGCGTGCCAGGTCCTGGGGCCGGGCGTGCAGTCCGCACAGTGCCTGGGCGGGACGCGCCAGAAGCACATCAAGATCACGTGGCAGACCGGTCAGGTCGCGATCCTCGCGGTCGGCACGGTCGACAAGTGGCTGCCGTTCCACCTGACCGCGATCACGAACAAGAACGTCGCGCAGCTCAAGCCGGAAGGCGGCTCGCTGTACCGGCCGCTGCTCGAAGCGTGCCTGCCCTACATGACCGGCAAGGTCGCCACCCCGCCGCTGCCCATGGCGCAACTGCTCGAACCGGAACTGGCCGCCATGGCCGCGCGTCAGTCCTGGCTGAACGGCGGGCAGGTCGTGAACCTCAGCGACCTGCGGCACGACGACGCCGGCTACGACGGCACGCAGTTCGCGCTCGGCTACCGCAGAGCGCGACTGGGCGCGTGACCGGGCGGTCTCGGACCGCCAAGGCCGCCGGGCTGCCCGGCGGCCATGCTTCCGGCAACAACTCCGAGGGGTCCGGGGAGTCAATGACGCCCCGGCGGGGGCGCGGGGGCAGCGCCTCCGCGTGTTGCTTCCCGTTGAGTCTCGCCCAACCGCAAGGCCCTCTTTGTGTCGCCAATCTTGACAGGAATACGGGAATATGGTTATATTGTCAGCATGAAGACGACCCTCGACATTCCGGATCAGGTCTACCGCCGGGTCAAGGCCAAGTGCGCCATGGAAGGGCTGGCGGTGCGCGAGGTGGCCATCGGGTTGTTCAGTTCCTGGGTGGACGAAACCGACGGTGCTGCGAAGACCGCACCCCCGGAGTCGGGCACGGTTGACGGGCAGCCGGTGCCGGCGTGGTTCGGGGCGCTCCGCAAGCATGCGAAGAACGCACGTGGCCGGTTCGACATGGACGCCATCCGCCGGAGCATCGCTCAGGGTCGGGCCCGTGCGGGGAGCCGCTCATGAAGGTTGGGCTTGACACGTCGGTCGTGCTTCGTTTGCTGACGGGGGAACCGGACGATCAGGCCTGGGTTGCCCTGCGCTGGCTACGCGAAGTCCAGGCCACGGGCACGACTCCTGTGGTTTCAGACCTGGTTGTCAGCGAGGTCTATTTCGCTCTGCAGCATCACTTTGCCGTGCCGAAATCTGAGGCATTGAGGCAGCTCGGGGAGTTCCTCAGCAGCGGGGATGTGACCGGGACCGGCGTTGCCGGGGGCGTGTTGGCAGTCCCGGGGCTGGCTTCGGCCAAGCCCGGGTTCGTGGATCGCCTCATCCACGAAGGCTACCGGCGCGGCGGTGCCGGGGAGATGGTCACTTTCGAGGAAGCGGCACGGAAGCTGCCGCACGTGCGCCTGCTGCGCGTGCCCGGGGCAGCGTGAGGGCGACGCCGGGGCGGACGGCTGTTGGGTGCGGGGGGAGCGATCGGCCAGATCCGACGGATCGGCCCGCTTTGGGCGCCGCGCCGTGGTCCCCACCCACTCACCCACACTGCCCAGCGCCCTTGCATTTCCCCTCTCCGGCGAGTATCCTTTTACACCGCGGCGCGAACGACATTGGGCGAGGATGGTGTTGCGTTCGTTCCGTGAGAGACAGAGGGAAAAGATGCTGGCGACCATCGACGAAGAAACCAAGCTGCGCGTGACCCGGCAGATCGCCCAAGGCGGTATGGGCTCGGTGTGCGAGGCCATTCAGTTCGGCGCTGACGGGTTCGAGAAGAAGGTGGCGATCAAGGAACTGCTGCCGGCACTGTGCCAGGACGCGCAGTTCACCGGGATGTTCATCGACGAGGCGAAGCTGGTAGCCAACCTGGTGCACGAGAACATCGTGCAGATCTACCAGCTCTCGTGTGTCGAGGGGCAGTACCACATCATCATGGAGTACGTGCACGGCCTGTCGCTGGCGCAGTTCATGAACGTACACGTGACGGCGCAGAAGATGCTGTCCGAAGAGATGGCGGTTTTCATCGCCAGCCGCATCGCGCGTGGTTTGGCGTACGCGCATTCGCGCCTCGACGCGGCAGGCCAGCCCATGCACATTGTTCACCGCGACGTGTGCCCGAACAATATCCTCATCACGACCGAGGGATTGCCGAAGCTGGGCGACTTCGGCATAGCCAAGGCGGCGACGCACGCAACCGCCGCCATCGAAGGGCGTTCGATCGGCAAGGCGTTCTACATGTCGCCCGAGCAGGCGTGGGGCAAGCCGGTGGACTTCCGTTCCGACATTTACTCACTGGGGATCGTGCTGTTTGAACTCCTGTCCATGAAGCGCGCCCGCGAGAAGTGGACGGCGAATGCAATCTTCGCCGCCTCGAAGGGTTGGGTCCAGTGGGACCTGCTGCCCGAGACGGTGTCAGTGAACCTGCGCAAGATCCTCAAGTGCATGCTTGATCCCGACCCGGAAAAGCGCTACGCCAAGACGGATATCCTGGCGCACGATCTGGAGTACCACATCTACCACAAGGGCTACGGCCCGACCGTGGTCGTGCTGGAGCAGTACCTTCGCCACATCTGCCCTGAGCTCTACCAAGTCTCCGCGGCGACCTGACATCAAGCGACCGGCGCCCCGGGCCCCCGTGATGCCGAAGAGCCGAACCCCCTGGGCCGTTCCCACGTACTGCGCCCGCCAACAGTGGTCGGTTCGCGAACCCCGCCACGTTTCGCCACCGCATCCGTCGAACCCCCGTCCCGACGGATTGTAGGGCCTCGAATCGGTGGCATATTGTTGTTTTTCCCGGTCTTGTCCGGACGGGAAAACGTGATGTCTCCCCAACAGCGTCTGGGAGGAGAGGCGAGCGAACGAGGTACAATGTTCTCTGTTGATGCGAATAGGGATCCGCTGAGCGGCATCCGCAAACCGGAACCGGGCGCCATGCCGCGTGCGGTGCGGACCCTGTCCGCCCTGGCCGTGGTGGTCATGGGCACACAGGTACTCCTGCCGACACCCGGCGTACGAGTGGCGCTCGACGACCTGCTGGTGGCCCTGGCGGTCGCCGGAGTCCTGTTCGGGCTGTGGCGCGGCAACGGAAAACTCCGGTTCCCGCTTGCCGTGGCGGTTGTTCTGGTGCTGTACTGCGGGGCGGTCGCGGCGGGCGGCTGGGGCAAACCGTCGCTCATGGAAGGCGGGCAGCGGGTCGAACAGTTGCTGTGCGGCGTGCTGCTGATCGGCATGCTGCTGCACGAGCGACCGGACCGGTTGCCGTGGCTGGTCGGCTTCGGTCTCATTGCGAACCTGGCGGCGGGCTTCCTCCATCTGTCCACCGGGTTCGGCCCCGCCGTGACAGGGCTGTTTCCCAGCCGCACGGGGTTCTCCCTCTACCTCGCCGCCGTGCTGGTGTGGCTGCAACCGTTCCTGTTCGGCGGCGCCCCCGGCTTCGGCCGGGTGATCGGGATCGTCCTGCTGAATCTCGCCTGCCTGGCCTGCATGGCCAACGGCCAAATACTTCTTGTGGCCTGCGTCGGTCTGTTGGCCGTCGCGTTCCTGTTGCGCTCGCGGCAGGCCGTCGTGACGAACCTGCTGGCTATCGGGCTGGTCCTGGCGCTGACGCTGTCAGGCGGGCGTGGGCCGGGGTCCAGGGCCGACGTGCTGGCCACATCGCTGTCGCCGTTCGACGGCAACATGCCGAAGCAGGGCCACGTCGAACTGGTCGCAGCCATGCGTATGGCGGCAGACAAGCCGGTGTGCGGCGTCGGGCCGGGGCACTACCAGCAGTTCATCGGCACGTTCTACCGCGAACTGCCGCGCCCCGTGCACGCCATCGAACGGGATACGCAGTCCGGGTTGGGCATTCTGCTGGCCACCGCCGGATTCCCCGCCGGACTGGCACTGCTGTTCCTGCTCGTGGCGGGAATCGCGCGCGGCCTGGAGGGTTACTATCGTTCGGAAAACCACGACCCGGTATTCCTGGCCGGCGCCGGCTGTTTGCTCGTACTGCTGGCAGGCATGCTGATCAGCGATGTATTCGTGCGCGGCGTGGGTTGGGTGGTGGCGCTCGGCCTGGCCTGCAGTGCCTGGACCGGGCCGAATGATGATTTCCAGCGCGGCATTCGTCTCATGGGTTGGCGCGCGGTGTGCCTGTGGGGCGCTGCCTGCGCGATGCTCTTGGCCGTCGTCCTGGTGAAACCCGCACCGGCGGGCGACGCGGGGGCGACCCCGACCCCGCGCGGGCCTGGGCGGCCAACGTCCGGCCAGCATCCCGACGGCGCCGGCGGAGGAGCTACGGCGGCGAACCCAACGCCAAGGGCCGGGCTGGCGGCGGATGTGGATTTCTTCAAGCTGTTCAGCGCCCCGGACGCCACGTCGTTCACGCCGCCGTTCGTCATGGAAAAAGACCCGAGGACGAGCAAAGGACAGATGCTGCACCTGCCGGACGAGAAGGGCAAGCCGCCGGAAGGCGCTGCGCCGGACATGAAGTACGGCGGGGCCGTGTTCGCGGTGGACATTCCCAAGCCGATGAAATGCAAGATCTGGGTGCGCGTGTGGTGGGAAGGTTCCTGCGGCAACAGCCTGTACCTCTCGGCCGGCCGCGACCCGAAACCGGTCGTGGTGGGCAACGATGGCACGTACGAAGCCTGGCATTGGCTGGAGGCGCAGCAGATGTTCGAGTTCGACGCCGGCAAGCAGGAGTTCCGCGTCCTGAATCGCGAGGATGGCATCCGGGTGGACCAGGTCCTGATCACCGGCGACCTGCAGTACGTGCCGCAAGGCATTGAGACGGAGTGACGGTGGGTGTGTGGGTGGGTGTGTGGGTGGGTGGGCAAGGCGACGCGAACATTCGTTCCGTCCGTTGGGTCTGTTGGGTCCGTTGGGTCCGTGTCCGCCTGGCCCCTTTGGCCAACCCGCCAGCCAGCGCCACCCGGCCCGCGAAGACCTGTGCGTTTTGAACTGGAGGCTACTCAATGCGACGAATCTTCGGGATTGCCACCGTGCTGTTTCTCGGGCTTGCGGGTGCGGGCGCCGGCGCGGCTGACGAGACAAAGGAGCAGGCCGCCGCACTGAAGGCGGCGGCGCAGACGCCCCTGGGCGAGGCGTTGTCTACGGCCGAGTTTCTCGCCGAGGTGCGGCGACCGTTCCAGCAGTACGCCTGGGGCCGCTTCGCCGGCACCATCAACTGGGCCGGGCCAAGCGCAAAGAAGAAACTGAAAGTCCGGGTCGCCGTGAAGTTCGAGCCGACGGCGGCGATGTCGCAGATCGTGCTGAACGAAACGAATGACTACCGCATCCGTCAGGCCTACACCGAGACAGGGCTCGGCAAAGTGACGCTGACACTGCCGGACAACGAACAAGGCGTGAAACTCTCCGACCTGGGCATCCGTACCGAGGATCTCACCTTTGCCTTCATTTACTGGGATTTCATCCGCGAACTGGACCGCGAGTCGGTGTCGCACCAGGCGTGCCGGGTGATGGACCTACGGCACCCGGACACGGGCGAGTTTGCCCGGGTCTGGTTCTCGGTCGACGCGCTGTTCCCGTTGCAGGTGTGGTGGTACCGGCCGGGCGAGGGCGAACCGTGGCGCAAGCTTGAGATGAAGGGCTTCAAGAAGCACGAACACGGCCTGTGGTTCGTGAAGACGCTGCAACTGCGCAGCGACGACTGGAAGACGCAGATCCGGTTCGATGACGCGGAACTGTTCCTGTTCGATGAGAAGATGGTTCCGCCGGACCTGTTCCGCGCGCCCGGGGAAGCGGCCGCGCCCGCCGTGGAACCCACCGCGCCGCAGACACCCCCGCAACCGACGTTTGAGGTCAAACCGGCGCCCGCCGCGCAGGAACTCACCGTACCGCAACGCACGGAGCCGGACGCGAAACCCGACGGGAAGTGAGTTTCCTCGCCGCGGCGCGGGAAGCGTGTGCCCCCAAAACCTCTCGACCTGTGCGGGTGAACCGCCAGAGACAAGAGGCCCAGCCGCGGACACCAGGACGCACCCGTTCGCAGCGGGCTTCCCGCTTGGCAAGCGGGACGGAACAACGTGGAGCGTCAAGAGCCCATCTGGCGGGTTGCGGCGACGTGGCGCGGGATGGTGTCTTGCCCGGCGGATCCCGCCTGTCAGGCGGGACCGGGACGACGACACCACTACGAACGGCGCCGCGGCCAATGCCTCGGGGCGTGAGGCTGCAACCGTTCCGAGCCGGGAGGGGGAACGGCTCATTTCAGCGGCAATTCCAGCACGCGGCCGAACCCGAGCGGGTGCGGGCACGGCACGGCCGCCTCGAACCCGCGCGGCGGGGTTCGCAACCGCACACCGTTGCGCGACGGCGCTTCGTAGCCCTCGATCCAGGCGCTCAGACTGCACCCCTCCTGCGGCAACCCCGCAATGTCCAACGTGAGATTGAACTCACCGCCAGCAGGGACGCGCAGGGCGAAGCAGGCCAGGTCCGGGTCACAGGTGACATCCAGATTCTTGCTTTCGCCGTACCCAGGCGTGCCGGGCTGCATCACGGTCACGGGAATGGCGAAACCGCCCACGGCGCCGCGGTAGCGCGAGGTCGCGGCAGTCAGGCGCAGGTCCCGGGCGCCTTTGCCGCGCGCCAGGAGCAGGACCAGCGGTTCGCGCAGGCGGTACGGTGTCTTGAGAAACCACTGGCAGCGGCGGCGCCCATCCGGCAGGTCGCTGCACCGGTTCCACAGGCACTCGAGCGCGTCGAGACGTTGGATCGCATGGACCATGGGCTGAACTCGCGGACCGATCGCCAGGGAAGCCGGGAAACGATAGAGGAACGCCTTGCCGGCGCTCTCGACCTGGAACGGTTCAGGGAACGGCAGCGCCCGACGCGTCGCACTGAGAACCAGGATCTTGACCTCGTGCCCGAGCAGCGTCAACGTCGCCTGCGGCTTGAGGTTCTGAAAGTGCGGGTAGAACTGCAGCACGCCGCGCACCGGATGAGACACCAGCGCGGCGGCGTCCAGAGCTATGGCCTGCGGGACGGACAGAGGGTTGCGGAGTACGCACCACGATTCCCGGGCGCCGGGCTGCAGGAACCCGTACACCTCGCCCTTCCCCGGATGGCCCAGGACCATGCGGCCATGATCGACGAAGATATGCTTGGCATGGGCGCGACAAAACGCCATGACCGCTTTCAAGCTGGCCGCCTGCCAGTCCTCGAGCGATTCAGGGTTGAGCGTGTAGGCCAGGTACGTGCTGCCGCGGAAGAACGACAGCCACACCGCGTTGACCCACGAGGCGGGGTCTTCGGGGAACGGATTGCGCAACGCGTCGGGGAACTCGTGGTTGTCGAAGCAGTCCAGGGGGATCGGGGTCTGGTCGCGCTGCAAGTGGTTGTAGTACATCAGGTCGCGGTGCGTGCTGGCGCTGTCGCGCGGCGTGCGGCTGGGCAAGGCGGCGTACTCCGAGTCGCCCGAGTCGGAGAGCCATACGTGCTGGGCGTGGCACAGCCACCAGGGCGACGGCCACCAGCCGTTGCGCGTGACCACGGCGCGGTTGACGCGGCGCAACGCCCTGGCAATCCGGAAGAACGCGTCCAGGCTAGCCTGCCGCACCTGGTCACGCGTCGGGTACCTGGCGTCAAACGCGGCGTTCGTGGCACACTCGTTGTCCCAGTCGATCTTCAGGTGCACGGCGCCGACGTTGCCGACCAGTTCGCTCAGGCGTTTACGGACCAGCGCCACGAAGCGTTCATCCATCATCACACCGTAGCCCTCGCCGCAGTACGCGGCACTGCAGCCGCTGCCCACCTCGTAGCCGTGCTCCTTCAGCCACTCCGGCGCAATGCCCATGGGCCCGTTGTGGCTGACCCAGAGGCTGAGCGCGCTGCCCTGGCGCTGCGCCAGGCTTCGCAACCGGATCAGGCCGCTGTCGCCACCGAGCGCCGGCTTGGCCTCAAAGACCGTCTGGCGGTCGTTCCAGCCCGCGTCCAGCGTGAACACGTCCGGGCGCAACCCGTGACTCGCAAAGGCGCGGAAGAACGCAGCGCACGCGGCGTAGGAGACGTTGTACTCGTAGTTGCCCAGGTACGGATCGGACCAGAACGTGCAGAACGACACGAGCGGGGCGCGCAGGCGCGGCAGCCGGATGGACTTGAGGTAATCGGCAAAGGCCGCCGTGGCGTCGTCGCACCAACCGAGCACGGCATCGACTCGCCGCAGAGCGTGTCCGTCCCACACCGGGTGATGCACCAACGCGATCAGTGTGCCGAGGCTGGCCGTGGAGACAATCCGGTTGAACCCGGCCGGGTGCTCCAGGCCGGCAAACCAGTTCTGGCCCATGATCGGGTAGCCGCAACCGGGCATGACCCCGGCGCCCTCCTCCTCGCGCCCATCCTCGCGCCGGCGCGGCGTGGTGGCGCGATAGCCGCGAATCTGCAGGTCGGTCGTCGGCAGCAACTGCCGATCCACTTCGACGTAGTCCGGCGTGGGCTGATCGGTCTCGCTGGAGATGCAGACCGCCTTGCGCAGCCACGGCTTTCCGGTCAGCGCCAGGCTGACCTCGAAACGCAGCCCTTCGGCCGCGAACACCTGAATTAGGCGTCCGCTCCGGACCCGCGCCGGCCCCAGCGGGGTCTCCGGCCGAACCTCCCTGCCGCCCAGGCTGACGCACACCGCCGGCCAGGCCAGGCGCACGGCCTCACCGGTGGCCGGCCGAGACACCTGCACTACGTCCGGGGTGGGTTGAGAGATACAGAAATGGCGGTCTTGGAGTTTCATGGTTCTCCGCCTGCTTCATGGCGCACGCCTTGGATCGACAAGTCACGTCAACATAGGTCCAGGCCTTGTGCCCTGCAAGGCGACGACGAGAGTCAACACGTGATGCGTCAGCGCCCCCGGCCGGCGGACCGGCCGATCATAGGTTGGTGTTACTCGTGCCGGTCCGCGCCGCCGCGGGTCTTGCATGCCTGCCGTAGCGGCTCCGCGAAGGCAGGCGCCCGCGGGGCGACGATTGGGGAAAGAGGGCGGACGGCCCGCCCCTCTTCCCCCAATCG
>MHBL01000080.1 GCA_001803235.1 Lentisphaerae bacterium RIFOXYA12_64_32
CTGGGAAGGTGCGGACCATTGCGCGCAATTGCGGGGTGACTTCTGGCGACCGAGCACTAGCCTGGAGGGCGAGCCCCCCGCGCACGACGACGCCCCGACTCGTTTCGTGCTTGATTTCCCAGCTTGCCGCATTAGTCTTTTGGGCATGGTTCAAAGGTTCACCGTTCCATGGTTCACGGTTGGTCTCATCTGTACTTACATCCGAATAACCTTATAACTTTGACCTCTGAACCGTGAACCATGCCTGTTGTGGACCCTCTGCAGGAAAGGGTGCTGCTGATGGCCGATGTGTCTCCCCTCCAAAAAGCCCGTGCCGAATACTCCCCGAAACTCCCGCCCGTTCTGGCCAAGTGCGGACCGTTTGTGAAATGCGACGATGGCGCGCCCACCGAATCGGTGGCTGACCAGGCCGACGTCAGGGCGATCTTCCCGCTCACGTACGGGGCGCCGGTGATCACCTTTGGCCGCAGCCGCAAGACGGAGACGCAGGCCCTGAAGGCGGCCGTGATTCTCTCGGGCGGCCAGGCGCCCGGCGGCCACAACGTGATTGCCGGCCTGTTCGACGGCATCAAAGCCTACAACGCCGGTTGCGAACTGTACGGCTTCCTCGGCGGTCCGAGCGGCCTGATCGACAACAAGCACCAGCTTCTGACCGCGGAGATCATTGACGCGTACCGGAACACCGGCGGGTTCGACATCATCGGCTCCGGCCGCACCAAGCTGGAGACCGAGCAGCAGTTCGCCAGCGTGGTGAAGACCTGCCGCACTCACGGCATCACCGCGGTGGTGGTCATTGGCGGCGACGACTCCAACACCAACGCCTGCATGCTGGCCGAGTACATGGAGCGCCTCGCGCGGGCGGACACGACCCAGCCGCGCATCCAGGTGCTCGGGGTACCGAAGACCATCGACGGCGACCTCAAGAACGAGCAGATCGAGATCTCGTTCGGGTTCGACACCGCCACTAAAGTCTACAGTGAACTGATCGGCAACATCCAACGCGATGCGAACTCCGCGAAGAAGTACTACCACTTCATCAAGCTCATGGGCCGCTCGGCGTCGCACATCACGCTGGAGTGCGCCCTGCAGACGCATGCGAACATCGCCATCGTTTCGGAAGAGATCGCCCAGAAGAAGCAGACGCTGCGGGACGTCGTCTCGGAAGTGGCCACGGCCGTGCGCAACCGCGCCGCCGCCGGTATGAACTTCGGCGTCGTGCTCATTCCCGAAGGGCTGATTGAGTTCATTCCCGAAATCAAGGCCCTGATCTCCGAACTCAATGACCTGCTCGCCAGGACCGGCACGGAGTTCCAGGCCCTGCAGAACACGGACCAGAAGATCCAGTTCGTCGCCGGCAGACTCTCGACCGTGACCGCGGCGGCGTTCAAATCCCTGCCCGCGACCATCCAGACCCAGTTGCTCATGGACCGCGACCCGCACGGCAACGTCCAGGTGTCCCGCATCGAAACCGAAAAACTCCTGGTCGAAATGGTCGAGGCGCAGTTGAAGGAGTGGAAGGCCGCCGGGGCTTATAAGGGCAAGTTCTCCGCCCAGACGCACTTCTTCGGCTACGAGGGCCGTTGCGCGGCGCCCTCGAATTTCGATGCCGACTACTGCTACAGCCTCGGCTACTGCGCCGCCGCACTCGTCGCCGCCGGCAAGACCGGCTACATGGCGTCGGTCCGCAACACGGCCGCGCCCAGCACGAAGTGGACCGCGGGCGGCATTCCCCTGACCCTGATGATGAACCTTGAACGACGACACGGTGAGAACCGCCCTGTCATCCGTAAAGCGCTCGTTGACTTGGGCGGCAAGCCGTTTGCGGCGTTGGCGGCCAACCGTACCCAATGGGCGAACGCCAACGAGTACCTGTACCCAGGCCCCATCCAGTATTTCGGTCCGTCGGAAGTGTGTGATCGGACCACCCTGACCCTGGCCCTGGAACGGGGTTGACCGTCCGAAAGCCGAATGCGAAATCCGCACCGTCACGCCGGCGCGCTTGCCAGATCCAGCGCCGGGAAAGACAGTCCATCTGCAGACGGAAAACACCATGAGAAACCTGCCCGCGGCCATCTGCAGGCAGTGGGTTGTGCGGCTGGCCAGCCTGACGCTGATCAGCCTGGCGCACGCCGACCCGGAGATCGCCGGCAGTTCGCTGCGCTACTGCCGTTCCCCGCGCCTGGTTGACCATAGCTGGGCGTACCTGGCCTACCACATCCGCAACCCGGACCCGTTGCCGGCCACCGTTCGCATCGTGCTCACGGCGGAGCGCGGCGCCACAACCGTCTTCGAGAAGATCCTTCGCATCGAAGGCAATGCTTTCATCCGCGGCCGCGAACTGGTGACCAGCGCTCCCACGGAGAACTACGAACTCAACCTCTACGTGGGAGACCGTCGGGTCCAGCGCGACTCGATCTTCGCCCGCTTCGGCGCACCCCGGGGCCGTTTCCAGATCCTGGTGGTAAACGACGGGGACACCTTTGAGGGGATGGGCACCCTGGATCCAGCCCGAGGCGCGATCGTACGCGCTGAAGTCACCTGGGCCGGCGCGCGCGACTGTCCGCACCACTGGGCCGGCTACGGCGACGCCCGAGCCGTGGTCATGGCAGAACCCAAGTTCCACCTCATGACAGCCATGCAGTTCTCGGCACTGCTCGACTTTGTCCAGCGCGGCGGCACGCTGATCTTCATCAGCCCCGCCGGCATCATGGAGGCAGCCAACACGCCGTTGCGCGAGTTGCTGCCCGTGGACCCGCTGCGCATCCGCCGTATCGAGGAACTGCCGCCTCTTGACGAATGGGGGAAGCAGTTCCACGACCAGATGCGGATGACCGACGAACGCGTGCCTCTGATGGTCCCCGACGGATTCCCTTTTCTGGAGAGCGTCCCGATCGGCGACGGGGTCACGGCCCTGGAACTCAACGGGTTCCCGGTCTGTCGCTGGCGCCGCTGGGGCCTCGGTTCGGTGGGCATCTTCGCCACGGACCCTTGCACGAAGGCGATGCGCCATAGCGAGTGCACCGTTCCGGCGTGGAACCACCTCCTGTCGTGGACGACCGCGCCCTACGGATTGTACTACCCGGAAAACGGCACGCAGTTGCCGTATCTGCTGGCCATCCTGACCGGATTCCGGATCCCCAGCGTCGGCGCCATCCAGAAGGTGCTTGCCGTCTACCTGATCGTGCTCCTCGGCGTGCTGGGCGTCGGGTTCCGGTACCGACGCCATGCGATCGCGTGGGTCGCCGCCGCGGCGCTGGGCGTGTGTTTCTCGGCCGCCATCTTCTATGCCGCATTCCGCCAGAACGCACAGCGCCCGCCCCGCATGGCGACCGTGGTCGATGTCGCCGCCACCGGCCCGGAACGGCGCAGCGGCCACGCCATCCTCAGCATGTTCAGCAAGACGGACTGCCGACCGACCTTGAAGGGGAACGACGTGACAGCTCTGGTCCGGGCCCTTCCGCCCTTGCCCACCGTACCGGGCCGCGGGCAGCAGGTGTCGCTGCCACCGCCGTTGATCGTGCAACGGACATTCCCCGAGGAAATGGCCACCGCCCCGAACATCAACATCCAGGCCTTGAAACCCAGGGACCTCGCTATCCTCTATACCCTCCCGGCCCAACCGCTGCCCAACCTGCCGACACTGACCCTCAGCGCTGGCGCCATGACGCTGGAACCGTGGAACGTGCCGGACTGGCTGCCGAAGCGGGACGTCTCCGTCTACATCCTCTGCCGCAACGGCGTGATCCACGGCGCCGTCCGCGATGGCCAGTGCGTAGCCGTGCCCAACCAGGGCGGCATGCTGCGGTTGGACACCTTCTCCTCCGCGATCGAGGCCCTGTTCACGGACGAGCTCTTCCCCCTGCCCGCCCTGGCCATGCTATACCCTTGGGAACACAAGAACGGCAAAGCACCCATGGAACTGGGCGACTTCGATCAAGCCGGTTTTGTTCTCGAACTGATCCCGCTGACCATCCAAGTCCAACCCGGCGACATCACAGTCCCGCCGCCGCTGATCAAGGTGGAGTCCGCCAGCCGCTCCAGTGCCCTGATGGGCCGCACCGGTCCGTGGCAGGGAAACCTGTTGCGGAACCCCGTCTCTTACTTGGGATTCAAGGCGATCTTCCCGCCCATGCTCGCGGACATGGACATCCGTGAACTGCGCATCGAACTGGACGCCACCAACCCGGGCGAGAACCTCCTGTTCGATGTTGCCGTCGCCGCCCCGTCCGAGTTTGTCGGGCCGCCCGATGCCAGTTGCTGGCAACAAGCCACCCAAGTCAGCGAGCGCCAGCAAACGCTCCACGTGTTCCGCAACCTCAACGCCCATTCCCCGTTGTCCCGCCAGAGCGGGCACTGCGGCGTGCTGCTCAGCATCCGCCAGAAGAACCTTGTGGACGACGTGGGAGAAAGCCAGCGGGTCAACGCCTGGAAGGTGAATGCGATCCGCGTTACGGCACTCGGCGCCATCAACGACTCCGGTCCGAGGAGATTCTAGTGCTCGTCCGCCAGAAGTCACCCCGCAATTCAGCGGCTCGCGCAGGAGGCACGGATTGGCGACCCCACCGGCCTTGTGCCGGTGGTGAAGCGGGTTCTACGGCTACCCGCGCTGTCCACC
>MHBL01000081.1 GCA_001803235.1 Lentisphaerae bacterium RIFOXYA12_64_32
ATCCGTGCCTCCTGCGCGAGTCGGTGAATTGCGGGAGAACTTCTGGCGGACGAGCACTAGATTTTGCATGTTGCCCGTTGGGTTGGCGCCGGTTCGAAGGGGTATCTGGGACGTGTGTGGGCACACTGGCACACATAGGGCGCACACTGGTACGCATAGGGGACACACTGGCACACATAGGGGACACATCCGGGACGTACGTGGACGCAGCCAGGGCCTCCGGCCCAGTGCCGGCGGCAGGCAGGCCGTGGGGGGGGCCCTGCGTTAGCGGTAGCGTCTCTCTGTACCTGAACTGGACCCCGCGCGCGCAAGGCAGGCAAGCGCGCCCGCATGCAGCGGGGCCTCGGACCGGCTTCTTTGCCGGGCAACCATGTCGCCGACGTGGCGGCAACTGATCGCGGATGGCTACGTTCCTCGGGATGAATGGTGGTCGAGCCGCAGGCCGCATAATCCACGGGGCGGAGTGTCCCCAGAACACGGAAGCCGGTGTTTGGCGGACGCGACTGAACGTCGCTGAACTCAGCGCCCGAAAGAAGAGGCGGAACGTGGCAGCGGTGACACCGGACAGTTATGGAAGAGGAAGCGCGCCGCATCCTGCGAAGAACGCTCCAACTCTGCCGCCCGAGGTACGAGGGTCGGCCGCGGCCCTAGGTTCGGGCGGCCCATTCCGGTTCCCGGCACTTCGTCGATTGTCCGGTGAGTTTCGAATCGGGGCCATGGGATTCGACAAAGTGTACGACGACGTGGACGACAAAGTCGGGAAGTCGGCGACTCGAACTTAGCGCTACGCGCAACTGGGGACCATGGTCCATTGTCCTTGCAGCACAGTAACATGTGTAGCATTTCCGAACGCTACGCCCCGTGCCAGAGAAGACCGGTTTGCCCCCGAGGCGTGTTGCGTCAGTCGTGGGTGGGCGGCTCGCGAGGCCGCTCGCCATCCAGCGAGAACCTGAGAGTGAACCCATGGAGGGCGAGCGGCCTCGCGAGCCGTCTGGATTGACATCCTCCACCTGCCGCTGACGCACCCCCCCCCCGAGGCTTTCTTGACGATTGACTGCCGAAGCGCGATGCGATACATTGTAAGTAAGGCGATACAGGTGATGTGTGGGGCATATCTTCCAACCTTCGGGAGCAACTCATGCAGATTGTGCTTGATCTTCCGGAATCCACGTTTTCCGCGCTGCGTCTATCGCCGGCGGAATATATCGATGAAATGCGCCGGGCTGCTGCGGTCAAGTGGTATGAAATGCGAAGGATCTCGCAAGGCAAGGCGGCCGAGTTGTGTGGCGTGTCTCGGGTTCAGTTTGTACGAATCCTGAGCGACTACCGGGTCTGACCCCGAGGCTTTCGGGAACTCGGACCGCGAAGGAGTGGCCGGAGAAGGCGCGGTGAAGGTGGTATGACTATGGTTCGGGAAGACAAAATGATCGAAAAACTCGCTGAATCGGTTGGCGATGAGTGCATGGAGTGGTACCGCCTGACGCCGGCAGAAAGATGGCGCGAGGCCGAGCGGTTATGGGAAGCGTATATCGCCATGGGAGGCAGCCTTGATCCGGAACCCGATACTCAAAGTCCTTTCTACTTTCTCCCGCCATGACGTGAAAGCCCTCCTGATGGGAGGACAGGCTTGTATCCTGTACGGTGCGGCGGAATTCAGCCGGGACAGCGATTTCGTCGTCCTGGCCGACCAGGAAAACTTGGGCCTCCTCCAGTCCGCTTTGCGGGAATTGCGAGCGGAAGTCATCGCGGTTCCACCTTTTGAAGTGCCGTATCTCGAGAAAGGCCATGCCGTTCACTTCCGATGTCGACACCCGGACGTTGCCGGTTTGCGTATCGACCTGATGTCGGTGTTGCGAGGAGGCGATCCGTTCGAGGCACTCTGGAATAGACGTCAAACCATTCATCTGGAAGGCGGTGCCGTGCGGGTCCATGTGCTTGGCCTTCCCGATCTCGTACAGGCCAAGAAAACACAGCGCGACAAGGATTGGCCTATGCTTCGGCGGCTTCTCGAGGCAGACTACCTTGCCGACGTCAGGCCAAGTCGTGAGAAGATCCTTTTCTGGCTTATGGAGAGTCGAACTCCTGAGATACTGCGCCGCCTCTGTCAGACATACGCAGATCAGGCGGCTCCAATAGCCGCCAGGCGCCAGGCCGTGGATGACGCCCTGTCGGGCGATCTCGATAAGGTTGCAGCCTCCTTAGCTCAGGAAGAGGCTGAAGAGAGACGACGCGATACGGAATACTGGAAACCATTGCGCCGGGAACTAGAACTATTACGCCATGGCATGGACAGCGGGACACGAACCGCAACGGCAAATGAGTGACATCGATGAAATGCGCCGGGCTGCTGCGGTCAAGTGGTATGAGATGCGAAGGATCTCGCAAGGCAAGGCGGCCGAGTTGTGTGGCGTGTCTCGGGTTCAGTTTGTACAAATCCTGAGCGACTACCGGGTCTCGGTGTTGCAGGATGATCCGGCCTCTCTCGGTGGCCTTACGGCTGGGCGTACAACCCCACATCAGTGATGGCCGGGCACGCGGCGGCCCGCGTAATCCGCAACCGGACCTTGCCTGTCGTCACCGCCGCACCGCGCCAGAGCCGGCGGCTGCCGATGCCCGTGCCGCTGGCGAACTCCTGCCACTCACCCGCCTGCCACTGGTCCAGCGCGAACGTGTCCACGCGCAACCCCAGCGGCAGGTGCTCGCGCAGACTGACCACGTTGAACGTCGCCGGCTGCCCCAGGTCCAGGACCAGTTCCGGCATGATGGCGCCGTCGTCCGTGCACCAAAACGTGTCTCGACGTCCGTCCAGAACGTTCTCGGCGGCGAATCGCGGGGCATTGCCACGGACATTGTCCGCCTTCACCGTCGCGCCGCACGCCAAGTTGTTCCCAAACGTGGCGTCAAGGATCTTGCGAAAACCGCGCAGCGACTCAACGTCCTTCTCGTGGATGATGCCGCGCCGGTCCGGCGGCAGGTTCAGCAGCAGTGACGCACCGCGGCCAACCGACTGGTAGTACAGGTCCAGTAGGTTCTGCGGTGTCCGCACCTTCTCGTCTTCCTTCTGATGGTAGAACCAACCGGGACGGATCGACACATCGACCTCCGCTGGCAGCCAGCACTTGCCGTGCAGATGCCCGTGCTCGCCCTCCTTGTACTGCGTGAACCCTGGCGCCGGCGACTGCCCGTCCGGACCCTGCGGCGTGTACGTGGCCCAGCACGGATCCCCGGCATAGCCCGACTCGTTCCCTACCCAGCGCACGTCCGGTCCCACATCGCTGAACATCACTGCGTCCGGCTGCAACTCGCGCACGAGACTCCACGTGTTCTCCCAGTCGTAATACGAGGTGCGATCGATGGTGCGAGTTTCGCGGGCGCCGCCGTAGAACCCGTCACCGCCGTTCGCACCGTCAAACCACACTTCGAAGATTGGACCGTACTCCGAGAGTAGTTCGCGGAGCTGCTTGCGGTAGTACGTGATGTACGCGGGCCGACCGTACTCCGCATGATTGCGGTCCCACGGCGAGAGATAAACGCCGAACTTCACCCCCTGCTTCGCGCAGGCCCCGGAGATCTCGCGCAGCACGTCGCCCTTGCCATTCCGCCACGAACTGTTCTTCACCGAGTGTTCGGTGTACCGCGACGGCCAAAGACAGAACCCGTCGTGATGCTTGCAGGTCAGAATCAGACCTCGCATCCCGGCATCCTTGGATACACCCACGATCTGCTCCGCGTCGAACGCCGTCGGGTTGAACACCGTCGGCGCCTCGTCGCCGTAACCCCATTCCTTGTCAGTGAACGTGTTGACCGTGAAATGCAGGAACCCGTAGAACTCCATCTCGTGCCACTTCACGTGCCGCGCGTGCGGCGCGGGGCCAAAGGGGTTGGGCACTGTCGCCTTCTGCGAACGCTTTGCCATCTGCCGTCTCCAGGTTGAGAGCCCGAACTCGGATGAATGGCGGAAAATAGCCGCCGGCCACCGTTCGGTCAAGGCGCACGCGTAATGCGGCGCGGGGCGGACGACGGCGTGCTGGCCCATGCGTGAGACATCCGTGGCCTTGTGCCACGGGTGAATCGGGTTCGCCCACCAAACGTGCGTGTCCTCCCCCTTTTCCCTTTCCCCCGTCCGCCGCCGGCGGACGGGGGAAAGGGAAGAGAGGAAACGAGGTGCCAATGAACCCGTTCACCTGCCGTACGAGGGCGGCACGGGGCTGTGCTCCACCCTCAGGTCCCATGTTACTCGCGTGTCACTCTGCGCCGCCGCCCGGCTCGTCCGGGCGGGGCGACGA
>MHBL01000082.1 GCA_001803235.1 Lentisphaerae bacterium RIFOXYA12_64_32
TTCAGCAGTTTTTCCCCGCCTTCACCGCTCCCGGAGCGCAGATCTTTCTGGCTCTGGTCACCGGCTGGGTCTTGTGCACCGCCCGACGCACGATCACCGGCATCGTGCCCTTTGCCGATCCGAAGGGCCGGCATGCTCACGATGCCTTCCACCGCTTCTTGCCCGACGCCCGCTGGGACATGAATACCTTGTGGAAGCTCCTGACGGTCCTGCTGGTCCAGACCTTCGCCTCGGGGGGCATCATCGAGCTGGACCTGGACGACACCCTCTTTCACCGCTGGGGACGAAAGATCTGTGGGGCCTCCTGGTGGCGCGATGCAGTTCGGTCCACCCGCAAGCACATCGTCTATGCCTGGGGCTTGAACCTCGTGGTCCTGACCCTGCGGGTATATCCGCCCTGGGGCGGCGAACCGCTGGGGCTGCCGATCCTGATGCGGCTGCATCGCAAAGGGGGCGATTCGCTGATCGAGTTGGCCCAAGCGATGCTCCAGCAACTGGCCGGCTGGCTGCCGCAGAGGTCCTTTCGGCTGCACGCCGATGGGTTTTACGCCACATTGGCCGGCTCCCTCGGGCGTCAAGATCCGGTCCGCATTCACCTGATCAGTCGGATGCGACGAGATGCGGAGATCTACGAGCCCTTGCCCAAGACCCGGCGCAAGAAAGGCCAACGGGGCCGTCCTCCGACCAAGGGGCCTCGGCTGCCGACTCCCGAGCAGATGGCCCGCCGCGTCCGCGTGTGGCGGTTGGTCACCACAACGGAACGGGGCAAGGTCAGGAAACGTTTGGTCCACGCCCGCCAGGTGCTTTGGTATCGCGTCTCGAAGACTCCGGTGCTGCTGGTGATCAGCCGCGACCCCGAAGGCAAAGAACGCGACGATTTCTTCTTCACCACCGACGTGTCGCTGACCGCCGAGCAAGTGATCGGAGGATTCGCCGGTCGCTGGAGTATCGAGGACACGTTCAGAAACACCAAACAATTCGTGGGCGGCCAAGAGCCGCAGACCTGGAAGGGCCAGGGGCCGGAACGAGCCGCCATGCTGAGTCTGTGGCTGGGTTCGGTGGTCTGGCTGTGGTTTCTCCAACAGCCGAGACGCATCCACCGGGTCACCGGGCCGGCCTGGTATCCGGGCAAAACGCACCCGAGTTTCCAGGATGCGTTGGCGGCGTTGCGGCGGCATCTGTGGACCCAACGAATAAAAGCGATGTTCGGCAAATCGCTCGGACATACCCAAAATCTCGCGGTCCTCATAGAAGCCCTATCCAGGGCTGCATAAACCTCCATAAAAAGTGCGAAAGTTCACTCA
>MHBL01000083.1 GCA_001803235.1 Lentisphaerae bacterium RIFOXYA12_64_32
GACCGCCTCAGATGTCTTTCCCCCGTCCGCCGCCGGCGGACGGGGGAAAGGGAAGAGAGGAGGGACGCGCACGTTTGGCAGGCGAACCCGATTCACCCGTGGCACAAGGCCACGGGGGTCTCACGCATGGGCCAGCGCGCCGTCGTTCCACTCAGGACTGACGCATCACTCGGCAGGGCGGAATATCACCTCGATGGCCAGGGAGTCGTGCAGGACCGGCCGGCCTTGCTTCCACCCGCCGCTGTCTTCCGTGGCCCACGCCCGGGTCGCGGCCACCAAGTTCTTCGCCCGGGGCCGCAAGACCTCGGGGACAGGTAGATCGTGGCGCCATTGGGCAAGATGCGCCACTCCTCCGGTGTTGCGTGGCAGCGCGGGATCGCGGGGGGTCTTGCGGCGGGACGGCGGTGGCAGGGGGCGGGCGGGGTTGAGTGCGGCGGCGCCGGTCTCCAGAACAAACGTCCTGCTGCCGATGATCAAGCCGTCGGTCCAGTAGCGGCAGCGGAGTTCGGCGGTCATGAGCAGTCCGACGGGTTTCTGCGCTTCGGCGACGGCAACGGCGATGGTTGTCTTGCGCGGCGACCGGACGCATATTGTCAAACGGCGATACGGATTGCCCGTCCCTACTCTGAGGCCCGCACATAGAGAGCTTTCGACGATCGCGAGAACGATCAGGAGTAAGATGGTGGTCTCTGATTGCGCGGGTGTTTCTTCCCGGGAACGCCCATTGGGCAGCACTCCGTAGGAATCATCTTGACGCAACGCGCTATCCGCACGAAAGGACCTGCCATGATCCGTCTGTCCACCAATTCGTTCTCATGGAACAAGACCTACAATGTGGGGGTTGAGGAGCTTGACGGGCCCGGCATCTGCCGCCAGGCCGCGACCTGCGGCGCGGCGGGCATCGAAATCGACCCGTCGCGGGTCACCGCGGCGCAGTTGGCCGAGGCGAGGATCGCACTCAGCGGCGCCTCAACCGGCGGACCGCTCTTCGACGCCTGGAACGACGCCGACGCCGATAAGGTCGTCGCCGTGGCTGCCGGCGCCAAAGCGCTGGGAGGCGAGTACGTCTTCTTCACCGCCGCGCCCAAGGGCGGTTGGGGGCGGAAGGAACCCGTGACCGTGGACGACCTCCAACGTGCCGGCGCCCGGTTCAGCACGCTCGGTGCCCGAGTGCAGCGGGAGGGAGTAAAGATCGGGCTGCACAACCACGCTGCATGCCCGGCCGGGTTGGCCGCGGAACTGGCGCTGATCCGCGACCACGTGGACCCGGCTCTGGTCGGACTCTACCTCGACGTGGGCTGGGCGTTCTGCAGCGACGGCGATCCCGTCGCCATCATCCGCGAGTTCGGACCGCGCTGCATGGGCTTCCACTTCCGCAACCACACGGCCACCAAGGTCCCAGCGCAGACTCTAGCCGAGGGCGCCATGGACATTCGAGCCATTGCGGCGGCAATCAAGTCGAGCGGTTACAGCGGCTGGGTGGCGCTCGAACTCTGGCACCGCAACGATGTCGCCGTCAACCACAGCATGGTGGATTGCCAACGCGAGTCGCTGGCCTGGCTGCGGTCGCTGTTGCAGTGAGCGTCACCCCTTCCCCGCTAGGAAAAGGGGGCACCCGTTCCATGGCACTACGGCACGGACGCGTAGGGCCGGGAACGGAAGGCTGCGGGGGACGAACAATAGGGCACGGAAATCAGCCACAGCCACAAGAAGCCCGTCACTTTGTCCCGCCACGACCTCTGTTCCCCTTTGCCCGTCCGGCACATCAACACGCCAGGACCCGATCGAGCCAGAGGTCCAGCGCGGCGTCGGCGTTGACGGTCACGCCAATGTCATGAGGTGCGGGGGTGTTGGCAGGCGCCGGACTGAACAGGGTGTAGCCATAGGTCCTGGTTCCCGCCAGTTCGACGGTGACGGTGCCGTTGTGCGTTCCGACCAGGTCCGAGCGGAAGATCACCTCGATGGCCAGGGGGTCGTGCAGGACCGGCCGGCCTTGCTTCCACCCGCCGCTGTCTTCCGCGGCCCACGCCTGGGTTGCGGCCGCCAGGTTCTTCGCCAGAGGCCGCGGGCACTCGTAAAGGCGGTTCACCTGTTCAGTGGAGAACCGGCATTTCATGGTCACATCCAGCCCCACCACGGTCATCGGAATGCCGGAGTTGAAGACCACGGCCGCAGCCACGGGGTCGCAGCGGATGTTCCACTCGCTCTGGTGCCGGTCGAAGCAGGCGCCCATGACCACCAGTCGGGGTATCTTCGTGATGAGCCGGGGCTCCTTGACAATGGCCATGGCAATGTTGGTAAAGGGCCCGATGGCGACCGGGATGATATCGCCTTTGCCGTGCATGATCGTCTCGATGAGAAAATCCACGCCGTGACGTTTGTCGAGCGGAGGCAGGTCCGTTTCCGGCAGACAGGACCGGTCCTGGGAGGGGCGGGAGTCATTGAGGAGCTTGGCGGCGGCCCAGGGAACCTGGCGCGTCCCCACGGCAGCCGTAGCCGGGGCGTAGTCGGTGCGGGTGGACATCACCGCGCCGCAACCGGCGGCAACGGGGACGTCCGGCCGGCCGGCCACGGCAAGAACGGTTCGTGCCTGACGAGCCCGGGCGACGGAGTTGCAGAACACGGTGGTGACTCCGCGCAGGTCCAATTCCGGGCTGGCGAGCACCAGGGCGAGCGCGTATGCGTCGTCAATGTCGTCACCAATATCCGTGTCCAGGATGATGGGTTGCGGTGTGCGGTCTGACATGCGGTGTTCTCCTGTACTCGTACTCGCGATCGTACTTTGGCTCGTACTCGAAGGCGAAAGCCCATGAATCCGGATCGAGTACGAGTGGTCGCCTCACATTCCGGCTTTCATGGCAAACTTGACACTAGCTTTGCCCTCGCAAGACTCGGGCTCAACCCTGTCGCTCCCCGGAGGCGTGATCACGCCTTGGCGGGGCGCCCGGTCGAGGCGCGGACGATCAGATCGGCGGGGAACACGGTTCCGGCCGTGTCGGCGACTCCCGACTGGATGGCGGCGAACAGCGTTTCGGCCCCCTTGCGGCCCATGTCCCGTAGCGGTTGCCGCACCGTGGTCAGGGTCGGTTCGACGTACAGCGACATGGGGTAATCGTCGAACCCGGCCACGGAAATGGCTCGCGGGATGCTGATCTTGGCGTTGCGGAGTACGCGCATGGCGCCGTAGGCCACTTCGTCGTTCATGCAGATCACCGCGGTGGCCGGGTGCCCATCGCGCACAAACGCCTCAGCCATGGCCACTCCGGACAGGACCGTATCGGGTGACGGCGCCACGGGATAGACGAGGCGTTCGTCGTAACAGCCCGCCGCCTTGAGAGTCCGTTTGAACGTCTTGAGCCGCTCGCCGTGCGCACTGGACTGCATCTGCAGGCAGAACAGGGCAATGCGGCGGTGCCCGAGTCCGAGCAGGTACTCGGTCAGCCGCCGCATCCCGGACGCGTTCTCGCAGACCAGTGCCCCGACCCCGGGCAGTCCCGGGTCGTCGCTCACGACCACCACGGGGATGCCGGCATCGCGGAGGCGCACCAGGGCGGCCGGCTCGTAGACCAGCGCCGTGATCACGCCGTCGCAGTGCCGGCTCAGCATGGTCCGCAGCAGTTCGTCCGGGGTGATCCGACGCGGCTCGAGGCAGATCACGGACAAGTCCAGATTCATCTGCCCGCAGTATTCCATGGCGCCGGAGAGGATCTCGGCGGTGTAGTGTTCGACCCTGGGCTGCTCCAGGGAGATGAGCAGGGCGATATGCTTCGGCCGGTTCTTGACCTGCGCCGGCTTGAACCCGGCCCGCGCCGCCGCCGCCTGCACCCGTTCCCGCGTGGCCGGATCCACGTTCGGATGCCGGCTCAGGGCGCGCGAAACCGTGGCCGTGGACAACCCCAGCTCCACAGCCAGACTCCGAACCGAAACCCGTGATGGTGTGCGCATTGAACTCCTGCCTGGTGACGCTTCCACGCGAAGTCTCGCGGGCAACGACGAACAGGAAGATAACGTCGGGCGCCTGGCGAGGCAAGGCGGTCCAACGCTGAGCTGGGGATGCGTCAGCGGCTCCCGGGCGGCAGACCGCCCGATCATATCAAGCTGTTAATCCCGCGTTTCCGTCTGAGTACCGCCTTTCAGGCGGAAGTGGCAGCGACGCTTCAGCGAGCGGGCGCATGGCGTTGCCATCCGTACACGTGCCGACACGCGGAGAGAGACGCCACAACGCGAACATCCCCTGCGTGAGTAACATGGGAGTCGCGGGTGAAACGACGGTGTGCTGGCCCATGTGTGAGACCCCCGTGGCCTTGTGCCACGGGTGAATCGGATTCGCCTGCCAAACGTAGGCCCCCCCTCTTCCCTTATAGTCCCCCCAAACTTATTAATCAGGGCGCGGTGGAGGCCAACGGCCAA
>MHBL01000084.1 GCA_001803235.1 Lentisphaerae bacterium RIFOXYA12_64_32
GACCGAGTCTCGCGCTCCAGTGCCGGGGGCCAAGGGCGTCGACTCTCGCCTCCCCCCGACCCTTGACACTTGACACAGCGGCCAGTCCCTGCCATGGACCATCGACCATTGGCCCCATCTTCCCCCTGACCCCCGACACCTGGCACAACGGCCGAGAGCGAGGACGACGACTGCTGCGGACTCCGCAAGCCCCGGCGCGCCAGCGGTGGCGGGACCATTCCTGCCGCTCTTGCCGGCAGATTCGGGCGCCCAGCCGCCTCAAGAAACGCCGGGAGGCCTTGGCCTGGACGCGGGCGGGAGAGTTTTCGCCATTAATGGCGAACACTCGATCCAAGGCGAGGGATCAACGCGGTTTGGACCGTCCGCACGGCCCCGCGGACGTTGACCGTGGCCCGGTCTGGGCTGCCCCGACGCTGGCCGTAGAACCCGCCGCTCAGTGGCTCGTCGCTTGCGCGCGCGTCTATGTACGAGTAATGCGACCGCCATTCCGCCCGCAGAAGCTGTCGGCGTTCGGCCTACCGCGCCGTGCCGTAGTGCAGCACGACCATCTGGTGGCAGGTGAATTCCTCGACGCAGAGCCGGATCCTGCCTTTCTCGACGGAGAACGGGATCTCGATGCCCTGCGGTTCGAGCGTCACGCGCGCGAACTTGCCCGGGACCTTCACCTCGACCGCGACATCATGCAGCGGCAGCAGTTCCTCGATCACTTCGATCCCGCCGCGGCCGGTGTTGGTGCCGTCGGGCAACGTGATCTGGCCGCCGCGCGCGACGGTGTTGGCGTAGAGCAGGTGCAGCACGGCCCGCGTCTCGGCCGGTTGCCGCATGAGCGACACGCGCGCGGTCGACGGCAGGTTCGTGCGCAGGCTGCGGTCCTTGCCCAGGAGCAGATCGAGTGCTTTCACCGCGTAGTCCCGGTACGCCACCGCACCGTAGCCGCGGTAAATGGTGAACACCGGGTGCGCCAGGTACACGATGTTGCCGTTGCGAACACCGCAGTGGAACCCGGACGGCTGCGGCTGGTTCGGCGTGTGCTGGTGGCTGCAGAAGTGGTCCCACTTGCGGTTGAAGTACGGGTCGTGGACGTCGCCGAGCGCGGTGCCGTTGGTCGCGCGGATCCGCTGCGACCGCAGGTACATCACCAGCGGTGTGTGCAGGAACTCCGGCTGCAGTTCGGGCACGGGCAGGATGTAGTCCGGCTGGAACGGGCTCGGTCCGTCGAACTTGGCGCCAATGTCGAACACGAACTTCTTCTTCTCCGGGTCCAGGCCGCTCTCGCCGGTGAGCAGCAGTTTTCCGCCGCCGGCCAGGTAGGTGTCGAGCTTCTTCTTCAGCGCCTTGTCGACGAGGATATCGTCCGGCAGCACGAGCGCCTTGTACGGTGTGAAATCCATGTCCGCATCGAGCACATCGAAGAGGAAGTGTCCCTCGAGCAGCACGCGGCTGGCGCCGGCGTCCGGGTGATTCGTACGGTCCGAGTGCCGGACCGCTTCGCTGGAGAGCAGTCCGACGTCCGCGACCGGTTCTGCGTTGACGCACCAGGCCTCCTTCGCCTCGACCTCCTCGTACCCCGCGCCGATGGTCGCGTAGGTGCTGGAGTCCATCTTGCCCTCGGGGTGGAGTTGATCACCGACCGAGCATTTCGCGCCGTACGCGAGCATGGCGGCGCACTCGTAGCGCAGCGCGTTCGGGTGCTTGAAGCCGCCGAACTCGCCCCAGGTCGTGTGGAACTTGCCGGTCATGCCGAGGACGTCGAGGTCGAGCTTCTTGCAGTACTTGGCGGAAAGCGGGAAGTGGTCGTAGCCCCAGCCGCCCGTCGGCAGGCTTTCCAGTTCGAGGTGGCTGACATACTTGAGAATGTCGCGGCGTCCGCGCGGGATGTGGCCGCTGTTGTGGAACACCGGCATGTCGTTGCGCACGGCCAGGCACGCGGCGGTGGTTTCGCAGTAGTAGCGGTCGAGTGCGAACTTCGCGCACTTCTTCCGGTCCGCCTCGACTTCCGGGCTGAGTCCGTTCTCGTGCATCACGTCGAGGCACCAGCGGCAACAGCACTGGCCCTGGTGAATGATGTCGAGGAAGATCCCATCGGCGTTCGGGAACAGCTCGGCCGCCTCGCGGATCTGGCGGCACAGGTACTCGAGGTACGGCGAGTTGAAGCACATCTTGTGGAATCCGGCATCGATCACGCGCGGGCCCCAGGCGCCGTTCGCATTGACCTCGCGCCACTCCGGGTGTTCCTGCGACGCCATGTTGTCCACGCCCGCCGAGAGGTACACCGGCACATTGACGTCCATCTCTTTGCAGGCGTCGAATTGCGCCCGGAGCAGGTCGAACTTCAGATGCGGGTGCATCCGGCCAACTTTGGTCGGGTGATAGCTCCACCCGTGGTGGCACTTGCTGAAGCAGGTGATCGAGTTCACATGCCCCGCCTTCAGCGCCGCCTGCCACTCCTGCCGATCAAACGCGCCGCCGATGTTCTCAATGCACGGCGAGGTGTGGAAATCCAAATGCACCTGCCGAAACCGCAAGTTCCAAGCTGCCATCGAAGTCGTCCTTTCACGGTCGTGCCGTCCCCTGTAGGGGCTCGACCTCTTTGTCGCTTCATCCTGGATCCACGGGCTCGCGCCCGTGGCTACAACCTTCCATCCTCTGCGGGGATTCCGTTCGACAGCCTCCCGGCGATATCCCTTTCCGCCGCCGTCCGGACACAGTCCGGTCCGGCGGCGGACGGCTCGGTTGCGGGAAACGGCGCGGCGTTCAGACCGCCGCGCCGTTTCCCGCAACCAAACACCGAGGGGTTCCAAGGGGAGTCAATGACGCCCCTTGGCCGGGGGTGCGGGGGTGGAAAACCCCCGCGTGCGCCTACGCCTCCAGCGTGTTGCACCGTGTCGCCTGCCATGCGCCTGCGACGCGTGTTAGGCGCCACGAGGCGATGAGCCACGGCGCGAGTTGACCGAGTTCCAGCGTGGCGCCCTGCCAGACGAACTTCACGTCCGCCTCGCGACCGGCCATTTCCTGGAGGCGCAGGATCCAGCCGCGTCCGTCTTCGGCCGGTTTCAGCGCGTTCACTTGGACGTGGTCCGGCGCGAGCGCGGCCAGCGACAGGCGCCGCGGCAGTGCACCGGGTTTTGCCGGGACCGGCACCGCCATCACGGACTGCTCCAGTTCGCGCGCCAGGCGCGGCAGGCTCGCGTCGCCCGGGCTCATCACGAATCGGAACCGGAACTCGCCGCGGTCCACGACCGGCCGCCACGGGTCGTCGCGCGGGCCGGTCTTGACGTCATTCGCGTAACGGCTCGCGCGCAGCACGGTGGCGCAGAATCCACCCTCCTTGAGGTCGAAGCAGTACAGCGAATCACTCGCGAACCCGAACGTATCCGTGTCGCCGTGCACGCGTACCCAGCGTCCGCCGGGGACCTCGCCGCACGGTTGCCGCTCGACGACACCGCCCAGGACTTCGAACTCGGCGCGGTCACCGACACTGGGCATCAGCAATTTCAGGCGTGCGGAGCGTTCGTTCCACAGCACGCGCGCCGCCACATCGACGGCGGCCCGCTGCCGGTACAGCGAGATTCGCAGGTCCATCTCGGACGCACCGCCTTTCATGCGCACCACCAGCGTCGCCCGTTCCGGCCCGGTCTCAAGCACGTTCGACCGGACCACGCGCCATTCGTCCCGGCCCTCGGACAAGTCCAGCGACTCCGGTTCCTCGGCCATGCCGCCCCAGGCACCCCACGGGTCTTCGACCGTCACCGCGCTCAGGCCGGCGTCGCCGAAGATGGACTTGCCATGCCGTTCGATCCGAATGGCACGCCAGCCTTGGCGCGCGGCGACCCGATAGATGCCGTTGTCAATGGAATGACTGTCCGGCGTCGTGACCGCGTCCGCCGGCACGGCGGGCTTGGCTGCGCCTTCGACATAGGCCATTTCCATCACGCTCCAGCCCAGCGCCGGCAGTGTGACCGGCACGACGACGCGCTTGCGCCACGCCAGTTCGGGGAAGGACGAGTGTTCGGTCTGCGTCTCCTGGAACGGCAGCGGTTGTCCGTCGGCATCGAGGATTTCGATCGGGAGTTCCTGTGGGCGCTTGTGATAGGCCCAGATCGGGCGATAGTCGAGGCAGGTCTCGAGTTCGAGCGCGCCGCGGTACTCGTACGGGTGCGGGTTCCAGGCGAGGAACACGACCGAACCGGGCATGTCGGTGGCGGGGGTACGGATTCGGGCCGTGTCGATCCGGCGCGCCACCGTGTTGAGCGCCGCGATTTCCGTCTGGTGCGCCAGGTGCCGTGCGTGTCCGAGCCAGGCGAGCTGATCGTCGTAGGCGCGCTCGACGCTCGACCCCGGCAGGATGTCATGGAACGAGTTGAACAGCAGCGCGTCCCACGGCTCGGTAGTGCGCGGCCCGGGCAGGTCGAACTTCGCGGCCACGCTCGAAGCACAGGTCTCGGCACGGCTCACGTGCGCCTCGGCCTGACGGAAGGCAGACTTGAACTTGGCGACGGACGCGTAGCAGCCGCGCAGGCAGAAGTTCAGCTCGCCGCGGTGCACGGGCAGGAACGCGTCACCGCCCTTGCCCGCGATCTCCGCATACAGCGCGTCGAACAGCCGGTGCAGTCCGGAGTGCACCACCTCGACCTCGGGGTGCTTGGCCGCCCAGTCTGCGATCTCCGCAATCTGGCGTCGACTCGGACCACCGCCATGATTGCCGAGCCCATAGAACATGCCGACGTTCTCCAAGTCGCCTTTCCGCGCCGCGGCCAGAAACCCGTCCAGGCGCGTATTCATCTCGTGCCGCTCGCAGCCGTACCAGCCGAAGACCGGCCGGTAACCCATGACGCGGGCGCCGGAGGGACTCTCCCACCAGAACGCGGCTTTGGCGATCGGCACGATGTTCGCGCCGGGCCGCGTGAACGCGAACCCGCGCATCCCCGCCGCGGCAAAGACCTCGGGCAACCCCGCACTGTGCCCGAACGAGTCAGCCGCCCACGCCACGGTGGCCGGCTTGCCGAACCGCGAGGTGAAATAGTGCTGTGCCCGCACGAAATGCCGCGACATGGTCTCGGTGCCGGTCAGGTTCGTGTCCGGCTGCACGTACACGCCGCCGACCACGTCCCAGCGCCCGGCCTCGACGTAGCGCCGGATGCGCTCGAAGGTCTCCGGGTCGTGCCGCTCGATGTGCTCGTACAGCGCGGCTTCGCCGCGAATGCAGGTCAGCACCGGGTTCTCGTCCATCAGATCCAGAATAGCGCGGCAGGTGATGATGCCTTCGTTAAGCCCCTCGCGCCAGTCCCAGAGCCAGACCGGGTCCAGGTGCGCGTTGGCAATCAGGTGCAGAACCATCTTGTCCGGCATGGAGACGCAGCTCCTTTCGTTGCGAAGTCCGCAGGTACAGCGCGCAATGTTCGATCGCGAACGCCACGTGCCAACCGGGAATGATACCACGGGGGGCAACAGGTTTCCAGTGCGACGGTGGTGGCAATGTAATGCGTCAGCGCCCCCCGGCCGGCGGATGCGCCCGATCATGTGTGGGTGTTACTCGCTGTTTGTCCGGGTCGTTCTGGCAACGTGGCCGGAGCGGCTCGCTCCGGCGGTTGCGGGACCGAGCCGGTCCCGCCACGTTGCCAGAATACCCCGGACCGAAGCGAGTAACACGTAGGTATGATCGGCCGGTCCGCCGGCCGGGGGGCGCTGACGCATTACTGTGAGTGATCGGGGGCGATTGACGTGCGGCGCCCCAACGACGATATTGCCACGTCTCCGCGGATCGACTTACCGCGAGGTCGCACCACAGTCCGGACAATAACTACTCAGGCCGGCAGGAGTCAGCATGCGGATGCCTGCAACTACACGTCGCCTACAGATCGGCCTCGCCATGCTCGCCTTCGCGGGATTGATGTTCCTGTGGTCTGCAAGCCTGCGCGCCGTGCCGCCGCCGGGCTGGGAACCGACGTTTGCCGACGACTTCGGCGGCGGCGTGCTGTCCTGGGACATGCTCCGCGGCGCCTGGCGCGTGGACGCCGGAGCGCTCGAGGGCGAAGCGTCGCAGCCCGGCCACGATGCCATGGCGTACCCGCAGGGCACCGCTCTGGCCTCAGCACAGCACGTCGAGGTCACGGTGACACCGCGTCAGCGCTTGGCCAAGGACGGCTGGACATTTGCCGGCGTCGCGCTCGGGACCGGCGGTCAGGATCTGTGGCTGCTGGCCCTGACCGAAGATCCGACCGGCGAGAAGTATGTCGACTTCCTCGAACGCCTGCAGGGCGTCTGGCAGGCGCAGGGCAAGGGCGCGTCCAAGCTCGACCTGGAGCAGACCAAGAGCCTGACCCCGCGCTGGGCCTACGACCGCGCCTACCGGCTCGAACTGACGCTCGACGCCGCGGGCATTACCGCGGCGGTCCGCGACGTGAGCGGCGACGTCCTGCTGTTCCAGGGTCGCTACCCGTTCGGCAAGGCCCCGGCGCTGCGCGAAGGGTTCCCCGGACTGATGCTCCGCGGTGCGAGTGCGGGGTTCGACGACGCGTCCGTCTGGCAACCCGCGCCGCCGCCCGCCGCCGAGGTGGGTATCACGGTCGAGCAAGGTGCCCAGGGCAACGTGGCGATCTTCGCCGAAGATCTGCCGGAAACGCGGCAGGAGACCGTGACTGCGTTTGCCGCCGCGTTCCGAAAGGCCGGGTTCGGCGTCACGCTGCTCCCGGCTCAAGCGGCAACGCGCCTGGACGTGCTGACCCGGCGCGCGTTCGACCTGTACGTGATCACCAACGCGCCGGTCTATCCGGCCGCGGCATTCCCCGCACTCACCAACTACCTGCGCGGCGGCGGCAATTTGGTGCTGCAGGGCGCGCCGCCATTCTCGCGGCCGGTCGTACGGCACAACGACGGGTGGCTGGATCGCGCGGGCCTCGCGGCGGCGGTGCAGAAACTGCCTGTCGAGCGCGTGCTCTTCGCGTTTGACGGGCCGGAGGACAATCGCGGCTGGCAGCGCAAGTCAAATGCGCTCGATGCGGCCGGCAAGGCGGAGATCGACGGCAGCGGCGCCAATGACAGCGCCGGCTGCCTGAAGGTAACGACCGAAAACCTGACCGGCTGGGACACCTACACCTGCACGCCACCGGATGGCACCCCCGGCCTGTTCGCCGCCGGTCACCAGGCGCTGTGCTTCTGGGCCAAGGGCGACGCGGACACGCCCGAGGTGTCGGTCGAACTCACCGAAACGGATGGCGCCCGTTGGTACGCGCCCGTGCCGCTCACCCAGGAGTGGTCCTATCACGTCCTGCTGCCCGACGACTTCCGCTTCTGGCCCGACTGCCCGGTCCGTGACACGCGCGGCGGCGACACGGACGCGCTGCGGTGCGGCGCTGCGGCGTCCATCACGTTCGGTCTGGCCGGTTCGCTCACGCCGAAGGTCAAGAACGGAGCGCACACCTACTGGATCGACCAGGTCGGCACGGCCGCCAATCCGTTCGGCGCCGTGACCGAGGCGCTGCAGCGCCGGCTCATGCCGCTGGAGAGCATTCATCCGGCATACAAGCTCTACGCTCTGAACGGCGTGCACACGCTCAGGCCGGCCCCGGGCCAGGCGATCCTGGGCGAAACCGGACCACTGGCCGCAACCGCGGACTTGAGAGCCTCGTACTTCCGCCCCCAGGGCAAGGGTTTCGCGCACGGGCAACTGTGGCGCTGGGTACCGCTGCTTGAGGCGAGCAATGCTGCGGGGCGTCGTCTGGGGGCGCCTCTGTGGCTGATCCTCAATCGGGCGTTTCCGCTGAGCGGGTCCGGCGTGCTGTGCCTGGCGGCGGACGAGCCGGGGTTTGTGACAAGCGGTGCGGTCCTGAGCTCGGTCATGCGCGCCGCCTCCTGGCTGTGCCAGGGTGCGGTCTTGCTCGATGCTGGGTCTGCAAGTTTCTCGTGCCGGCCGGGAGAGGCCGTGCAACTCGGGGCGACACTCCGCAACCGGGCCCGCGTCGACCGAAACGTCTCGATCCGGATCCGGATTGCGTCGAAGGCGACCGACACTGAGGCGTTCGCCCACGCGTGGGAGGTGGCGCTCAAGCCGGCGGAGTCCGCAACCGTACGCGGTGAGTGGACTGGCCCCAAAGCGGCGGGCGACGTGTTCGACGTCCAGACTGAACTGATGGCAGACGGCGTGGTGGTGGACCACATTCGCCACGAACTCAGCGTACTCCCCGACACACCACCGGCGCCGGAGGACTTCATCACCGTCGAGGGTGCCAATTTCCAGCTCAAGGGCAAGCCCTGGTATCCGGTCGGGATGAACTTCTGGCCGCTGTACACGTCGGCATTGGAGAGCGGTGAGTACAACACGGGCTGGCTTGACTCACGGTTCTACGACCCGGTGGAAGTCGACCGCGACCTGCGTCGCATGGCGGCGCTGGGAATTAACATGGTCAGCATCCAACTCGGCGACGTGGAGAATGCGGCCAATCTTGAGGACTTTCTGCAGCACTGCAGCCGGTATGACATCCGGGTGAACGGGTTTCTGGGCGGCGCGTCACCGATCGATTTCGACGAACCGAAAGCCCGTGCCATGATCGAGGCCGCACACCTGCGGGACCACACGGCGCTGTTCGCGTACGACATCATTTGGGAGCCCGGAAACTACGTCTTCAACGCCAAAACACGCAACCGCTGGGACCCGGACTGGGCGGCCTGGCTTGACGAGCGCTACGGGAGCCTCGAGAACGCCGAGCGCGACTGGGGCATGCCCGTGCCGCGCCGCGACGGCAACCCGACGTCACCCTCCGACGACCAATTGCGGCGCGACGGCGACTGGCGCGTGCTGGTCGCCGCCTACCGCCGCTTTATGGACGACCTGACGAGCCGCAAGTGGAACGACGCCATCCGCGCGCTCCGCGCCCTGGACCCGAACCACCTGGTCAGCTTCCGACAGGGTAACACGCTGCCGCACGACTTCGCGCTCACCGGCCCGGTCAAGCACATCGATTTCATCTGCCCGGAAGCGTACTCCATCGAGCTCAGCGCGGACGGTTTTAACGCGGCGGGATTCATCACGCGTTTCTGCGATTTCACCACCGGGGGCAAGCCGGTGATTTGGGCCGAGTTCGGGACCAGCATCTGGAGCCAGGAGGCCATGGCAGGCACGCCGGAGCTGCTGGAGCGCCAGACACAGTACCACGACATGATGTACCGCATGGCCATCGACGCCGGCGCCAACGGCACCGTCCCTTGGTGGTGGCCGGGCGGTTACCGCGTCAACGAACGCAGCGACTTTGGCGTGTGCAACTCGGACGGCACGCCGCGGCCCGCGGCCGAACTGCTCCGCACCTACGTGCCGGCACTGAAGAAGCCGCGCGCGCGCCTGACCGGTGAACAGGTGCTGATTTTCGACCGTGACGCGCACGCCGGCGGCTACTGGTTCCTGGCGTTCAACACGGGCAAGGAGGCCTACGCCGCCGCGCGGGCGGCAGGCAAGGTGCTGGCTCTGCGCACGGAGGCGACCAACACCGATTCAGTAGGCACGCCCGCGGTCGCGGTGGGCAACCGCCCGTGCGACGGCCGTAACCCGCCCAAGTACCTCAACGCCGAGTTCAATACGTTCGAGGTTCAGGACACGTCCGGGGCGTGGGTCGATGTGCGTCACGTCAAGCGGGTGAGCGTGTTCACCGGCGAGCCCGTCCTGGCCCGGGGCAGCATTGGCAACACTCAGGAGGCGGCCTGGCTGAGGCCCGAAGCCGCCGGCGGCCTGCCGGGCGCCGTGTACCTGAGTGGCGCGTTGGAATCCAAGCTGACCGTGTCCATCCCCCTCCGGAAGACCACGCCATCCCTGGGCGACGCCCTGCTCCCCGAGTTCGTGCTGACGTCGGGCATCACGGAGCGCACCGAGGTCGTGCTGCAGATGGAAGCGAAAGGCCGCATGCGGTTCGGCGAGAAGCTCGCCTTCACGCTCGAGCCCGCCGGAAACTGAAGAGCGTTTGTCGGCCATGGCCGACATAGGAAGGGCCGCACATCGGATGACGTGCGGCCCGGTGGTCCGATCATCTGTCTGCCGTAGCGTTTCTCAGGGCGCGGCCGTTGCCAGCGGGGCCGGCAGGGCGAAGACGCGGGCACTGAGTTCCTTGTCGAACATCAGCAGCCCTTCGCCGTTCTTGTCACCCAGCAGCTCGAGTTTCGAGCGGATCTCGTCGAAGTTCGCTTCCTCCTCGACCTGCTCGTCGACGAACCACTTCAGCATGCTCTGTGACGCGAAGTCCTTGGCCTTCACCGCCGCATCCATGATGTTGTTGACCGAGGCCGTGACCGTGTACTCGTGCTTCAGGCCTTTTTCGAACACGTCCAGCGCCGACTTGTAGCTCGACGGTGGCGCCGCACCGGCGCCCAGCTTGATCTCCGCGCCACGCTCACAGATGTGGTTGTAGAAGATCATACCGTGGCAGGCCTCTTCCTGCGATTGGATGCGCAGCCAGTGCGCGAACCCCTTCAGGTTCCGCGACTCGAAGTAAGCCGCCATCTGCAGGTACAGCCACCCCGAGTAGAACTCCTTGGCAATCTGCTCGTTCATCAGCTTCAACACGTGACCACTCAACATCTCAGCCTCCTTTCATCCGTCCATTTCTTCTACCCATACTGAGACACGCCGTACATCCGTCGGGTTCCCGGCAGAGCCCCGTCGAGAACACCCCGACACAACCGGACCGGATGCCCTGCCGTGCCGTGGCACAACCGAGCCGGGGCAGGGAAAGACAAGGTATGCCACCCCGTTGTGAACGCATTCGCCGGGCAAACGCCGCCCCCTACGGCTTCCGCCACGGCGTGTTGGAGTGGATCACCTTCCACCACTCCGGCACGCTCATGGAACTGGCATGTCCGTCAAAGAAGCCGACCTGGGTGCGTGCGCTGTAGCCGGGACCGCCGCCGTGGGAGGTCAGGTAGTTGCCGGTCAGGCCGCTGGAGCGGAACAGGTTCTGCGCCCCGGTTGTCTCGTACCAGGTGACCGCATCCTGCCAGACGGTGATGACCGACGGATCGACTTTGAGCATGGTCTCCTTGACCCCTTCCAGCGGCAGGTACCTCGGGTCATTGGGGCGGTTGGTGATGACCAGGCTGGACAGATAGGAAGCTTGGTCGCTGTTCTGGGCATCCACCGCCGTGGTCATGCCGGGGCACTTCCAGACATCCCAGTTCCCGACCACCTCGTTCACGCGCCAGTGCACATAGCCGGTGCCCACCCGGACGGGCTTGGTGTAAGGGTTGGGGTTCCGGTTGTAGCTCCAGCCTTTGCCCAGGCCCCCGCCGCAGCAAGCGATCGTGCTGACCTGGTTTCCCCCCCACGTGTCCGTGGCCATGGGCAGATGCTGGTCGTTGTCCTGCACGTACATGCTGGTCCCGACCAGAAGCTGCTTCACGTTCGACTGGCAGGTGCTGCAGTTCGCTTTGTCCTTGGCCTGCTGCAGCGCGGGCAACAGCATGGACGCCAGGATGGCGATAATGGCGATCACCACCAAGAGCTCAATCAGTGTGAATGCCGCTCGGGCCACTCCACGCCTGCAAACCTCTGCTCTGGACATTGTTCGCGCCCTTCCGTTCGCCCGGCATCATCGCGACATGCCGCACATCGTCGTTCTCCAGGCAATATACACCCCGCCGCGCCGGAAGCGTCAAACTCGACAACGACTGCAGGTGCGGGAGTTCAGGTTGTTCATTATGGCGACCTGGCCCGCCATACGAGTCTTGTTCTACGTGGGCGCCGAGAAGCGGGCGGGGGGCCGCCCGCGGTACTGTCGGAAGGTGACGGGGCCTGATCCCCTTATTGCACAGGTCGCATTATGGAACGTCGAGGAAGTTTCCCCATCTCCGGTCCTACCGTTTGCGCCACGGCTTGTTCGAGTGGATCAGTTTCCACCAGGCGACCAGGTTCATGGTCGTAGCATGCCCGTCGTAGAACGCCACCTGGCTGCGTGCACCGTAGCCCAGGCCCATGCCGTGGCAGGTCATGTAGTTGCCGACCACGCCCGTCGAACGCCACATATTGGCCGCCGCGCCCGGCTCGTACCAAGTCACGGCATCCTGCCACAAGGGCACGACGTCCGGGCTGACCCGCAGCGCGGTTTCCTTGCACCCTTCGAGGGGCAGGTAGTCGTTTGGAAGGGATGACGCGTTGAAAATCACCAGACTGCTGAGATACGAGCTCTGGTCCGCCGTGTTGGGGGTGACGGTGGTGCGCATACCCGGGCACTTCCAGACGTCCCAGTTCGAGACATAGTCGTTGACCAGCCAGTGCACGTAGCCGTTCCGGACAGGCCCCGGCGAACCGGTCCGGTTCTTGTTGTCGCACCAGCCCTTGTTGCCACACCCAAGTGTCGTAACCCGGGCGCCACCCGGCGCCGCTGTCGCGGTGGGGAAGAACAGGTCACTCTCCTGCACGTACAAACTCAGTCCCGTGCCCAGTTGTTTGATGTTCGACAGGCAGGCGCTGGCATGGGCCCGATCTTGCGCCTGACGCAGCGACGGGAGCAGAATCGACGCCAGAATCGCAATGATCGCAATAACGACCAGCAATTCGATCAGCGTGAAAACGCTTCGATCCACGTGGCATCCGTCACGCTTCGGGCACGATCCGCCTTGTCCTCTGGCGAGCGTTTTCATCACACTCCTCCTTCCGCCGCGTACCGTATCTGTTTGTGTCGGGTGCAACCCGTCACACGTTTCCCGTGGCCTTCACTGTATAGGACCCGCACCGGCACCCCTCGGTTCCGGGTGAGGGTTGGGGATCGGCCAGCACAGCCGCCGCTACAGCCGATCGAACTTGCTTTCTTGGCCGTAGTGGCCGCGCTGCACGCGGCAGCTTGGCTCTTGCAGCGGGCAATGGCCGTGGCGAAAATGTCGGCGGGCAGACTCTGAGCGCGCCGTCCAATCCACCAGCCCCCGCTCCCCCCGCTCCCCCCGCTCCGCGCTCTGTGCTCCGTGCTCCGTGCTTTTTCCCCGGCGCGGTTCAATAAACCAACCCGGTGGTGCGTTATATCTTATTGACGTGTACTTTTGTGCCTGTGCGGGCGCGGAATGGGTTGTGAAAGCACCGGCGAGGCTGTAGGTTTCCTAGACTCGAGGGTTTCAAGGGGGGGGCGGAAGGGCATTATGAAGAGAAAAATGTTCGTACAAACCAAGCCCTCCGACAGGCTCGGGGCACCGAACCGAGCCAAGGCGCCCCTGGCTTCACGCTTCACGCTCGTCGAGTTGCTGGTGGTCATTGCGATCATCGCACTGCTCGCAGGCATGATGTTGCCCGTCCTGGCCAAGGCCAAGGACAAAGCGCATCAGACCGACTGCATGAACAACATGAAGCAGATCGGCACCGCGCTAATCATCTACCGGGACGAGAACGAAGACCAGATGTCGCCGTGGATCACGACGCTGCCCAAACTCGGCCCGGACGTGTATCACTGCCCGGACGATGAGAACAAAGATACGGTCACGCCGGACCAGTGGCTGTCCCGACCGGACGGACAGTACCCGGAGGCCTACGACCGACCGCTCGACGCCGCCGCTACCACTCCGAAGGTGGGCGTGCACAGACTCGCGAACGACCCCACGGTGACCAACGTCAGCTACTTCTACGAGTTCTCGGACATGGCATGCAGTTGGGGTGTAGTGTCCATGCCGCCCGGGAATTCCTGGGGTGAGGTGAAAAACGCTCAGCTCAAACGCGGTGGAGAAAGTTTCCATGCGGATGGGGAGGGCTACGACCCCACGCTGTTCCCAGTCCTGCGCTGCAGCTGGCACTTGAACAAGAACAAACGGAACAACGACCCGTTGAACGCACCGGTCCTGAATATCGCCTACGCTGGAAACTATTTCCTCAGCAGGAACCAATGGGAACAAGGGGTCTGGACCCCGTAGTTCGCGGGGTTTTCGAGGACGCGGGAGATGCTCGTGAATATGTTGCAGAGGTTGGTGATCGGCGTTGGCGTGATCGTTCTTGCCCTGTCGGCGACCGGGTGCCGGCACATCTGGCAGGGCACGGCGCTGGGCAAGCAGCAGGACGCGGCGGCGCGGAACCTGGAGCAGCAGCTTTCCGTACCGGAGCAGCGCCTGGCGCTGGCCGAGGACCTGGCGCGTGAGGGCGAGCTCGAGAAAGCCCAGGAGATTCTGTCGTCCCTGATCGGGATCGGCATCGAGGAGCAGAGGGTTGCCGCCCTCAGCACCGACATCAACAGGCAACTGGCCGAGAAGCGCCAGAAGCAGGCGGGCGAGCACACAGCGACCGAAGCCTTTCGCGCCAAACAGCGGGTGGACAATCTGCGTGCCGCGAACCAGAAGCTGCTCGAGGCTGAAATGCTGGTCAAGATGGGCCGGCTCGACGAGGCTGAACTGGCGATCGGGCCGCTCCAGGAACAGGGCGTATTTCCGCAGGACACGCAGCGCCTCGCCGCGGAGATCGGGCACCGCCGCGCCCAACTCGACGTCAAGCAGGGCCAGGAGCAGTCCGCCAAACAGGCACTGCTCGAAGTCCAGCAACGGTTCGTTCTGCCCGAGGCCTACGGCCGCACGGTCACCATTGCGGGTGACGCCACGCCACGCGAGTATCCGCCCGGCCCCATGGAGGAACTGGTGAAACGCAAGGTCACCATGCGGCTCCAGAACGCCGGGGTGAAAGATATTGTCCAGGCCTTGAGCGAGATTGACGGACTGAACATCGTGGCCGACCAGGCGCTGACCGAGCAGCAGCGGATCACGGTCAACGTCAAGGACGTGCCTCTGAGCGAGTTGCTGAGCTACATCGCCCGCAACATGGGCGTGGCCTTCCACCTCGGCGCCAATACCGTCTGGGTGACGCAGAGCGCGGAGCCGCCGGGCAGCGGTCCGAAGCTCGAGACGCGCGTCTACTCGCTGCGCCAGGGCCTTCTGCCGCAATTGAGCGGCGGCGGAGGGGGAGGCGGGAGCTCGCTCTCATCGCGGATCAGCGGCAGCGGGTCATCCGGCGTGGACAGTGCCTTTGCGGCCTTGAGCGGCAGCGGGAGTGGCAGCGGCGGGGGAGGCAGCGGCAATTCAGGACTCGAGCAGGCCTTGGCCACCTTCCTGGCCGACGGCCCGGACGGCTCGACGTACCAGGTGTACCGGGACCGCAACGTGGTCATCATCCGCAATTCCATCGAGAACCTGCGCCTGGCCGAGGAACTCATCCGCGAGTTCGACCTGGCCCCCAAGCAGGTCCTGATCGAGGCGCGCTTTGTCACCATCCGCGACACCGACCTGCTCGAGTTCGGGTTTGACGTGCCCGAGTTCTCACTCGAGGGCAAGAGTGCGGATGCCAAAGCCGAGATTCTGACCATGGATGCCGAGTCGCTTCCCAAGGCCTTCGCGAATGCGGCCACGGGCGGCAACATCACGGTCACGGGCATCCTGGGCAACCACACCTACAAAGCGGTGATGCACGCGTTGAAGGAAGAGGGGAAATCCAAGACCCTGAGCGCGCCGCGAGTTACGGTGGTGAACAATCAGCGCGCCCGGCTGCGCCGCGGCCAGTTGATGTACTATTTCGAGGAGTATGACGTCGCCGGCGTGTCCAACACCACATCGACGACGACGACGGTGGTTCCGAGCGGCACTCCGACGGAACTCGAACTGGGAGTGACACTCGATGTGCAGGTCAATGTCGGCAACGACGGGCGGACCGTCATGCTGGCCCTGGCGCCGATCATCACGGATTTCGCCGGTTGGGAGAACTACACCACCGCGGGTGACGGCAGCAGCAGCAGTGACAGCGGCAACACCACAACGGACAACTCGACGGCCTTGATACGCCTGCCAAAGGTCAACGAGAGCAGTGTTCAGACCACCGTGGTGGTGAACAGCGGCGAGACCGTCGTGCTCGGCGGCATGCTGTACAACTCGGAGGAGCACGGCGAGTCCAAGGTCCCGTGGCTGGGCGACATTCCGATTTTCGGCTGGCTGTTCAAGCACGCCACCACGGAAACCAAGCCGGAGCACCTGCTGATTTTCGTGACCGCGACGGTGATCGGCCCGTCCGGCGAGTTCCAGCAGGCGCTGGAACCCGCCGCGGCGAAGTGAGTGGCGCTGTAGCGCAGTGGCGCGGGACCTCCGGGACCGCAGCAGGGTGCCTCGGGGCCGTCCCGGCCCGAGGCTCTCATCCGGAGATCCGCCTTGGCCCGGGCAGCTTCGGCGCGGGACGCGCCGAGCCACCGTGCGTTCACTCGCACAGGTCGTGAATAGACAGCCCGAACGATCCGGGCAGGAAAGACAAGCTAAAGACCTCAATTCATGTCCTCGTTCAGAAAAAGACTTGTGGTCGGACTCGACATCGGCCAGGCAGCCGTCAAGGCTGTGGCCCTGACGATGCAGGGCAAGCAACTGGTCCTTGCCGGCAGCGGCTCGCTCGACACCCGGGGCGAAGGCATCCTGGGCGAGAGCGAGTTGCACGGAAGCATTGCCGCCTGGGTCGAGCAGATGGGCTGGGCGAAGGAAGACCTCATCATCGGCCTGCCCCAGTACCTGACCACCACGCAGGTCAGCGACTTCCCCGCCGGTGATCCGGCCGGGCTCGAGGAGATGGTCGCCTTCGAGACACGGCAGCTCGGCGGACTCTCCGAACACAGCCTGATCCACGACTACCATGTCATGGCGCCGAAGTTCGGGCGCAAGAACCCGGTGCTGATCGGGATCTGCCGCGACTCCGCGGTGCGGGAAACCACCGATACGCTGACGAGCGCGGGGTTGCGCCTGGCCGGCCTGAACATGAGCGGCACGGCCATTGCCGCGGCGTTCTTCCACCTGCACCCGGAGGCGGTCCCCGTCGAGCAGCCAATCCTGCTTCTGGACATCGGCGCGGAGAACTCGACCGCCCTGATCGTCGCGGGCGGGCAGATCCTTTTCGTCGGCAGCCTGCTGTTCGGCGGCAACAAGGTCACCCAGGCGCTGGCCCGGCAATTGAACCGGCCGGAGCGCGAAGTCGAGAAGCTGAAACTTGAGTGCCGGCTGAACCCGACCGACACCGAGTCGCCACTGGTCCAGACGGCGCGCCAGCTCGAAACCGAACTGCGCACCGCGGTCGAACACTGGCGCGCCCAGGAACGCCCGGAACTGGCCAACAAGATGTTCGCCAAGGTCTGGCTGTGTGGCGGCGGCGCCAAGCTGATCGGCCTGGACGAGTTCCTGGCCCGCACCTACGGCTGTGCAGCCGAGGTGTTTGGCCCTGTCCTGGGCGACGGCCGGCCACCCGACCCGGCCAGTGTCACCGCTTACGGCCTGGCGCTGCAAGGCCTGAGACAGGCCCACGTCGTCATCTCCCTGTGCCCGCCGGAAATCCGCTGGGTCCGCCAACGCGAACGCCGATTCGGCTACCTGGCAGCGGCCATGGCCGCGCTGGGACTGCTTCTCGCCGGACTGATGGTTCAATACTACCAGCGACTGGGCACCGAACATGCTTGGATTGAGAAACAGATGGAGGAACTGCAGCGCTGCCAAGGCATCATACCGGGCCTGACGGATGCCACGGCCGGAATCCGGCACTGCGAACGCATGCTGATCCCCTTTGTGGAAAAAGGGAACCGGGCACACCGGTTCCTCGAAACCATCCAGGCATTGAGGGATGCCCGCGGCGCAGGGGATTGGTTCATCTACCTTGCGGATGAGACGAGCTACGAGACCGGCGACGGCAAGCCGGCCCCCGTCCAACCGTCCGCCAGCAAGCCGTCCATGGGTGGGCTCGGTGGTCGCCCCGCGAGTCTCGGCGACACCGTGCCTCCACCCACGTTCGGCAACGCCACGCTTGTGGATGACATCCCCCAGTCATACTCGCTGATTGCGGCCGGGTATACGCCGTACCTCACCGAGAAGCCCTACGAACCCGTGCGCGAAATCGTCAAGAAACTCAACGCCTCGGACCTGTTCGGGGGCGTCGACCTGTTGCCGGAAACCGAACGCGCCGGGCGCGAGGACATCTTCGAGCCGTGGCTGGCCCTGTTCAAGACGCAGCCAGAAAAGAAGTACAAGGCGTTTACGTTCCGAATGCCGTTTGCCCAGGTGGACGTCAACCCGCCCCAGAAAGCCGAGTAGCAGACCGTGGCAGCCTGGCCTCAACAACACAAGAACCTGGCCGCGTGCGTGATCCTGTTCCTGGCCGCGGCGCTGGCCGTGTACCTGTTCATCCTCCGGCCCAGGGCGCAAGAGGTCGCCAACGCACGGGAAGCCATGACGACGCTGCAAAGCGACCTTGAGAAGACCGGTTGGCCCCTGGATTCGGAGCGACTCACCCGGCTGCTCGATGAAACCCAGCGCCGACTCGAAGGCCCCAAAGGCAAGCAGGAGACCGACCCCAGGACCGCCATCGGCGTCCGCAACCGCGCCGACGCCGTCCTGCGCTCCTCCACCTCCATGTTCGACGGTCGCATCAAGGAGTTCTTCGGCACCTCGGAGGATTTCGTGCGCGAAGTCTCGCGCCTCGACTACCAGGAGGAGTTCAACCAGCTCGAACGCAAGTTGCGCGCCGACGACATCATCCTGGCCGAAGAATTGCTCGGCCTCGGCGAAAACACGTCCTCGACGTCCACCTACCAGCTCCTGCTCCAGATCTGGACCCTGGACGAAGTGCTCAAGCTGGCGGGAGCGAACCGCCTGCGGCCCATGAAGGACGCCAAGGTCACCATCTCGACCGACACGGGGAAGCGCCAGGCCTCGAAACTCACCGTACTCCCCGTCAAGGCGTACTACCTGGACCTGAAAGATAAAGAACCCTACTTGCTGGAAATGCCGATCCGTATGACGCTGATTGGCGAGATGAACGACTTCTGCGAATTCCTGCGCGCCCTGCACGCCGCCGGAAAGTTCTATCCCGTCTCGTACTTGGAGCTGACCACGGAGAATCCATCCTTGAAACGGCCGGACGACGATGGGGTCCTGCGAGTGGGCCGGGTGATCGTTAACATCGAATGCAGCGCCTTCTTCCGACTCCATTCGGATGCGCCGCCGATCCAGAGACAAACAGAGATGAAGCTTCTGCCGCCCGGCGCCTGAGCCGTGTGGCGGCGGCGGAGAAAACGCGCGTGGATACGTGAAGCAGAAGCCTCGGAGCTCTCTGTGAAGATTGGGTAACGGCCATGAAACGGTACATGAAGCAGATCACCGCGGAATGGGAGAAGCTCCTGTTCTGGGCCACGTTCGCACTGCTGCTGACCGTGCTGGTGCTGTGGCTGGCCGGGTTCGGGCAACGTGTCGGCGATGTGGTATCAAAGAAGGAAGCGCCGCCGGGCCATTCACTGCTCGGCCAGGCCGCATTGGCGTTCCTGAACGAGCCGCCGCCGCCCGACCTGGCTGGCGAAAAGAACCCCTTCTCGCTGACGGTCGAAGGCATGGCGCCCAAGAAACGGTTCAAGCCATGGCAGAGAAAGGACGAGACCACGACGGCGCCGCCGAAAGAAGAGCCGAAACCGCGCCCCTTCGCGACGGTGCCGAAGACAGACCCCAAACCACCGGTCGAAAAACCCAAACCCCCGCCGCCCAAGCCGCAGGTCGTGCGGCTGGTGGAGTACCGCGGCACCATGACCACGACCTCGGGCGAGAAGGTCGCCCTGGTGCAGACGCAGGACCCGGTCGCGAAGCAGGAGAAAATGGAGTTTGTCCGCAAAGGCGGCGAGATCGGCGGCCTGAAAGTCGTCGACTTCAACGAAACCGGTGTCGAGGTCATGGACGCGAGTGGCAAGAAACAGAAGATCGCGTTCGGCGAACAGAAGAGACTGGTCCTGGAGTGAGAGAGGCCCCGCCATGAGCGACAGGATGCGCCTGTTCGTAGTGGGCTCGCAGTGCGCGGAACGAAGTGGAGCGCCAAGAGCCCATCTGGCGTGTTGCGGCGGCGTGGCGTGGGGATGGTGTCTTGCCCGGCGGACAACCGCCGGGACTGCGACACCACTACGAACGGTGCCGTGGCCCGGCTTACCCGCACAGGTCGAGAATCTTCCTTCCTGAAACCCGAAACCTGAAACCTCCGCTATGACTTCCCAAGAAAACTCCGCTGGTCCGGTCGAAGCCGCAGGGCAGGACTTGCTCGCCATTCTGGTCGGCCAGGGCCACCTCAACGAGGATCAGGCCGATCAATGCCGGCGCCGCATTCGGCGTGCCGGCGTGCCGCCGCACCAGGCGGTCCTGGACCTGGGTTTCACCTCGCAGGAAGCGGTGTTTCGAGCCCTCAGCGAGTGCACCGGCCTGCCGTTCATGATTCTGGGCCCGCGCGACATCCCCGACGAACTCAAGCAGAAGGTGCCGGCCAAGGTAGCGCTCCACTACCGGCTGGTGCCGCTTTCCCTGGAGCGCGGCACCCTGACTGCCGCGTTCTGCAGCCCGCCCAGCGTCCGCGACCGTGAGAACTTGCGCCTGCTCCTCGGCATGCGCATGGAGCCGGTCCTGGCCACCCCGACCGAGGTCAACTCCACGCTCAAGAAGCTCTATGGCCTGGGCGCGGAAATGGTGCTGCAGCTCCGGCAGGAACGCACGACGCAGCGGGCCGCAACACTGATGTATGACGACACCGACGGGCAGGACCTGCAGGGTGCCGGCGGCGAGGATGAAGAGGCCTCGATCATCCGTCTCGTCAACCAGATCTTGATCGAGGCGGTGCACCAGGGCACGACGGACATCCACATCGAGCCGTTCAAGGAACAGTGCCGTGTCCGGTACCGTATCGACGGCATGCTGCGCACCATTCCCACCCCGCCCGGCATGCTCGACCTGCACGACGCCATCATCTCGCGCATGAAGATCATGGCCGGGCTAAACATTGCGGAGCGGCGCCTGCCGCACGACGGCCGCATCCGCGTCAATGTCGGGGAGGAAGAGTTCGACCTGCGCGTATCGATTTTGCCCACCCGGTTCGGCGAGACCATGTGCCTGCGCATTCTGAACCGCGAGGCCATCTTTCTGGAGATGTCGCAACTCGGCCTGGGCAAGGGGCACGAGGCGATCCTGCGCCAGCTCGTTCACCTGCCGCACGGCATCGTTCTGGTGACCGGCCCCACGGGCAGCGGCAAGACCACCACGCTGTACGCCGCGCTGGCCCAGGTCCGCAACACCAACCCCGACCGCAAGATCATCACGGTCGAGGACCCGGTCGAGTACGAGTTGGAGGGTACCTCGCAGATCCAGATGAAGTCAGACATCGGCCTGACCTTTGCCAGCGGACTGCGCTCCATCCTGCGTCACGACCCGGACATCATCCTGGTGGGTGAAATCCGCGACGGCGAGACCGCCGAAATCGCCATCCGCGCCGCGCTCACCGGCCACCTGGTCCTCAGTACCCTGCACACCAACGACTCGGTCGGCGCGGTCAACCGGCTCGTCGACATGGGTATCGAGCCGTACCTGGTCGCCTCCGCACTGGTCGCCAGCCTGGCGCAACGCCTGGTCCGGCGCATCTGCCCGCACTGCAAGTACGAGCAGACGGACATCTCCCGGCGCCTCCACTCCGAAATCGCCCAGCACATGGATATTCCCGTCGAGGACGTGAAAGCCTGGAAGGGCAAGGGCTGCATGGAGTGCGACCACACCGGCTACCGGGGCCGGGTCGCCATCTACGAGTTCTTCCTCTTGGACGAGGAGATACAGGACATGGTCTCGGCGCACACGCAGACCAGCGAACTGCGCAAGGCGGCGATCAAACGCGGCATGTACACCCTGCGCGAGGACGGCTGGGAGAAGGTTGCGCTCGGCCTGACGACGATTGACGAAATCACCCGCATCACCAGCACGTTCCAGATCTCATACCACGTGGAGAAGGACGAGTAGCGCGCTCCACCAGACCCGCAGGCCACGAATTCGCCCTCCAATATCGTGTATAACTTGTTAATCCCGAAACATTTGCGACTCTGTTATCTCGACACCAGACTGGACCCAGCACCTGGAGCGCCGGCAGCTTGCCCGCCGAAGCCACGGAAGGCGACAGGCGAGGGGCAGGAGGCGGGCACTCCCGCTCGTAGTGGTGTCGCAGTCCCGGCGGCGGACCGCCGGGCAAGACACCATCCCCGCACCCCGCCGTCGCAATACGCCCGACTTCGTTCAGAAACTTCGCCGCGACACGCCGGATGGGCTCTTGGCACTCCACTTCGTTGCGCGCACTGCGAGCCCACTACAAACAGGTGGGTCCCGGCATCCACGACGGGTTCTTTTCGACCGGCTCGGCGACAACGCCCCACTCAGTGCCTGCGCCTGAACACTGAACACCGAACACTGAACACTCTGCACGCTGTACTCTGCCTGGCGCTGCTTTTCTGCCTGACTCAGGCACTGCCGGCCGCCGTGGAAACCACGGTGCCGCCGCCGGCCGAATGGCGCCTCCCGGTCGCGAACATCCGGCTCCGAATCGCACCGGCCAGCCGCCGAAACCATCTGCTGCGCATCGACCTGCCCGCCGGGTGCCCACCCGAGTGCCGCGCCGCCGCCGCGTTCCTGTCACAAGGCGATCAGGTTCCGTGTTCCCCCGTCTTCCTGCGGGATCAGCTCGTGGCCGTCGAGTGCCTCGTCCCCTGGCAAGGCCGGGGCCCTTTCGACACCGAGAAGAAATCCCAGCTGCCGCTCGAGGTGTACCTGCTGCCCGGCGCCGAAGTCCCGCTTCCCGTCCCAGCCGCGGAGCGCAAGCCGGTGTGCCTGCGCCGGGCCCTGCGCAAGCTGACGACGCGCCCCTTCACGTCCGAGGAAGTCCTGCGCATGATCGGGTCGTTGCGCGACCTGCTGTTCGCCAGCCGCGACATGCAGAGCTTCAGCGGCGCCCTGCCCATGGCTGCCTGGAGTTCGCCGCCCGGCCGCACCACCGCCATCCTGCACTGGAACGCAGACCTGCTGGTGAACGCGGATACCGAACTGCGTTTCGGCGCCGACCAGGACACCGTCGCGTGGTTCTTCTTCCTGGACGGAACCCCCGCGGCCGACTGGAAGAACGGTCGTCGCCTGGCCAGCGGCGCCCGCATGAGCCCGGCCACGCGCCTGGCGACCGGGTTCCACCGCCTTGACCTGTTCGCCTTCCAAGGCCAGGACGAACCTATCCCGCAACTCCTCTACTCCGAGCCGAATGCCGAACCCAAGCCCCTGCCGCCGGAACGCCTGTACGACGCGGACTATCTTGAAGCTGTTCTTATGGAACGCAAGGACGGCGGCCCCGGCATCGGGCTGCGCTTCCGCCAACTCGCACGCTTGCGCACCGTCGAACCGGCCCAGGACTTCCTTGTCTTTACGGTCGATGCCCTGGGTGTCGACCCAGCCTCCGCAGCGGCCATGAAATACACGCTGCGAATCGGCGACCGAATTCGGGATGGCATCCCCAACGACGTTGTCGAGGCGGTCGCCGGCAACGGTCTCCCCGCCCTGTCGCTGACTCGCACGGCCGCCGGCGCCGCCACTGAGTTCAATCTGCCGCCGCGGCGTATCTGGCTGCCCCCGGCCCTGATCCGGGCCGAACTCAGTGTCCGCCACCTTCCCACCGTGCTGCCGGCCGACCGGCCGCTGTGCGCCGACATCGAAGCCGCCTTGCCGGGCGAGAACGCCGCGCAGTTGGTCCCGCTCGTCCTCTTGCGCCAGACGCAGAAGGACGCGGCCGGCAACGTCCTCGACCGCCAGACCGTTCCCCTGCCGAAAGACACCGGACGGCTACCGCTGAACCTGACGCTGAACGAGAAGGTGGCACGAGTGGAACTGGACTTGGCAGTCCAGGATACCCCGCTGCTGCCCCCGGTCTGCGTGCGCCTCATCAGGCCCGGAGATGATCTCGGCGGACTGCAGGCCCTGCAACGCTCCCTGCGAACGGACGGGGACCACGCCGTGTTGCTCTCCAACCCGCTCGCACCGCTGCTTCCGGCCCCGCCATCCACCCGCACCGGCCAACCTCCGGCAAACACCGCCGAGACGCGCACCGTCGCCATCCTGGACGACTTCTGGGCCATCTCGACCGGGCCCGACGCCGACCTGTTGCCCGAGCAATGCCTCTCCAAACCCGGAACGAACGCCGTCACCCGTTTCTCCGTCTTTGACGGCACGGACGGCGCCGTGGGCGAACTCCGCAAGTTCGCCGTGCTGCCCCGTGCGCTGGCCGTGCACCCGACCGTGCTGGTGTGTGCTGTGGGCGCCTGCGAACTCCGTGCCGCCATGAAGCCGGAGGAGATGGCCCTGCACCTGCTTTTCCTCGCCCAGGCGGCGCACGCCGCCGGCGCCGTGCCGGTGCTCGTCACTCTGCCGCCGCTGCCGGGGATAGACCGCCATGACATACGCCTGGCCGCACTGCTCACCAAAGAGCTCGCGTTCCGACTCGGAATTCCCGTCGTGGACACGTACTCGCGGACGGTGCAGGAGAACGGTGACGCGCCAGGCTTCGAAGCCCGATTCCTTCAGGCCGGCGGCGGCTGTTCCCTGGCCACGCCCGACAATGCAGGCCGCGAGTGGCTCTGCCGGCAGGTCGAAGCAGCCCTCGCCGCCGCCACTGAGAACACGTCACCGCCCTGAGGGTCCGCGCAAGCGGCGGAGCGAAGCCGGGCAGCGCACGGTGCCAGCCCAAAACGGCCCGGCTTTCCGACCGTACCGCGGGCGGCCCTCCGCCCGCCATCCGAGCCTTGCGCCACGTGCGTGCCGTGAAGCGGGCGGAGGGCCGCCCGCGGTACGGTCGCAAGGTGACGGGGCTTGGACCGCTGCTTGCACAGGTCGGTTATTCTTCCGCGGGCCATGAGTTGCGCCCGGCCCCCGCATGCGCCATGTTGTCCGATGCCCGAAACCACACCAACACCATTCGAGGAACTCGGGAAGCCGCGTCTGCCGGGCGCTCCCCCAGACCCGTATTCGCCGCGTGGCTTCCCCCAGGCCCAGCGCACCTTGATGCCGTGGCAGCGCTACGCGCTGATCGGCGCGGTCGTGTTGCTGGCCGCCGCCGCATTCGTGAGCTGGCGCATTGAACTGCTCGTCATCAATATCGTGCTTTCCGTCTTCTACCTGGTCACCACGGTCTACCGGTACTGGCTCATCGATCTGTCCATGCGCCAGGCGCGCGACCTGCGTTTCACGCCCGAGCAGTTGGCGCACCCCCCCGCCGCAGCGGAACAGTGGCCAACCTATGTGGTGCTCGTACCGCTCTACCACGAGGCCGACGTGCTGCCGCGCCTGGTCGCCGGCCTGAGCCGGCTCGACTACCCGAAAGACCGGCTCGAAATCCGCCTGCTCGTCGAGGCGGACGACGACGAAACCATGGCCGCCGCACGCGCACTCGACCTCCGACCGCCGTTCGTGATCTGGCCCATTCCCGTGTCGCAACCGCGCACCAAGCCCAAGGCCTGCAACGTCGGCCTGCAGAACTGCAACGCCCAGTTGCTGGTCATCTATGACGCGGAAGACCAACCCGAGCCCGATCAGTTGAAGAAAGCGGCCTGGGCTTTCGCGTCGGTCTCGCGGCATGTGGCCTGCATCCAGGCCAAGCTGAACTTCTACAACTCGCGCCGGAACTTCCTCACCCGCTGCTTCACGGCGGAGTATGCGACTTGGTTCGACCTCTGCCTGCCCGGCCTGGACCGGCTCCAGGCCCCGATCCCGCTGGGCGGCACGTCCAACCACTTCCGTGTCGCCGTGCTCAAAGACCTGGGCGGCTGGGACGAGTTCAACGTCACCGAGGACTGCGACCTGGGCATACGCCTGTTCGCCGAAGGCTGGCAGACCCGGATCCTGGACTCAACCACCTGGGAACAGGCCTGCCCCGACCTGCGCTACTGGATCCGCCAACGCTCGCGCTGGGTCAAAGGCTACATCCAGACCTACCTGATCCACAACCGTGCGCCACTGCGGTTGCTGCGACGCATGGGCTTCACGCACGCCCTGCACTTTCACCTCCTGGTCGGCGGCACGCCCCTGTGTCAGCTCATCAGCCCACTGTACTGGTTCCTGGCTGTCCTGTGGCTGGTGGCCCGCCCCCAGGGCCTGAGCGAGTTCTTCCCGGGTCCCATCTTCGCCATGGGCGCACTGTGCCTGTTCGTCGGCAATTTCATTTTCGCGTACACCGCCGCCATCGCCTGCGTACGACGCGGTTTCGGCGACCTCGCCAAGCACGGACTGCTCATGCCCATCTACTGGGTACTCATGAGCTTGGGCGCCTGGCGCGGCCTGGTACAACTGTTGCTGAACCCGCATCACTGGGACAAGACCGCGCACTTTGCCGACCCGCAGGCCACGGCGTCGGGGTGAAGAAATGACCGGGATCGGACCGATCTTTTCGACATGACAGACCCAAGTCACATCACAGATCTGGCGCCCGCGGACACCGATCCGCGGCACGACGACGGGGCCAACCTTTCCGCCGTCGTCGCGTGGACCTGCTTCGTGGCCGTGCTGGTCGCCATTCGACTGCTCCTGCCGTTCACCCCGACGGCAGCCGCGCTCACCCATGGACGCATTGCCGACGCGCTCCTCGGCGGCCTGAACTGGGGCCGACAAGCGCTGATCGGATCGTTCGAGTTCCCGCCGTTGCCAACGCTGAGCCTGGTCGCCGCCAAAGTGGCCGGCGGATGGGTCGGGATCAGCGGCGAGCGGCTTCTCGTGGCCTGCTGCCAAGTGTGGGCGCTGGCCTGTTTCCTGACCATTCCGGAACGGCCACGACGCGCCTGGCTGGCCGCCGCCTGCCTCGGCTTCGCCTTCCTCGCCCCGGATCTGCGGGCCGCATTCATGGCGCTGGACCCGAATTGGATCGCGGTCGTGCCGCTCTGCTATGCCGTCAAGCACCTGCTGCGCTGGAACCGTGACCGGCAGTTGCGCGATGCCATCGTCTGCGCGCTCTGCGCCGGATTGCTGGTGTTCTGCGGCCTGGTCGGCATCGCCTTCGCCGCGACCCTGATGGCAACCCTGGGGATCCAGGAACGCCGCTGTGCCAACTCCCCGACACCGTGCGTCGACGGCCTGGGCTGGTTGCTGTGGACACCGCTATGCTACTGCGTCGCTCTCTGGTTGCTTTGGAACTGGCTGATCATGGGCGATGTGGGGTTCGCATTCCGCTGCCCCGCCGCCGCCTGGCGCGGCGCCACGGCCGGCGAACTCCGCATCGGCCTGACCGGAACCCTGAAGCAGACGTCGGTACTGGTTCTGGGTGGCGCCCTCGCCTGGCTGCTCTGCCTCCACGGATCGCTGCGGCGACCGAGCTTCTGCCTGCTCGCGGGCCTGGCGGCCGCCAGCCTCGCCAGGGCCCTGATGGGCGCCGCACAGGCCCCGGCGCCCGGGACCTCACTGCTGCCCCTCGGGCTGGGCCTGCTCGGCCTCACCCTCCCCTGCCTGGTCCTCGACTGGCGTCGCAACCGGTGGCTGGTTCTCGCGACCGCATACCTGCTCGCCTTCTGTACGGTCGCGGCAATGCGGCGCCCCGCCGACCCCTTTGCCGCAGACCAGGCCGCACGCCTGCCTGCGCCCAGCGCCGAGAGCCTCTGCGCTTTCATCGACACATTCTGGCCCGATTCCCGTATCATGGTATACGGCACCGAAGTCCCGGCCCTCTACCATGACTTGCACGAGCGGCGTTTCGTGGCCCGACTCGATTTCCGAGAGCAGGAATTCCTGGCCCAGGCCAACGACGAACAACTCCACCTGCTGGTGCCGCCACCCGACGGCTGGCACTGCCCCCGACGCGGTGGCGTTTTCAGTGACATCCACGCCAACGGCCGACCCTGGCTGCTGCTCGAACGCCAGTGGCCCACAGGCTGGCAGCTCTGGCGCTGCGTCATTGCCCCCAAGGGCGAATCCAAGATCGATCGCCGCCTTCGGCAGTGAGTCCGCTGGCACTCGGGCCGGCCCCCGGTAGTGTCAAGTTCGGCATCTAGGAAGAATGACGAACAGATAGTCGTTGTCGCAATCGCCCTCGCAATCGTCGATCGATTGCCATTTCTGCAACAATCCTGGTTTTCGAGAAGCGATGGCGACGAGGATTGCGAGAAGCGATTGGGGGCAGAGGCAATGCCATCAACCCGACCTGTGCAATAGTCGGACCAGGCCCCGTCACCGTCCGACCGTACCGCGGGCGGGCCCCCGCCCGCTTCTCTGCATGCACGCAACTCAAGGCTCGGATGGCGGGCGGAGGGCCGCCGCCGTACTTGTCGGTCAGGCGAAACCATTCTGAACTGGCACCGCGACATCTCCGGCCTCGCGTCGCTCAGCCTATGGCGGACATGCTGGCGAGACGCGCCCAACTCCACGCCCCGAGCTCCGTGCTAAATCCGCTGCCGGCACTTGCGTATCCCGATATCAGAGAGTATGTTAATTACAGTGTGCGGTGTCGTTTCAGGGTTCCGATCCGCGCGGTTCACGCGGGCGGACATTCTGCTTTGTCCAAGAACCAGTAGGGACGACACACGCACACGCACACCGAGGTCTCCCCATGGAGAAACTCGTCACCAACCTGATCGAGTTGCAGGAACTCGAGATCGTCCTTGAAGAGTCCCGCATTGTGCACAGGGGCAAGCATCCGGTCGCATTCGGACGGCTTGAGGGGAGAGTTGTCAAACTGCGTCGCGGCATTCCGGGACAGTCGCTGAAGCGCTACGACGCCCTGCGCCGCAGCGGCCTGGGTGCGGTGCGGGAAACCAACGGCCTGTGCCGGGGCTGCTCCCTGAATGTGCCGCTCGGGGACTTGCGGCGCATGCGCCGCGGCGAAATGGAGTGGCTCTGCCCCAACTGCGGACGCTACCTCCTCATCTCCTCCAAGGCTGACAGTGGCGTTGTCGGGCACCTCACGGCATGATCGACATCAGAGCACTTCTACCCCGCGAGCACATCATCTTCGAGCTGGCGGGTGCGAACCGGCGCGCGATCCTCCGCACCATGGCCGAGCCTTTGGCCGCGGCATCGCTGATCACTCACCTCGACGAATTCCTCAACGATGTCGAGGCACGCGAGGACGAAATCACGACCCAGGTCGCGGACCGGGTCGCGATGCCGCATGCGCGCTCCGCCGCGGTGCGGCGCCTGGTGCTGGTCGTCGGCATCGCCGACAAGCCCGGCTTGGCCTTCAACCCTGACGTCTCCAAGACCTGCCGGCTGTTCTTCCTGATCGGTGTCCCGGCCCTGGCCCCGACCGCGCACCTGCCGCTGCTGCAGCACTTGGCGAACTTCGCCCACGACCCGAAACACGTCGACAAACTCCTCGCCTCCGAAAATCACGTTCAGGTCGTCCGCTGCCTCGCGGCCAAAGGGTGACGGCTGCAGAAAGGCGGGGAATCGACCTGTCCGGCGAATCCGGCATCGCCGGCCGTGCGGCCGCTGTGGCTCGGTGCGTCCCGCGCCGAAGCAGGGTGCCCCGGCCGGTCCCCGGCCGAGGACCTCGGTTCGGGACGAACCGACGCGCCACACTGCGGCCCCGGAGGTCCCGCGCCACTGTCTTCCTCCCGGGAACTCCCCAGGGCTGTTTCAAGATTCGTGACCGTCGCGTGCAGCGAGTCCCCCCGGCGTGTCCCCACGCCGGGGGGGCGGCCTGCGGACAGGCCGCCCCTACCAGGCGTGCGCGGAGGTGTGGCCTTCCGAGACGCGGCGCCAGATCTTGAAACAGCCCTGGGAACTCCCTGCTGCGCCTTGATCGACGCGCTGCCACGCGCTATCGTGCTGACAACCTGCGGAGGACTTCACTATGCCGTTGATGCGATTCGGGGCCGTCATCGCCCTTGCCTGTACCTTGACCGGCGCGGTCGGCGCCGCGCCTGACCCTGGCCGACAACTGGTGGACGACTTCAGCGCCGGCGATGTCGCGGCCTGGAAAAGCAGCCTGTCGCCGGACTACTTCAAAGGCGGCGGCGACCGCCAGGCGCTGGCTGTCGTGGACGACCCTGAGCGCGGCAAAGTCCTCAGGTGCGAAGTCTGTTTCAACGATCCGGCCAAGTCCGAGGTTGTGTTCATCACCCGGCCGCTGGAACCGAAACCGCGCGCCATCGATGTCGCCGGGGTCCGGTTCCGCGTCAAGCTCACGGGCCCTGGTCTCGATCCGGCCGGCGGGCTGATCGTGCGCCTGCGGAGCGACGACACGTCGTTCCGCGACTGCAATGTGCAGGAGCAGTTGGGCCACGCGTTGCCGGTCAACGAGTGGGTCGAGGTGTCCGTCGACCCACTCCAGGGCAGCGCCCTGCGCAACATCTGGAACACGCTCAAAGACACCCAGGCCACCTATCGCGAAATCACCTTCCGCCTGGACGACGTCGACGACACACATGCGGAGTTCGCACTGCTGCTGGACGACATCACGCTGGTTCTGCGCGACGCGTCGGAGAGCTCGTACACGCCACAGGTCCAGGCGCGGCCGGACGACGGCCGCACGCGCGTGTTGTTCCTCAAACACCGCGCCGCCGGCTACTACGGCATCGAAGACGCCATCCGGACCGCGGTGCCGCCGGCGGAGACGGACACGCTCTTCTTCCGCGGCCTGCACTTCGAACTGTTCGGGTTTGCGACCTCGGCCGCGGCGGTGCTCGCCTACGACGCCATCGTCATGCTGGACGTGGACCCGTTTGTGCTGACCACGGACCAGGCGCGCTGGACCGCCGATGCGGTGGCCTCCGGCGCGCACCTGCTCGTGTTCGCCGGCCCAACCTCGCTCACCCATGCCCGCGACCCGCGCACCGCGCTGCTCGCCGTCCTGCCCGTGACCTTCACGCCCAACGCCAAGGATGTCGCGGTTGGCGCGCCGCCGGAACGCGGGCCCGATCACTTCCTCAACCTTGGCTTCGACCCCGCCGGCATGGGCAAGGTCGCGGCCGTTCAGGCCCTGACCCCCAAACCCGGCGCCGAGGTGCCGTGGACGACCAAGGGCCAGCCGCTGGTCGTCACCATGCCATTCGAGAAAGGCCGGGTCACGGTCGTCAATGCCTGGGCCAAGGTGGACGCGTCGGACACCGGCGATTTCTTCACGTCCCCACTCTCCGATGACCTGATGCGGCAACTGGTGCGGTACGCGCTCGGTCGTACCGGCGACCTCTTGCTCCGGACGCTCACACTGCCACCGCTGCAGATGCTCGGTGGCGGCGAACTCCGACTCCAGGCCGCCGCTGACGGTGCGGCCCCGACTGACCTGCGCCTGCTCGTCGACGGCAAGCCCACAGACCCGCCACAACCAGCGCCAGGGGGCGAGTTCGTTCTCACGGCGCACCTGCCGGCACCCACACTCAGTGAGGAACCGCATCGACTCCGCGTCGAGCGCCTCGCGGGCGCGGTGTACGATTGGCGTGACTTCGTCGTTGAGGCCCAGAACCCCGTCCGGCTCGACATCGTGTGGACCTGCAGCAAGTACACGTTCGCTCCGGGCAGCCGGGTCGAGTTCACAACCCAATGGACTCGGCGGGCCGCAGAAGCGGCTGCGGCAACTGCACCGATTCCGGCGCTGGACGTGGTTGCGGAGTTCGCAGACCTGCGCTCGGAGTACCGCTGGCCGGTGCCGCGTGCCGAAGCAGCTGACGGCACCGCCCGCTTCGCCGGCACACTGCCGAACCTGGCCAGCGGCGAGTATGTGCTCAACGTCAAAGCGACCGGTGGCGACGGCACATCCGTTTCAACCTCGACGCGCTGCTACGTGGTCGACCCGCTCGATCTCGCCAATGTGTTCCCTATCATGTCGACCGTCGGCATCAGCAGTGGCGGGCACTACCTGGACGAGGCCGGCGTCGGGGGACGCATCGAGGACCTTCTCGAGCACGGGTTCAACACCGCGGCGATCACCGGCATCAGCAACTTCCGCACCGGCCGGAGTGCGAACTCCGCACGACTCAACGCCTGGGCCGAGAGTTACGCGCAGCAGCGCGGCATGGTCACCACGTACGAGTACGCCAGCTTCCAAAACGTCGGCCGCAACGAAAAGACGCAGCCGTGCGTGTTCGACCCGGCCTACGTGGACAAACTGCGGCAGCGCCTGGTCCCGCTCGTCGAGGTGGCGAACCGCACCCCGCGCCTGATGACCGTCAAGGTCACGGATGAACCGCACGCCGGACCGGGCAATATGGACGGGTGCGAGTTCTGCAAAGCCGAGTTCAAACGCCGCTACGGCGTCGAACTCCGTGAGCCCGCCGCGGACGATCCGGACATCTTCCTGCGCTGGGCTTTTGCCGACTTCATCGGCGCCTACGTCAGCCAAGGGTATGCCCAGAGCGCGGCCATCCGCAAGGAGCAGAAAGGCCAGTTCGATCTGCTGCTGACGTACACCAACATGCTGGCGTCCCAGAAGCCGCGCACCCAACAGGAAGACACACTGAACTGGAGTCGGTACGTGCGCTGGGTCGATTTCGACGTGTATCCGTACTTCTATCCCAAGTCACAGCGCGTGCGCATGGTCGAGGCCAGCTTCTGCATGACCGCCCTGCGCGACATTGCCCGGGCGCTCGGCATTCCCTGGGGTTCCTACGTCGAGCTCGACGACCGCAACTGGCCGTTCCAGCAGAATCCGAAGGAGGCGTCGGCCGAGTGCGCCTACACCGCCATTGCGCACGGCGCGAACTACCTCAACAGCTTCATCAACACAGTCGCGGACACCGGTACCCAGGCGCGACCCGAGCGCTGGGAAGAGGCAGGAAAGGCGTTGCGTGCCATTCGCCGTATCGGCCCGATCCTGAACCGCATGCCGGCCGTGCACCCGCCGCTCGCGGTCCTGCTTCCGGATGCACAGCAGGCCATCGCCAACGAGTACAAGTCGCCCATGTACCTGTTGCAGGCGCTCAAGGCGGAGTTCGGCGATGCGGATGTCCTGCACGAAGAGGTCGCCGTCGAACAGCGCCAAATCCCGTACAAGGCGTTGCTCCTGCTCAAGGCCGAGTACCTGCACGCGGACCTGGTGCCGCTGCTCAAGGCGTGGATTGACGCGGGCGGCGTTCTGGTCTGCGACCGGCTGCCGACCACCACGCACCGCGGCGAGGCGATCGCGTGGGGCTTCCCGGTCGAGCCTACCCCGCCCGCTGATGCCAAGGCGCTGATCCCGACCGGGGAGCGCAGCGTCGGCAAGGGCCGCATCTGTTTCGTGGGCGTCGACATGGAGCGGGACCTCGCCGCCCGGGTCGAGGCCAAACCCCTCGACCCTGTTGCGGTCACCGCGTACCGCCAAGCGCTGCGCCAGGCGCTGCCGCCGGAACTGGCCGCCGCCATACGGCTCGATTACCAGGAGACACCGGAGTCCGTGGATGTCGTCGAGGTCGGCACGCGCGGCAATCAGGACGCCATCCTCCTGACCGTGGTCAACCACCAGCCCACGGCGCAGGACGTGACGGTCACCGTGCCGCCGTCGCCATACGCCTGGTTTGTGGACTTGGCGAGCATGCAGCCCGTGCCTGCGGAAGGCGAGTCGGGCGCGGCATTGAAGCTGAACGTCCCCGGCCGCGGGGCGCAAATGATTGCCGGTTACCGCGTTAGGCCGAAGCGCGTCAAACTCGAGGTCGCCACGTCAAAGGTGAAAACAGGCGAGGAGTTGCGCTACCAGATCCAGGTCTCGAGTGGGTGGGTGGGCAGACCGGTGCGTGGCGGTGTCCTGCTCGAGGTCGAGGTGCGCGATCCGGACGGCAACGTGGTCACACGCTACGGCGGCACGTTCGCGCCCGAAACCGGCATTGAATCGGTTTGCGTGCCGGTGCCGCTCAATGCGGTCCGCGGCAGGTACGAGATCCTCGTGACCGCCCCGCAGATTCCTGCCACGACCCGCGGCGAGTTCACACTGCGGTGACGCCACTCCGTGTTGCTGACCGTCGTTTTGACTCCGCGTTTCTCGGGGACGAGAGTCGTGCGTCGAGGGGAAGCCCCTCTCGCAACCCACCCGCCATGCCGGAAAAGGGGCCGGTCGAGCGGCCCAATGCCCTGGAGTCAAGGGTCAAAGCACGTGGCACGGCGTGGCCGGTCCGTGTCCGGGATCGGGAACGGGTGCGTTCCGCCAGCGAACCACGGCCTCGCGTAACGCCAGCGCCAGGGGAAAACGTGGGGGGCCACGTTTTTTCCTGGCGCGGTGTACGGCAGAAACCGCGTCCGGATTCCGGGGCGCTGCCGGCGGGAAGACGCGTAATGCGTCAGCGCCCCCCGGCCGGCGGACCGGCCGGTCATAGGTTGATGTTACTCGCGCCGGTTCGCGCCGCCGCGGGTCTTGCATGCCTGCCGTAGCGGCTCCGCGAAGGCAGGCGCCCGCGGGGGCGACGATG
>MHBL01000085.1 GCA_001803235.1 Lentisphaerae bacterium RIFOXYA12_64_32
CCGTGACCGACGCGCACCTCGCCGCAACCACCATCCTGCTCGACGGCCAGGCGTTCGTTTCCGGCACGAGTGTGAGCGCGGAGGCCGCGCACACCCTGGCCGTCACCGCCCGCGATGTGGCGGGCAACGTAGCGAACGCCTCGCTCGCGTTCACCATCGACCTGACGCCGCCGGCCATCTCGAACCTCGCCCCCGCCGGCGGCAGTACGATCGAGGGCCTCACCCCGACCATCAGTGCGGACTTCGCGGACGCACTGGCTGGCATCGATCTGGCATCCGTAGTCCTGACCGTCGACGGCGTCGACGTAACCGCGCAGGCCACCGTCGGTCCGTCCGTTGTGTCCTTTTCGTCCGTTCTCCCCATGGCGCCCGGCGACCACACCGTCAGCCTCACCGTGCTCGACCAGGCCGGGAACGAGGCCGGCACAGTCTGGGGCTTCTCGATCGCCGAACCGCTGGCCATTGCCAGCATCGACCCGGCGCACGGCACGACCGAGGGCGGCACGTGGGTCGACGTCTACGGCAGCGGCTTCACACCCGAGAGTGACGTGCGCTTTGGCGGCGCATCGGCCGACGAGGTCAAGTTCTACAGCAGTTCGAAGCTGGTCGCGGTCGCCCCGGCGCACGGCGCGGGAGTCGTCGACGTCACCGTCACCACCCCGGACGCGACCGCGGTCACGCTCGACGACGCCTTCGAGTACCTCGAACGCCTCACGTTCAATATCGACGTCGCCGGGGGACCGAACGCGACCCGGAGCGATGTCCAGGAGTATGACGTGCTCTACGGCAACACCGTGCCCACGGTCAGCGGCACCTTCGCCGGCGGCAGACCGCCCTACCATCTGGACGTCACGTACTACAGCGACCAGGGCACAACCGTCGTCATCCCGGTCGACGGCAACGCGTTCGCCGCGGACATCGACTTCGTCGAGGGCTTCCACTACGTGTTCGTCCTGGGCGCTGACTCGACCGGCGACGTGACCTGGACCGCGTTCTACTACGTCAAGGACACCACCGGCCCGGCCGCGCCGGGCGCGGTCCACGCCTACCCGACCCCAGGCGGCACGGGCGCGACCGTGCTCTGGCCGCCGTCCGCGTCCATGGACGCGGTCAAGTACGAACTGACCATCCGCTCCTGGTCCGACCAGGCCGGCGAAGGCGGCGTGGTCTCGACGCAGACCGTGACGCTCGGCACCGTCCCGTTTGGCCAGGCAACCGTCTCCGGGCTGACGACCGGCGAGCGCTACACCGCCCGCGTCACGGCCATCGACCGATCCGGAAACCGCGGCGCCGAATCGGACCGCAGCATCTTCCAAGCGCTCGAATTCTTCGACCTGCACAACACCAAGAAGACCGTGCAGGAGAAACGGATAGCGATAGAGGGCACACCCCAGGCCCTCGGCTGGTGCAGCGCGCTCAGTACCATGGAGGAACTCACGGAACTGCGCACTCGCATCGCGTGGTTCAACAACAGGAGTGTCGAGGACAAGTCCAGTCTGGGTGGGCGGCTTGCCTACTATCTGGGTTTTGACACATGGGGCTACGGCGGCTACATCGTCGATACCGCATGGCATGCCGTCATCGTTCCCACTCCCAACACAATTTGGGTGGAGACTCCAGGCTGGGTCACGGAAAGTGCTGCCGAGCAAGTGGCCGATGAAGTCAACCGAGTCACCGAATGGTCACCTGCACAGAGCGGGGATTGGCAGATCAATAGGGTCAAGACCTGGGACGGGTTCTCGGAGTTCGTCATCAGCGAGGAGAGTTGGGCTGATTGCTGGAGCCAAACGATGGCCAATTGGAGAGGACCGTATGAGTCCGTCTACGATGGCGTTGAAACCCCTTTCCCTTCCCAAGTTGCGTGTGGCTTCTACGGCGGCGCCGGTTGGGTAGCGCCCCTGTACTGGCAGGTGGGGGCAGTCCACAACTGCGCAGCCGAGGTCTCTATCGAATTCAACAGTCGCAGCGGTGTAAGCGGTTTCTTTTGGACTGACTATGGAGGTGCCTCCCCCGGAGCTGAAGTCACCAAGTACTATCCCTTCGGCAATGTCTACTGCTTCGCTGACCCAGCCACCAGTCCCCGTGTGGACAACTGGGGTGGGATGATGCATCTCTCGTCCGGCTATGACGGACGTGCAGACGCACGCTACAACATCTACGCGCGATCGTCTCGCTCCCTGCAACTCGTCGACGTCGTCATCACCCCCGACTCGGAGTACGTCGCGGTCGGCGCCGCGGTCGGCGTCGACGCGTTCGTGATCTACAAGAGCGCCGGCTGGGACGGCGCGGCCCTGAACGGCAGGTACGACCTCGGCGAAACGTTCACCGACTCGGACGGCGACGGCATCCGCGACCCGGACGAAGGGTTCACCGACGAGGACGCCGTGTTCTGCTACATCCCGACGCCCATCGAGTGCGGCGACCAGAACGCGTTCGTCTGCAACCAGGGCGGCTCGATCTTCGTCGGGTTCGACCCGGGCACGTACACCATCACCACGCCCCAGGGCGGCAGCGGCAAGATCAACATCCTCGGCGTCAACATCGAGTTCACCGACACCGCGAGCAACACCCTCAACTGGCAGGACGAAGACCTCTACGGCGGCCTCACCCCGGTCAACGACGCCCTGAACCAGGACATGTCCACCGTCAACCTGAGCGCCATCCTGCCGCCCGACGTGACCGGCACGTTCACCATCCGCACCGGCCCGGACATCGAACTGTGGAAAGGCGGCGCCCCGTTCCTCGCCGCCAACTCGGCCCTCGCCGGCCTCCCCGAGTCCCAAATCACCGGCGCCTTCCAAATCAAAGGCATCTCCGTCACCGCCGAGTCCGGCATTACGCTCGAATTCTGGCCCGACGGCGTCGGCACGGCGCAGTACGCGGATTACGTCAAGGTGTGGACGGTGCAGGTGGCGATCGAAAACGTCACCACCACCGCGACCGGCAGTCCGCTTCATGTTCTCGAAACGCTCCAGATCGCCACGAAGGAATGGCTCTCGGGTCTGCCCGCCACTTTCAACGTCGGCAAAGACAAGTTGGTGGACTCCATCGGCGCCGTGGTCTGGTCCAAGTGCCCGTATCTGGTCGTCAAAGCGCTGAACGTCAGCTGTGCGGGCGGGAACTTCGTCGCGGCCGGCGCACTCTTCGAGCGGGGTCGTACTTATGGAAGTCAGTCGCATGCAATTGCTTATCTGCTAATCTTTATCGCGCAATAGGCTTACAATTGATTTGTTAGGCCATTCTTGCGATATGGTGCTGGGGGCCTTGCCATTTACCGTTGATCCTCCCCTGAGTCACTTCGCACTTCGCAACCGATTACCCACTACTGCATTATTGCTTCAGCGCCCGCGACAGTCGGTTATCAACGAACCTCCGCACCCTCGCCAGCGGCCCGGCCTGGAGCTCGGCAAACAGCGCCAGCCGGGGAACTTGCAGCTCCCCCAGAACGCGGCCAGCGGTCCTGCTCGTGATAACCGCCAGCAGGCCTTCCAGAAGATCGACCAGTTCTCGCTCCGGCATGGCGCCGTTGATGACCGTGGCCTGTAGGTCAGCCAGATACGCCGGCATGAGTCGCGCCAGGATCCGGACGTGCCTCACGTCCTGGCGCCCAGGTTGAGGGAGATCGGCAACGTTGGCGATCTTTGCCTGCAGCAGCGCTATCGGACCCGGGACCTGAACCCTGACTGGCCCAGCACCGAGGACGACCGTGTAGACTTTGGCGCGAAGTTCGTCGTTGCTTACGCCATGGACACAGCGCAGTACTTCGACGAGCAGGGGCTGGCCATCGCCGCCCGTGGCGATCACCACCCCCACCTCGTTGGTTGTGGGGCGGAGAGGGAAGAACTGCGCCCGCACCCCGGCGGCCTTCGCGAGCCTGGTCAGCGTCGCCCGGTCGCCGAGCACATCCACATCCCGTGAAACGAACGGTGCGAGGTCGCGGGTTCGCTCTTCGTAGTAGAGGGCCCAGAGGTTTACGGCCTGGCCCGCCACCAAGAGCACCGGCTCGCCCGTCGCCAGGATTGGTGCGAAGTCCGCAGGTGGGCGTGGCTTGCCGTCAGAGATCCGTGGTGGCATGGTGGGGATGCAGTCCTAAGATGCGAATCTCGCACCCTGGCGGGATTGCGGAGTTGCGGGCCTGGATGACTGAGGGTTCGACGGCCTGCAGATCCAGAACCAGTTGCTCAAACTCGCGCCGCCGCCGTTTGAACCGCGCCAGTTGTGCTGCCGTTCTGAATCGGGACGGCATTTGGGGAGCAAACGCCCACACCGCGGCCCGAATTGCCTGCGCCTGCTCGGGCACCAAGGCGTGCTTCCGCACCAGTTCCCGCCCCGCCTGGCGCAACAATGCGGTGACGGTCGTGCCCTCGCGGCGAGCGATCACATCCAATGCGGCCAGAACGGCCCGGTGTTCCGCCAGGCTCTTGCGACGCTTTGATGCAGCCAGTTGATTGGGCATTGTACGTTTGACAAAAGGTTGATTCAACCTAAGGTTACAATAACACCGAACTTGTGAACTTCCCACCCCGCGCCCCGGATTCCGCGTGCTGCGTCAGTCGCGGGTGCAGGGTCGTGGGTGGCTGGTCAAAGTGGCGGGAGCGGCTCGCTCCCGCGGGTGTCGGAGCGAGCCGCTCCGACCACTTTAGGCGAGCCCCCCCCAGCCCAGCACCCGCCGCTCCCATGAAACTGAAGGAACCCGGAGCCCGCGAGGACGCGGGCGCTCCAGTTCGGATACCGCACGACTCTTGGAGCGCCCGCGTCCTCGCGGGCTCTGGAAACGTCCTGGCCAGTTTCACCTTGGTATGACCGGGCCGTCTGCCGCCCGGGGGGCGCTGACGCATTACCACGGATTACCTCCCTGGCTTGTACTACGGCAAATTGCATCTATCTTCTTCTTGGAAGTAAACAACAGCAATAAACCTTTCCTTCCGGAAGATAGTCATCATGAATCTTGAAGCCATGCAGCGGATCATTCTTGACTTTCAGACGAGTGAGCTGCCGACGTTGACTGAGCGTGAACTGGAAATCACGCCGATCGATGGCATGTCGTTCACCATCGTCGGTTGCCGACGGGCTGGCAAGACGTTCCGGACCTACCAGTACTTGAGCGAACGGTACAGGGGAGGCGTGTCACGGGAGAATATTTGCCGAATTCAGTTCAACGACCACCGACTCCAAGCTCTGCCTGCCGCCGAGTTGGATGTCATTGACCGCGCCTATTTCTCGCTATTTCCAGAAAAACGCGGACGGGAAGACGTTTTCTTCATCTTTGACGAAATACACCGCATTGACGGCTGGGAGAATTACGTGCTGTATCTACTGGATACGGCTCGAAATCGAGTTCTGATCACAGGCTCCACCTCGAAACTGCTCACGGGCGACATTGCCTCCGCGCTTCGCGGGAAGAATTTCTCCCGGGAATTGCTCCCCTTCTCCTTCCGGGAGTTTGCCCGGCACTACGGCGTGCCTGCGGACCCGATTACCAGCGATGGTTCGGCGCGACTGGTCAAGCTGTTGCAGCAATACATCCGGCAAGGCGGCTTTCCTGGCCTGTTGAATCTTGATCCCAGCCTGCATCACGATCTGCTGGAGAGCTACTGGGATACCATGATACTGCGTGACATTATCGAGGCTCACCCGGAAGACAACATCAACATTGTGTCATTCACGCGATTCTTGCATGCCCTGCTGGCCCGACTGTCATGCCCCGTGACGATAAACAAGATCTCCGTCAATCTCCGGCAGGATGGCGTCAAATTCTCTGCCGAAACGCTCTACAAATACATGCACTACTTGAAGGAAGCGTATCTGCTGTACACCGTTGAATTCTTCTCCTGCTCCGAAAAAGTGCGGGGCCAGAACTATCGTAAAGTTTATGCCGTTGACTGGGCATTGGCCAATGCCGCGGTGCCGGCCGAGGGCGTGCACCCGACGCGGCAGTTTGAGAACCTCGTTTACATCGAACTTCGTCGCCGCGGTTATGAACTATCGTACTACCGTACACGTCAGGGACATGAAGTGGACTTTGTCGCGCTGAACACGCAGAAACACACTGGCAACATTGAACTCTATCAGGTCTGCTACGCGCTGGACGACCCCGAGGTTCGACAGCGTGAATTGCGCGCCATTGCCAAAGCCGCCACCTATCTGCAGTCGTCCCGTTGTTGCATCATCACCCTCAATGACGAGGAGATCTTGGACCACGATGGTACAAGAATTGAGGTCGTACCTGCCTGGAAATGGCTTCTCCTGTGATACACGTCAACCTTTATTGCACAGGTCGGTGTATCTTGGTTTCAGGAGATTTGGTGGCAAACCTTGCGCGGGGTTCGGCCGCCGTTGGGTTCACCCCGAAGATGGGGTGCGTGTGTGAGCCGCGCGACCTCCTTCATCATCGGCGTGAGGCCGGCGGGACCGGCAGTTGCACCGGTTGGGAGGCGTTCACCGCCGCACGCCTGACCGACAATACCGCCATGCGGCACTGGCCCTTCTCCTCCCAGGCACAGAACGCCATGTCGAAAGAGCCAGGCAGGTCGGGCCCGCCCCGCAGATCGGGACAGATCTCGGCCAGTCCTTCATCCCAGACGACAAGATCCGCGTCGACCTCACGGCACAGTTCCCGTAGTTGAGAGGGCGGGACCCGGACCCTCTTCGAAGCTGGCAGCAACCCCCGAGGTGAAACAAAGTCGCCCCCCGCCAGGTACGCCGTGGCGGGGTCGGCGCAGACGACGACCGGACGCCTCCCCGTCTGGTAAACGTCCCAGGTGGAGTGCAACTCGGAATTGGCGGGCCCCGGCACATAGTGCTGACGCATCCAGTTCGCCGCTGCCCGAACCGCTGCATCGTTCTTTGCCTTCTCCCCGTGGCTCAGGAAGCGCACCCCTTTCTGCCCGTCCCACACCAGCGCGGCGACAACGACCACCAAGGCCAAGTTGGCCAGGACCGAAATGCCGCGCAGCGGCACGTGCTTCACGATCAGCGAATACACGGCCAGCAGCCCCATCGCCGCCCATCCGAGGAGAAACGGCAACCCGGCGGCAAAGTACCGTGCCGGCACCTCGACATCCTCCGAGTCGGCCCCGATCACCGGGAGGACCAGCATCCCCAGCAGCAACAGGACATGCCCCCCGAGAGCGCCGAGGACGAGCCATTCCGCCGCCAAAACCTGCCGACGCCACACGCGCCAACACACCACGGGCAGAGCCAGAATCACGTAGACCGGGAACAACCCCTTGACCACCTGCCGGGCCGCCAAAGCCCAAACCGACTCGCTGGCGGATGACGGCGGGGGGGACGCCTCCGGCAAGGTGCTCGGTCCAGCCGGGACCGCCGCCACCGCAGAGGCCACCGAGGGGGCCGACTCCGGCATCCTGCCCGTGCCAAACCGCAGCGCTACCCCAGTTACCCTCTCAATCTTACGCAGGGCTGGAATCTGTTGCGTGGCGGTGACCGGGTAACCGGTGGCGTGGATACAGAAAATGACCCACGGACTGACCAGTACCCCCGCCAGGACGGTGCCTGCCAACGCCCGGCCGGGGAAACGGACACGAAATTGCGGCCGGAGGTCCACGCCATCCAGCACCAGGAGAACCAGAAGCACGCACAGCGCAAACGGGACCGCATCACCCCGAGTCAGTACCATGCCGGCGGTCGACACGGCGACCAGGAACGCGGCACGCCAGGACCGGCGCCGCAGGAACGCCACCAGCGCCGCGACAGCCAGAACCAGCAGCAGGGTCCGCAGCGAGTCCCGCAGGCCCACGGCGCCGATCCGGACCAATCGTGGGCACAGCACATACAGGACGCCGGCGTAGACGGCAACCGCCCGTCCGAACAGGAGGCGATGCAGCCAGAAGACCGGAAACACGGCCACTGCAAAGAACACAGACGACGCCAGTTTCACGGCAGCAAACGGCTCAACGCCGCACCATGCCAGTGCGCCGCTGGCCAGGACGAAGAGAGGCTGCACACGTGGATGCAAGGCGTCGGCAATGTGCCCCTCGGCAAAGGCGCGGACCATCGGCGCATAGCGTGATGCGACGTCACGCAGCGGAACCGGCTGCAGAAAGACGTACGGTGCGCACAGAAGCAGGGCCAGGCCGAACAGGGCAAGGCACACGCGCCAGTCGCTGGCGGGTAGCCAGGCTGAAAGTGGACCAACGGGGGCTGGCCCCGCAGCCTCGGGAACCGGCCCCGAATGGGCGGAAGAACACGGGGACTGGCTCTCCAGGCTCAATAGGCCCCCTTGCAGGCAAGAACCGTCTTAACGGTCCGGGCCAGGATGTAGACGTCGAGCCACACCGACCAGTTGCGTACGTAATAGAGGTCCAGCGACACCCGGCGTTCGTACGACGTGTCGCTGCGCCCCGACACCTGCCACAGTCCGGTGATGCCAGGACGCACTTTCTTGAGCACTTCGTAGTTCTCCCCGTAGTAGCCGATTTCATCTTCGACAATCGGCCGAGGCCCGACCAGACTCATTTCACCGGTAACGACGTTCCACAGTTGCGGCAACTCGTCGAGACTGGTCTTCCGCAGGAACCGCCCGACCAGCGTGACCCGCGGGTCGTTCTTGAGCTTGAAGGTGCGCTCCCACTCCGCGCGCAGTTCCGGGTGACGTTCAAGGTAAGTCGACAAGACCCGGTCCGCATCCTGGACCATGGTGCGGAATTTCCAGGCCGTGAAGAGGCGCCCCCGCCGCCCCAACCGCTGCGCGCCGTAGAAGACCGGCCCTCGTGAACTGACTTTGATCAGTAGGCAGAGAACGAGGATCAACGGGAGGATGAGTGCGCCACCGACCAGAGCCCCGACCAGGTCAATACTCCGCTTCACCACGCGCACCCCGGGCATGAGAAGCTGCTGCCGCACTTCCAGCCCCAGAATGCCGCCCAGGTCGTGGGCCCGGACCCACAGCGTCGAGAACCCGAACAGGTTCGGGATCAGCAACAGATGCCGGAAGCGATCTTCGTAGGTCTCAAGTATGCCCCGCAGGCACGCCGCGTCGACACCCGGCATGGCGATGATGGCGTACCGAATGCCGTGACGACGCGCGAACTCCGGCCCCACCGCCAGCGGCCCCACGACCGGGACGCCGCAAAGCGCCTGCCCCTGCTTCGAGGGGTCGTCGTCGACCACGGCGACCGCCCTGAGGCCGAGTCCGGTGTTCTTCTGCAGCGTTTCGATCACGAGTAACCCGGTGGGGCCGGCACCGCAGATGATCGCGGGCGCGCCCCACCACGGCTGCCGCGCCAGGGCCATACGGACGACTTCACGCATGAGCGGCACCATGACGAGGCTGACCGCCCAGGCCCCGAGAAAGATCAAACGCGAGAAGAGGCCCCCGGACTGGGACAGAAACGAGGCAACGCCCAGCCCGAAGTACACGAAACTGGTGGCGTAGACCGTCCGCCGGATCTCCTCGGCCGGTCCAAATGCAACTCCGGGGTAGAAAGCGATCCCATGATAGAGTCCGGCGGTTTGGTACGCGATCGGAAAGATCAACAGACACGGCCACAGGTTGGTGTAGAGCGACAGCTCGAATATCCCGCCAAAATGCAGCCGGACCCAAATCACAACAACATTTACGGTCGCCAACGTCACGAGGTCCGTCAGGAAGAGGATGAGCACGGTGAGGCGACCGCGCGAACGGCCACACGAAGGGGCAGCAGCACCGAGTTCACCTGAGACTTCCGTCGGCATGTCGAACTGTTCATCCGGGTCGAAATTCGGGATTCTGACGTCTTGGCGGAAAGCACGTTCCTACCCTTTACACCAGGACAATGAAATATGGCCACCGGACCGGGGGAGTCAATCCCAATGTTCCCAACTTGGGCCAGCGTCAAGATCCACTCCTGCTTGCAGTCCCGCATAAAGGGCGTATCGATTTGACCACCTCAGACGCGCAACCATGCCCAAAGTGGCCGGACCGGCTCGGTCCGGCATGCGGGAGCGAGCCGCTCCCGCCACTCTGGAAGGCCTGTTGCCGCACTAAATCGACACGCCCCTTGCGCGGTCCGGATCACATCGCTTGCCCCTTTCGCGGCAGGTCCGGCTCGGGCGGCTATATTCCACGCCTGTGGAACACACCGTATCCATCATCATTCCGACCCTCGGTGCTGAATGCGTGCTGCCCGGCCTGCTGCTGCGGCTCAGGAGCCAGACGCTGCCGCCGTGCGAGATCATCATTGTCGATTCGTCATCGACAGACGCAACCGTGGACATCGCACGCCGCGAAGGCTGCCGCACGGAGACAATACCGCGGGAGACCTTCCGGCACGGGAGAGCCCGGAATACCGGTGCCCGACTGGCCTCGAGTGACGTACTGGTCTTCATGACGCAGGATGCGCTCCCGACGGATAACGGCTTCCTGGCGGAGTTGATCGCGCCCGTGGCGGAGGGCAAGACCTGCGCCAGCTATGCCCGCCAGATGGCGCCACCGCACGCGTCACCCATGGAAGTCTTCAACCGGCAGTTCAACTATCCGGCGGAATCCCGCGTCAAGACCCTCGCGGACGGATCACATCTCGGCGTGAAGACGTTCTTCTTCTCCGATGTGGCATCTGCGATCTCCCGAGAAGTCTTTGAGGAACTGGGCGGTTTTGCGGAAGACATCATCGCCAACGAGGACATGCATTTCTGCGCCCGCACCCTGCGCGCCGGGCATGCCGTGGCTTATCAGGCGGATGCCGTGGTTCTGCACTCGCACGACTACAGCATCGCGCGGCAGTTCCGGCGCTACTTCGACATCGGCGTGTTCTTCGCCCAAGCCGCGTCCCTTCTGCGGGATGTCCACGGCCCGCGCGGCGAAGGCTGGCGGTACCTGTCAGGACAGTTCTGCTGGCTCCGGTCCCAGCGCGCCTGGCGCCTGTTGCCCAAGAGCGTGGTCGAGGCTGCCGCCAAGTTCACGGCGTTCCAGTTGGGCCGGGCGCACCGCGCCCTGCCCCGCTGGCTGAACCGCCGTCTGAGCGCGCAACCGGGATACTGGATGTAGGGGCGCATCGCTCTACGCCCGACCACGGCGGATTCAAGTCGACAACTGCCTACGAGGCCATCCCCCGGGCCGGCGGCAAGGATCAGTCCCAAGTCGTGAGATGGAGGCCGGGCGGCCCACCAAGACCAGCCAACGAGGCACCCACCACCGGATATCCCAACGTTGAGAACCCCAGCCAGTCCCCCACAATCTGACGCCGCAGTCGCCCCGCGGGACAGGCCCCTTGCGTCAAGAATGAGATCGATACAGGAGCGACGCGAGGCGCGCGGGGCAAAAGTGAATTGCCAACCATGGCGATCTCGTGGGTGCCACGCGGATGAAGTTCCCGAACATGGCGTACGGCATCGAGCCGGAGGATTGAAGTCGCCGATGCGGTCGAGCCCTACGATAGGGACGCGTTTCCGACTCGCACTTCTTTTAGGGATCTGCACTCGGGCGCGCGAAGAGGGTGTCGACGGCTGTCAACCAGAGCGCGATAAATGGGTGCTTGAGCGATTGGAGACGCGGCTTCGGGGTATGGCAATTGCGCCTCACATCAGATTCCTGACCATCCGCGATCTGCTGCTGACGATCCCCAGGCCACTTCCTAGCGCAAGTCCTTCCCCGAAATCCTCCGGTAATCCTCCGGCAGCAACGACTGCCGGCGCGCAAACATCGCGATGGTCGAAGCGATCCGCTGTCGTGATAGTACGCGGAACAACCACGACGGAATGCTCCGCCGCGTCAGGAGGTGGATATTCTTTCGGTTGGTCGAGAGACGGAGACCAAAGCGGTCGGCAAGTATCTCAAGGGCCGGAACGGTGAAGAAACTGATATGCTGCCCATGCTCGAGCCCGTAGTACCACCATGCGTCCGGGGAGGGTGCAGGAGAGGAAACAAGTTCAGTCGTGAACAGGATTGCGTCGCTATAACGAAGCATCTCATCAACCCCGGCTATCGGATCGGCAAGGTGTTCAAGAACCTCGAATGCCGTCAACATCGTGAACGCTGTGCTTGAAGGCGCGGTCACCTCGAGCCCCGTAGCAAATAGGTTCCGACAGTGCTTGTCATGGTATCGGAAATCATACCCAGCGTCGCGCATCAGGCGGACAAACATGCCGTATCCTGCTCCATAGTCGAGGAACGTTGCACGGGCGTCGAAAACGACCGTGATGAGCGCACGGGCAATGGCCGCATGCAACAGGTTCCTGCTGATCAGACCGATGTCCGTATCGGTGACGGCGTTTGCATAGGCATCGGCCAGCCACGTCGGATCGCTTGTCTGCACGAACCCGCAGGTCGGGCATTGATAGTATGCTGTCCGGTGCCGGTCGATGAGCGTGGCCTCACCGAACCGGAGCGAAGATGAAGTGCAGATTCTGCAGACCTCGATCGAATTCATCGGAACCTAAGGAATCTGTACGCCAAACGGCGCAATCGTCCTGGGTGATAATGTGTGTGTTGCGTAAAAGAGTCGGCCTTCGCATCGCGGATGACGAACGACGGATGTTGCAGGGGGAATCGCGTGGGTACCACTGCCATGTTGCTGAAGGGGCTGCGCCGTGACGTGTGCGTAGCGTCGGACGCAAAGCCGATATTCGACACCAGGTTTGTGCAGGGCATGATGGAAAGGCCACTCTCAAGCCAGCAGGAGAACATCCACTGGCAGTCCCACGTGTTGATCTTCTCCTGATGGACACGATCGAAGATGTTCGTCCAGTAGGTTACGCTGCGCCGGTCACCCAGGATGTCGAACAGCCACTCTCCCTCCCGCACTGTCGGCCAGAGTTTCATGCCGACGTCGTACCGCCGCCAGGCCCTCTTCCACGTGGCCCAGCCCCAGATATGGGTATATTGCGAAAAGTAGTAGCTCTGGGGACCTCTCCTTCGGCCGAACTGGAAATTGTCTCCCGATATCATCATGATCCGATCATCATCACGGTACCGTGCGAGCAGTTCCTCGCAAAAAGGGAAAAAACTCGGGTCGGGTAAACAATCGTCCTCCAGGATGATGGCTTCGTCTACGTTCGCAAAGACCCAGTCAAGTCCACTGGAAATGCGGGTCCTGCATCCCAAGTTCGTGTCGGCATAGTTCGTGATGACCTCGCAGGGCCAGTCGACGCGTTCAATGACCGATCGGGCGGCACGGCATTTTTCGTTTTCCCCTTCCCTGTCGGACCGCGGACCGTCGGCGACGACCAGGAGCTTTGGAGGTCTGACTCGGCGTATCGCCTCGAAGACCCGCGCAGTGGTTTCGGGGCGGTTGAAAATCAGAAATGCAACGGGTGTTGTTCCGTACCAATCCGACATCGTCCAGTCCTTGCGTGACTACACTGCGGGGGACTCCCGTTGGCAGCTATTTTGAACAGACCGCATAGATCGATTCGTTCTTTCTCTCTGGTTGGTCCAGGGCAGGATCGAAATCCCTGAGGCGAACATCGGTGAAACCTGTCTCGCGAAGAATGGAAAGCAGGTTTTCCCGGTCGAACATATAGCGATGCTGCCCATCCATATAAAAAATATAGTTGACATAATCTATCTTGTGCCGGAACGTGAGGCCGAAATCGTATGTACAATACTTCTTGTAGTCAAAATGCTCCGGCTCAGAGTATGCACGCAAATATATCTCGGCATTCGGGACTACGATGCTGAACGTCCCCCGGGGCTTCAACGTCCGATAGCATTCTCTCAGCAGCAGGCGCAGGTCACCATGCTCAAAGTGCTCCAGTACGTGTTCGGCATAGATAACGTCGAGGGACGTCGAGGGGAACGGAAGACCACCGCGGAGATCATAGGGGTAATCCGTTTTCAGAACGATATCTGTGGTAATAAAGCCGTCTTTACGCTTCGAGTTCCCGACGCCTATCTCCAGCTTGTTGACTCGGTCTCTTCTGAACAGCAGCCTTGTCTTGACCATGCCGACCATCGTGCAGACAAGGGCCTTGACCTCGAATCTGACCACTGAACAACTGCTGGCAATCCGACGCAGGTAGGGATGCATCATCTCTCTCGATAGATAAAGTGCAGCAGGAGCGAATTTGTCATTAAGTTGCCGATCTGTCGCAATCGCGGCGACAGCAAGAACAGGAAGTAATCGGAAAAGCCGTAGGAAATGACGGCAGCGATCGCCGCGCCGACAGCCCCATGCCGGGGGATCAGATACCAATTGAGCAAAACGTTGACCCCAGCGCCGGATGCGGTGGTGATCAGCGCCAATTTGGTGGCGCCTTCGGCGATGATCCAAACCCCTCGGACAACGCCCAGGAAGACGAACAATCCGGCCCAAATATGAATCGTCAAAACCATCCCGCCATCCCGATACTGTTCCCCGTACAGAAAAAGCACAAGGTCCGTCGATAAGAACGTCATCGGGATCGCGATGCCATAGGCCAGGAGAACGACGATGTCAAAAGACCTCTGCAACTGACGATAATATAGCGCTTCACTCTCCCGTTTCGCCCTGATGATCGAAGGGGAAATCGAGGACGCGATAGCGACGGGGATGAAGTACCATATCTCCGATATCTTTGTCGCCGCCGAGTAAATCCCCACAGAGGCATTTCCCGACAACTCACCGAGCATGATCTGGCCGATCTTCACATAGATCATGATTGCCAATCCGGACAGCATGAGCGGCCAGCTCTGGCTCAGCAGTCTCTTGGCGTGCGGCACGGTTGCGCGCCAGGACTGCAACGAATGACCGCTGATCCGATATGCGATGATCAGGCCAACCGAGCCTGCGACCGCCTCCAGGAGGACCGTCCAAGCGAAATAGAGCAACGGCGCTCTCGTATAGATCAAAAAGATCTTGACCATGGCCAGCAGCAAGAACGCCGTGTTCTTAGCAAGAACCGTATACTTCGATTGGACGTGCGCCTGAAACCAGGAATCGATGGTGTCAAACGCCTGAAACAAGACCCCGGCAGCGATTATGCCCACAATCGCTATGATATCCGTGTCCTGCCTGCGGACAACCGATATGGCCAAGAGGGATGCGGCGATGGTAAAGACACCGCCGCTGACTCTCAGCAGGAATGCCGAACCGAGGATGCGGTCTGCGTGGGCAGGGTCGTGGACAATGTCACGCACCACGATATTATCAAGCCCCATCGATGCAACAGAAGCAAATAGGGCAACAAATGCCATGGCGTAGTTCAATATGCCGAACTGCTCCGGCCCCAAGTAGCGGGCCACCCACACTCCGACGAGCAGGCCGACGCCCATCCTTACCATCCGGTCCAGGAAAAGCCATCCCGTGTTCCCGATGATCTGCTGGAGGGAATGACGACCTTCGAGCCTGCTGCGTACGAAACGCGGAAGATAGTTGACCCAAGGCTGGTTCATGCTTTTCTAATCGATTCGATTCTCCGCATGAAAGTGCAGGGGTAAGCGATAGAGGCAATTGCTTTCCGGGGGCACATGAGGAAGAAAATAACGCCGTGGCTGTCGACGTGCAAGGAACGGGTGAAATCCCGCGAAACCGTGCCTGTTGCCAACACCGGGCGCAGACTGTACAGTTCAACCATAGACTTGGCTTGTGTACCAGGGGACCTGTCTGGGTCTGTAACGCTCTGCAACGGCGCACTGACGTGCCTGCGCAGAGGGTTAGTTGCGTTTCTCCCCTGTGCACCCGACTTCTCCGCTTGGAGCCACGGAGGCGAACGAAGTTCCCAAGATCGCCTTCGTGCACGAATGGCTAACGACCTACGCTGCCTCGGAGTCTATTGGTTCAGCGTGAAATGGGATTTCAGGATTTGGTCCAAGCGAGTCCCGGACCGGATCGGGGTCCCACCCCGGACCCTGCCAAGGGCTTTGCCCCTGGATCCCGAGGTTTTCGGAGGCATGGGACAGGCTTCGGGATCCTGGCGAACCGCCCGGCGCAACTGCTGTTGCCGTACGTCCAGTGGCGTCGTGGATCGAGAACGCTGCGCGACGGCGAACACCTGACGGCCATGCGGGCGTCCCAAAATCGGTCTGCCGCGCCGCGTGCCTAGCCGCCAGGAGAAATGAGCACGATGCAAGGCCCGAACACGATGCGATATTTCGAGTGGCGCAATGTCTGCCCCGACAGTTACCAGAATTTCCGGCTCCCCGAATGCCTGCAGCGGCGACTGCCGGCGGACAAGCAGGCGATGATTCTGGACTTCGGCTGCGGCTACGGATCAGGTACTGCGCGCACTGCGTGATCTCGGCTATCGGAATCTGATCGGCGTCGACGTGGAAGAGACCGCAATCGCGCATTGCCGCACCGAAGGCTTCGAGATCGTCGACAACCGGGGTGCCGACACACTGCAGGGTCGCGAGGGAACGGTCGATTGCGTCATCACGAGCCACGTCATCGAGCACTTCCCCAAAGGCGAGATCATCGCCGTCCTGCAGTCGCTCAGGCGCCTGCTGTCTCCGAACGGATACGTGCTCATCGCGGTGCCGAACGCGCAGTCGTTCACGGGGTGCTACTGGGCCTACGAGGATTTCACACACGAGACCATGTTCACGTCGGGCTCGCTGTATTACGTCCTGCGCGCGGCAGGATTCGCTACCGTCCGTTTCGTCGATGTCGATTGCCTGGAAGGCCTTCCTGTCCGCAAGAAGCTCGTGCGTCGGGCACTCCTCACCTTGTACCGCGCGCACTACTGGTTCTGGCGCAAGGCCACGGGAAGCCCGACGCACGCTCCGTCTCCGGACATTTTCAGTTGGGAAATCAAGGCCATGGCGACGACGCGGGACGGGACGCCCTGAGCCTCGACGCGGGCGCCCCATGACCTTCCAGGCACCCCGCCACCCGGCGCGTTTCAGATGGATTCTGGACGTCTGCCGCTGGATTGCGCTTGGACGCTTGATCTTCCCCATGGCGCTGGATTGCCGCGGGCGTGGCCGTGGGCGTGGAAGGATTTGGGTGGTGGTAATATGCATTTCATTCCTTCGATCTGCTCCTCGAACTGCACAAGCCAAACCGAAGGCACGAGAACAAGTCGCCACCCGTTCAGGCAGACACTCAGCCGCGGTCGGGGAACCATTGGTGAAACCCTGGGAACTCCTGCTCGGTAGTTACCGGGCGATCAGGCCTGCCCTTGAGACGATGCCACGGCCTTCTCCACGGCAGCAACCACTGCCTGTTCGGGGATGCCAGTGAGGCACAAGGGTTCAGGGAATCTGCAGGTCCAGTCGCACCAGAAACAATCCGCGGAATGGGTCAACCACTGCTGGCGCGAAGAACGGCACCAAGGCCCAAACTGCCCGTAGTGGCCACCTCCCAACGCAATCACCGCAGGCCGGTCGAAAGTCGCCGCCACGTGAGCGGTCGCCGTGTCGGCTGATATGACCAGGCAGGCGCGGCCGACTGTCCCCAAAAACTCGGCCAAACAGCACCGACTCTTCACCTCAATTGAGCCGGCCTGATCACGGCAGTAGGCCGCCAGTTCTTCCAGCCGGTGCCGCTGATGCGGCTGACCAATGAGAACAATCGACTGCTTCAGAGAACGCGCGGCTTGACCGATTGCAGCGCGCAGCAACCGCGGGGGGAAGTCCCGGACGCCTTGGCTGCCCAGAGGGGACACCACGATCCCCTGAACGGGCTCCAGCCTGGCCCAGGCCGGGACGACCTCTTCGTCTGCCACCGGACGTTCCAGAACCTCCTCCAGAACCTGGCGGTGCAATTCCAGTTCCCGACACAGCCGTATGCCTCTCCCGTCGCTCGGCAGCACCCGATCCACCGGGCAGAACTCACCTGGAGTCGCACACTGAAAGACCCGCTGTTCCGGAGCGCGACGCCGGGTCCATCCATCCTCTGTCCGTATGCAGGAGGAAGTCAGAAACCAAGACAGCACGAGTTCGTCATAGTCCCACCGCTGGTGACGCAGGCAGATGAGCTTGTCAACCTGGCAGCGGCTGACCATGTCTCGATGCAGGAATGCCGCTTTCAGCGCCCGCATGTGCCCCAGCGAATGCGGCAGAACCCATCGCGTCGTCGAGGGGAACTCCGTCGCCGCCAATTCCTCTGCCACCGGGGAGATCACCAGCAGACACCGATCCTCGCCATAGTGCCGCAGGATAGCGCGGATGGCGGCAAGGGCCAGGACGAAATCCCCCAGGCGGTCCAGTTTCACCACGGCAGCCGCGAAACTCGCACTGCCGCCTCTCGACCGTGGTCGAGACATCCAGCGCACCAACGCCTGGCGAATGGGTCGGCTGAGTTGTCTGGAGATTGGAGCCACTTCCGGATGCCTCAGGATCGTCTCCATCCGATGGATTCACGACACTCTCACAACGCGGCAGACAGCCCCGCTCCATAGCCGACATTACGACCGAGCGCCACCGCGTCGAACCCGCGTTGTCGCTTCCACGCCGACATGCACCAGCGGTCTGTCGAGGCACCGTCGCCCACGCCCACGCGATCCGCTGGCCCGGCCTGAACCCCCAGCGCTTGCAGCACGTAACCGATGGCTTCACCATCAGTTACGTGTGACAATAGCGATACCGAAATACTCGTGCATGGCATCTCTCACCTGTCCGCCGCCGCACGCCGGATCAGCGTCCCGATCCGCCAGCAACCGGTACGGCGAAACCGATGAACGATCTCCGGCAAACGCCGAAAACGGAACCAAGCCGCGGCCATCCGTGGCCTCAGGGACGTCGGAGTCTCGAAATGGGTTGCCACGCTCCGCCACGTTTCCGCCCGCATCGCCTCTACATCCTGCGAAAGCTGCCCGGCGTGAACGCGAAACTCCGCCACCGGGGTGTCGACACACGCGAAGCGCACGCCCGCGAGCAACAGTCGGATCCAGTAATCGAAGTCGGCCACCAACCGGTAACTGACATCGAGCGCTCCGATCCGATCCAACACAGAGCGCCGGACCAGCGTGCCCTGCTGGGTGAGCGCCGCCACCCCAGCGGCATGAAGCGCCGCCAACCTGCTCGGCAACGTCTCGATCGGCATCTCAGCCAGATATCCCCCTGTCGGACCGATGAACGCAACCCGCCCGTAGACGACCTCGACCGCCGGCTCGCGCTCAAGCAGCGCCATCGCCCTGCAGACGCCGTCGGGGACCCAGCGGTCATCGTCATTCAGCCAAGTCCATGCCTCCCAGTCCCCTGGCACCGTCAGCCCACGGTTGATCGCCACGTAGAGGCCCGGCGCGTCCTCAGCCAGGACTTCGACTCCGCCAAACCTCCGCCGTAACTCGCCGGACACCGCTGACGGACACACGAAAATGTGACGGACCCCCGCGCCAACGGCCGCCACCGACATCACAGTCTCATCGAGGAAGGGCGACACACCAAGAGTGGGGGTGACAACAAGAAGTTTCATCTGCAATAGCGACGACCAGCGGATCACCTTTTCGGTAATAGTGCAGACAGAAGATACCGCTAACACGGGGAACCGCAAGCACTGTGGTTCCTGACCCAGGGCTGTTCATGCCCATGCAGAATGGAAAGGAACACCCCCCTACGTTACCCCCAGGGCTGTTTCAAGATCCGGCGCCGCGTCTCGAAAGGCCACGCCTCCGCGCACACCAAGTAGGGGCGGCCTGTCCTCAGGCCGCCCCCCCCGGCGTGGGGACACGCCGGGGGTACTCACCGCACGCGACGGTCACGGATCTTGAAACAGCCCTGCGTTACCCCCCGTCCCACTTGATTTCGCCACGCCGCACGTTAATTTCGCAAAGACGGGAGCGGGCCCGCAGCACGGCCGGCCCGGACAGCAAGATGCCGCATGGCACTGAAACCATTTCACAATGCTTTCAAGGCTCGGATCGTCGGCGTTCCACCAGAATACCGCCGCAAGGGCCCAACCGGCATGACAGCACCGTTGCGCATCTGCGTGAACACGCGGACCCTGGCGGCCCCGCTGACCGGGGTGCAACGCTATGTTCGGGAACTTCTCCGTCACATCGGCGACCGGATCGAGACCGTGGCGCCAGCGCGGGCGCTGTTCGGCATTCGGGGACACCTTTGGGACCAGTGCAAACTGCCGGGCCTGGTCAGGGGACGACTGCTGTGGAGCCCGGGCAATACCGGCCCCTTAGCCTGTCGCCGCCAAGTCGTCACCGTCCACGACTTGGCGCCCATCCACCACCCCGAGTGGTTCAGTCCGGCTTTTGCCGCCTGGTACCGCTGGGTGCTCCCCCGACTGGTCCGCCGCTGCCAGCATGTCATCGCGGTTTCGGAATTCACCCGCCGCAGCCTGGTCGAGGCCACGGGTGTGCCCGCCGACAGGATGTCGGTCGTTTACAGCGGCATTGACGAGCGGTTCCAGCCGCAGCCGCCCGAGGCAGTCGCTGCGGTTCGGCAGGCCCTGGGTATTCCGGTCCCCGGCTACCTCCTCTACCTCGGCTCCCTGGAACCCCGAAAGAATATCCCCAGACTCCTGCAGGCGTGGGCCAAGGCAACCGGAGCGGTGTCCAGCCAGGTCTGCCTGGTGGTGGCCGGGGCCAAGGGGCAGACGCGTATCTTCCGTGAAGTCCACCTTGGGGGTCTGCCGCCCAGCGTTCACCTGACCGGACGTATTGGCGATGAGCAACTCCCCGCACTGCTCAGTGGAGCCATGGCGTTCGTCTACCCGTCTCTGTACGAAGGATTCGGGCTTCCCCCGCTGGAGGCCATGGCTTGCGGCGTACCGGTCCTGGCAGGGAACCGGACGGCCTTTCCCGAAGTGCTCGGAGACGCGGCCCTGTTGGTGGATACTGAAGACACGGACGCCATCGCTCAGGCGTTGGTCCGGCTCATCCAAGACCCCGACATGCGTCGTTCCCTGGGTCGGAAAGGCGAAGACCGGGCCAGGCGGTTCCGCTGGCCCGAAGCGGCCGAGAAAACCTGGGCCGTTCTGCAGCAGGCATCCGAGTCGCAGCCATGAACACTGCCGTTCCCCACGGATGAGTGACCAACGGCGCCAGGGTCACGGCAGCGTGCGACCTCACCTCGCCCCCCAACCTGCGGACAGGCCTGGCCTGCCGAACACCGACGTTGACACAGCCCCGGGCTTCCGTGACTCCGTGGTGAGGTGTCTGGCGGTTGCCGGCGGAGAAGTAGCATTGGGCTCCCCCCCCCCACTTGATTTCACCGCGCCGCACACTAATTTCGCAGAGATACGGGTTGTATCGCCGCAGCGGCCAACTCGCACGGAGGAGAATTCCGCATGGCACTGAAACCGTTTCTGTATGCGTCCGAGGCTCGGATCGCCGGCGCCTGGCAGGGAACGCGCCGCGCGCTCCGGGACCTTCGCGGTTCCTGGTCGCACTGTTTGAGCAGGATGGTGGACGAGACCGCGCTGGTGCTCAAAGAGGAGAAGGGGCAGGTCAATCTGGCGGATGTCAAGAAGGTCTGCCTGTATGCACACTACGATCGCGACAGCCGCGTCGAGGACTATGTCCTGAACTGCATTCAGGAACTGAGCAAGCTCGGGTACGGAGTCGTATTCGTCACCGTGTCGCGCCACCTGACGGCCGAGAGCATCGAGCGGCTTGCGCCGTTCTGCGCCTGGATCGTGCACCGCAAGAACCGCGGCTGGGACTTCGGGTCCTGGAAGGTGGCGTCCCGCTTCACCGGGCCGCTGGAATCCTACGATGAGGTCGTCCTGGCCAACGACAGCGTCTACGGGCCGGTGAAAGCACTCGGCCCGATCTTCGAGAAGATGGGCAAGAACGAAGCCGCCCTCTGGGGCATCACGGACAGTTGGATGAATCGCTACCATGTGCAGAGCTACTTCGCGGTCCTGCGCAAGAGTTACCTGGCCCTGCCCGCGTTCAAGACGTTCTGGGAGAACATTCGCTTCGTACGCGACCGCTACTTCGTCGTCAGCCGCTACGAAATGGGCCTGACCCAGACCGCCATCCGCGCCGGCCTGCCCGTGGCCGTGCTGTGCCCCTATGGCGACGCGGTCAAGGCGGGACGCGAGAAGATCGAGGCGCGTTACGCGAAACTGGTCGGTGCTGAACGCTACGCCACGCGCCTGCCGGAGGCCTGGTACTGCAAGAAAGTGCTGACCCGCTGCCTCGACGGAATCCCCATGGATCCGATGCACTTCTTCTGGGACGCACTCATCGACCCGCTCGGATGCCCGTTCATCAAGCGTGAACTGCTGAGCCGCAATCCCATGGCCGTGCCGAACGTCAACGAGTGGGAGCCCATCGTTCGCGCCGCCTCCTCCTACGACACGCAGATGATCCACCGCCACCTGCAGCGCATCGTGCGCCAGCGCAGCCCGTGCTGAGCCGGCGCGGGGGCATAGCCATAAAGCTAGCGGCGGTGGCTTGCGCCCGTACCGCAGATGGTGCTCCGCAAAGTAGCAGCACGGCTCCAGCCTTGCTGCCCCGCCCCCGATCCGCACCGGGGCTCTCAACCGGCGCGGGGAACTGCAAGGCTGGAGCCGTGCTCTACTTCCTCAAAGCGTCGATCCCCCGGACCGAGCAGACGCCGGCATCGTTGGCCTCGTTGGGTATGCGCGGGCGGGGATGAACGCTCGCGTGGCAACGCCCTTCCCGAAGTGCTGGCGCCTGCTTGTCCGGCGACGTCGCACGCCACTGGCTTAAGCTCGTGGCGGGCTGCCGCGCGACGCGCGGAACTCAGACCGGGTCACTGGATGACCTATCCCGAATAACCGGACGCCCCTCCACCCCAGATTCCCGCCTGCACATATTGAGTGCGAACGGCGCACAGTTCCAGGGCGCGGCCAGGCCTGTGATGCGCCTCCGGAACAGCGGCACCAATCCCGTCGAATGGGTGTAACGACCTATCGCCAGGCATGTTACAATTACTGCCTTGTCGGATGGCACGTGTACTGCAACCCGGCACCACAAACTCGTGCAAACACACTCCGAACCAGGGGAAAGAAAGGCGACTTGTGCGGGTAAATCCGGCCACGGCACCGTTCGTAGTGGTGTCGCAGTACTGGCGGTTGTCCGCCGGGCAAGACACCATCCCCACGCCAGACCGCCACAACACGCCGGATGGGCTCTTGGCGTTCCACTTCGTCCGCGCACTGCGAGCCCACTACGAACAGGAGCATCCTGGCGTCCACGGCGGGTTCCTTTCTCTCTCAGGATTTACCCGCACAGGTCGAAGAAGGGGACATGACATGAAACGCAGACGTTGGTCCGGTCGGGATTTGAGTTCATCGCGACGCTGGGTGCTGTCGTCGCTCTGGTGCCTGGGAGTCACGTGGCTCGGTGCCGCCGTGGCCGCGGAACCGGCCCCCGTCTCAACGGCCCCGGCTGTCGTCCAGCCACTCGACGACATGGTCGTGGTGGCGACGGCCGACGAACGCACCCTGTTCGACACGCCTTACACCTCCTATTTTCTGAGCACCGAGGACACTCGGCTCAGGCTTCAGCCCGGGATGCTGCCGGACGCGCTCCGTGCCGTCCCGGGTGTGCTGCTGCAGAAGACCGGCCACGGCATGACGTCGCCGCACCTGCGCGGCATGACCGGGCAGCGGGTCGTGCTGGTGGCCGACGGGGTGCGACTGAACAACGCCATCCTGCGCGACGGGCCCAACCAGTACTGGAACACGGTGGACGGCATGTTCTACAGCAGTCTGGAGGTGCTGATGGGGCCCGGGTCGGTGCTCTACGGCAGCGACGCGATCGGCGGCGTCGTGTACGCGCGCAGCACGCCGCTGACGCGCGGCGCACCGGACCGGGACTTCCAATGGAACGGCGGCGAAGCGTACGTCCGCTGGGCCTCGGCGGAAGACTCGTTCTCCGAACACATCGAGGGCGAAGCCGCCTTCCGGGACAAGCTCAGCCTGCGTCTCGGCCTGACGCGCCAGGACTTCGGCGACCTGACCAGCGGCGGCCACACCGACAACCCGCACACCGGCTACGAGGACTGGGGCGCAAACCTGCGCGGCCAGTGGTGGCTCGACGCCAACCACAGCCTCGTTTTCGGGTATGACCACTTCGACCAGGACGGCGTGGAGCGCGTGCACATGACCCGCAGCGCCGTGCCGTTCCATGGCACCACGCCCGGCACCGACGACCGGCGCACCTACGACCATGACCGGCGCACCGCGTTTGCACGCTACGAGTTCCGCAACGGCGACTCGTGGCTCGAGGAAATGGACCTGCAGCTTTCCTACCAGAACATGCTGGAGAACTACTGCGCCGACCGCACCACGGCGAAGAACCGGCGGGAATACCGCACCACGCGCGACGACACCTTCGGAATGAACCTGCGCCTGCAGTCCCCGTCCCCGTGCGGGACCTGGATCTACGGTCTGGACTGGTGGCACGACGAGGTCGATTCCTGGGGCCACAACGTCAAGGCCAGCACCGGTGCGGTCACCACCCTCGACCAGGGCCAGGTCGGCGACAACTCGACTTATGACCTGGCGGGCGTCTACGTGCAGAACGACCTGCCGCTCGGCGAACGCTGGGAACTGCTCACCGGCGTGCGCTACTCCTGGGCGCGCATGCACGCCGGCGACGTCCTGTTCGTCGGCCCGCCCAACCGCGTCGACAGTCTCGTCGGCGAGTGGGATGCGCTCACCGCATCGGCCCGCCTCAGTTACGACCTGCTCGGCAACGACCTCGTTAAGCCGTTCGTCGGCGTCTCGCAGGGCTTCCGCGCCCCGAACCTCTCCGACTCGACGCGCGACGACGAGTTCGGCGGCGGCAGCGAGGCGCCCACCGCCGACCTGGACGAGGAGCGGTCCACGACGTACGAGGCCGGCATCAAGGCCCGCAGCTCGCGCGGCATGCTGGTCGTCTCGGCATACCGCACCGACATCCACGACCTCATTGAGCGGCTGCAGTACAAGAACGGCGCCAAGGTCCCCTCGAAACGGAACATTGATGAAGCGCACATCAACGGCGTCGAAGCGTCCGGCAGTTACCGTGCCGTCTCCTTCCTGGAGTTGTTCGGGTCCGTCGCCTGGCAAGAGGGGAGCCAAGATACGTACTACGGCCAGGACGTCGCCTTCCCCGGCGACAATCGCACCATGCCGCGCATGATGCCCCTGTCGGGGCAGGCAGGGGTCCGGTGGCAACCGGAACGGGCCCGGTACTGGGCCGAATTCAGCGTCGACGCCGCGGCGGAACAGGACAAGATCGCCAACATCGAGACCACCGACAATCGCTTCCCGCCCGGCGGCACGCCCGGCTGGGCCGTATACAACCTCCGCGGCGGTTGGGACGTCACCGATGCACTCACCCTGACCCTGGCGCTGGAGAACATCACCGACAAGGACTACCGCATCCACGGCTCCGGCGTCAACGAACCTGGCCGCAACGTGGTCATCGCCGCTCGCGCGACGTTCTGATTCACCCCGCAGGGCGTACCGGCCCCGCCGCCATCGGCGCAGATCGCCGCTCACGCGACGGGGGCGGGCGCGCGTTTCCCGTCGCCAACGGCGGCGCGGGTCCGCCCAAGGGCGAACGGAATGCCACCCAACGTGGCGACGTTCCGCCAAGGTGGTCGCCAGATTTCCAGGCCTGGCGAGGTCGGAGGCGCCACCCAGGTGAGGAGGCCTGGGGCCACCTTGCCGAGGCATACCCCGTCCCGCGTTGCCCCGCTCTCCTTGTGTGGTCTTAAGCTGGGAGGCATTCCCCCTAACGCGGGCTTTGCCCGCAACCCAAGAGGTCAGGAGTCGGTTGGGTGACAGATGTTGTTCTTCATCACAGGTCCCGGGAATTAAGGCGCTAGGCCGCGGCTGAGACTACGCTCAGCAGCGGTGGCGGACCGGGTCCGCAGTCAGTGGCCCGGCCAGTCCCTTGGCCGGCGGTTCTGGTCCCTCGACACCCGACACTCGACACCCATTACGACAAACATGTTGGTCGAAGCGTAGCGCCTCAGGGCGCTAACCCCAAGAACCGGCCCCCGATGGACCCGGGCAGCCGTCAGTCGGCCCTGCCCCAGATGTGATCCACGGCCTCCTTCATCCAGTCGCCGCCATGGCGCAGGAACAGGTCGACCTCGATCAGTTCGTCGGCTGAACCGCTGCCGGTCTGACGGCGCGGATAGAGCCAGAACTCCACGACTCCGGAGGCAGGTCCGGCCGGCAGCAGGAAGTCGGGAAAGCCGTCGGCGTCGCAGTCGTTCCAGAGGTCATCGCCGACCTCGGCGAAACTACCGTTGCCCTCGGCATCAACCCCCAGGATCCGACCGGACCCCGGATCGATGAACTCGACACGGCACGGGCGAGAAGTGATTACCCGCAGATTCGCCACGGTCCGAGTCGAACCCGGGTTGAAGATCAGGTGCGCCACGGGGACCCGAACGAACGGGCCCAGCGCGAAGAGCCCGGAGTTGGTGACACTGATTCGCCGTGGGTCCGCCGGCCCTCCCAGGCTCCACATCGCATGGGGCTCACCGTTCCAGAGGAGGTCGATGGTCGGCCCGCAACCTTCGCCGCCGAACTCTTTCGCCGCCAGAACAATCCAGCAGAGGCGTCCGGCCGCCAGATCAACAGGGAGTTCCGCAACACCGTTCGGGGGCATCTCCGCGGCCGGCCCCAGATCGACCCGGAGTTCGTCCTGGCCCCAGCAGTACTCGCGGATCGCCACACCTCGGAACCCAAGACGTCCGCTCGTCGGGGTGTCGGCCAGGTTCTGGAGGGAAAAACGCGCTTCGGCCACATCCGCGAGCCGCACCGACTCGGCCTGAATGGGCTGGATCCAGGCCGCCGACTCAACAACTCGCGCGGCCGCTCGGTCCCGCTGGCTTGTTGCCGCCGCGCGAGGCTGGGGGGGCCTCCCGGCGACCGGCGAGAGCAGGACCTCGCCGCGCCAGGCAGCCACGGCAGTCCGGGTTGTCGGCGGCAAGCCTGGGTGCCCCGCGAGGAACGTGTCCAGTCGCTTCTCCACTTCCGCCAAGAGCAACGGCGTGCCGCCGGCGCGCGCAACCCCAGCCCTTGCCGCCAGAATCCGTGCCGTCATGTTGGCGAAATCCAGCAATTCGCACAGCCGCAGCCCTTGGTCGAGAACGTAGAGGGCCTCTGTCGCCTTTCCGTTCTGGGCAAGCCATAGTCCGTAATATAGGTAAACGAAGGGCTCCTTGAGTTTGTAGCCCATTTCGCGGTAGAGAAGGAGTGCCTGCTGGAGTTCACCGCCCAATTCGGGGAGGAGTTTCCCCTGCTCCTTGGCCACCCTGGCCTTGACGCAGATCGCATCGGCCTCCAGAAGCCGCTGCCCCGCCTCCCGCACTCTCCGACGTACCGCCTCCGCTTCCGCCACGGCGGCGTCACCACGTCCGGCCAGGCTCAGGAGCAGCGCCCGCAGCATTCGTTCCTGGTCGTCCTCAATGCCCAACGCCTTCAACTGAGCGACCGCCGCGTCGGCGTCTTCTAAGTCCTTGGGACTGAAGCCGTCACGGCGCGCACGGCCCAACGCGAGTCGGCCCATCGCCTCAGGCCGGCAACGGTTGCAGCCCCGGTGCGGCGGGAGCCGCAACGCCTCCTCGATCAGAGGGACGCCCGCTTCGTAGTCCTCCAGAAGCAGAGCGACTTCCGCCTGGCCGAGCAGAGCGTGTGCTTCGTCGCGGTTCAGTTTCTTCGCTCGAGCCAATGCCACAGTCCCGGCCCAGGTCTGCCGCGCCTGAGCGAACTCCGCGCGTAAGAAGTGCCCCACGGCCTTCACCCTCAGAACCAGACACCCATGCTCACGCGAGAGCTCGCTCCTGGCGGTGTCCAGCGCCTGAGGCGCATTGCGCACCCGCGCCTGGATGCGCGCCTCGCATGCCGCCATTTCCACCTCCGTCTGGGCCACAAGCCCGCGCTTTCCCTGGGCCGCCAGCAGGCACGCCCGGAAGTGCGCAAGGATGGGTCTTTCCATCGTATCCCCGTCTAAGAAATGGCCTCCACTTGTCCAGGAAGAACATACCGGCTTGGGCAGCCGTACGCAAGGGCATTTGCCGTCTGGCTCCGACACAACCACGGGGCCACACGCACCCAAGCGCGCGTTCCTGGCGATGGACCCGGCGGGCGCCCTGAATGATGGTCATCCACCACAGAGTGTGTGTCGCGAATCTTGAAACCGCCCTGCGTTGCCGTAATGCGTCAGCGCCCCCCCGGCCGGCGGACCGGCCGGTCATAGGTTGGTGTTACTCGCGCCGGTTCGCGCCGCTGCGGGTCTTGCGCCCGCGGGGCGAGCCGGGCGGCGGCGCGGAGTGACACGCGAGTAACATGGGAGTCGCGGGTGGAAAACGCACGGCAACGGGGTCCGGCCGAGCCGCGACTGGTAGGGAGCGGTCTCTGGGAAGCCGCTTGCTACCACGCGCGGCTCGGACGGAGTTTCACCCGGCACTGACGCATTACGCGTTGCCGGGCCCTCGCCTTGCGCGCGGTCCGCAGTTCCGCTACGTTACCGTTGCCTGTAACCGGACTCTCCGGTCCAGGACGAGGGAGGCCGATCCACGTTCCCGTTCGCCCCGGTGGCGCCTGTCCCGGTCCGTTGCCACCCGGGTCCGTGGGCATTGGGCATGGTTCACGATTCAGCGGCTCTCAAGGTTGTCGGATGTGAGCTTGGATTGAACCAACCGTGAACCCTTGAACGGTGAACCTTGGAACCATGCCCGAAGGTATGAGCAGGTGACCGATGATGAGTGACTCGAAGATGACCCGGCGTCCGATCCGGGCCCGCGACACCAAGTGGGCGGCGGCGACGGCGCGGTGGTTGGCGCGTTCCGGACTGCGGCCCAACCACATCTCCGTGCTGAGCGTGGTCTTTGCCGCCGGCGCGGGCGCCGCCTTGGCCTCGCTCCCGCTGGTGTGCGACGCTCGAGGCCGGGCACTGCTGTTCCTGGCGGCCGCCGCCGGCATCCAACTGCGCCTGCTGTGCAACCTCTTCGACGGGATGGTCGCCGTTGAAGGCGGGTTCCGCACCAAGACGGGCGAGCTCTTCAACGAGTTCCCCGACCGGGTATCGGACACCCTGGTGCTGCTCGGAGCGGGCTATGCCGGCGCACCCTATGGCCCCACGCTGGGCTGGGCAGCCGCACTGCTGTCGGCCATCAAACGGCAATCTGATCCCGGGCCACGGCGGGGTCATGGATCGGATCGACTCGATCTGCTTCGCCGCCCCGGTGTTCTTCCATCTGACCCGCTTTTTCTTTACTTGAGAAGTACCGTTCCGCGGGAAGAGGTCTTATCTTGGAAGACAGACAAGCGAATCCGCACAGGCAGGGCTGAGGGATGCAGGATGAATGCTGAAGGCTGAAGTGGAGACAAAGAAGCGCCGCGGGCTCTGGGATCTGGACTTCAGATTTCATCCCTCAGCCGTCAGATTCGGCTTGAGTTGGGGGCATTCGGATCAGACAGGGAGTGCCATGGACCCGGTGGCTTTTCATCTCGGTTCGCTGACCATTCGCTGGTACGGAGTCTTTGTGGCTCTGGGGTTCCTGGCTGGGTTCCTGCTCGCACAAGCCCGGGCGGGCAAGCTCGGCCTGGACTCGAATGTTGCGGCGGATATCGTGCTGGCGGCCATGGTCGGCGGCATCCTCGGCGCGCGCCTGCTGTACGTGGCTCAGAGTTGGAGCGAGTATCGCGGGCAACCCCTCGAAATCATCCGCATCGACCACGGCGGACTCGTCTTCAACGGCGGCGTCATCGGCGCAATGGTGGCGCTCTACGGGCTATGCCGCATCCGGTCGCTGAGCCCCCGGGTCGTCGGGGACCTGCTCGCCCCTGCCCTGCCGCTGGGGCACGCCTTGGGCCGCGTGGGCTGCTACCTCAACGGCTGCTGCTTCGGCCACCCCTACTCCGGAGCAGGCGCCGTACACTACCCGGCCGAGGGCAGCGTCCTGTACGTGCAGGCCCAGCAGCACCTGGTCGCCGCCGGCGCCACGGAATGCCTGCCGGTATTCCCCATCCAGTTGGTTTCCGCGGCGGTGAACCTGGCGCTCTGCGCCATCCTGCTGTACCTGGGCACGCGCATCAAGTCCCGGGGGTTGTTGTTCCCGCTGTACCTGATTCTGTTTGCCGTCACCCGGTTCTGCATCGAGTTCGGCCGCGGCGACTATCTTGACCGTGTCGGACCGCTCACGCCGGCGCAGGCGGTCTGCCTGGTTCTGCTGCCCGCCGGAATCACGTGGTTTGTTGTCGCCTGGCGCTCGGCCGGCGCCCGAACGGACGCACATGCCAACTGACGAGCCCAACACCACCAAGCCGCCCCCCGAGCCCCGTGAACTCCGGGCGCCCATCACGGCCGACGGCCTGCGCATCGACCAACATCTGGCCCGGGTGTTCAACGACCGGTCCCGCGCCTACCTGCAGCGCCTGATTCAGGCGGGACACGTTCAGATCAACGGTCAACCCTGCCGGCGCGCCGAGAAGCTGCGCACCAACGATCTGATCCAGATCCATTTCCCGGCCGAACTCCCCCAGGAACTCGTCGCCGAAGCCATGCCCCTGGACATCCTGTTCGAAGACGACGACATCCTGGTGCTGAACAAACCGCCCGGGTTAGTCGTGCACCCCGCTAAGGGCCACGCTACCGGAACGCTCGTCCAAGGGCTCCTCTCGCACGACCAGGCACACTTCGGCGACTTGGCCGAGGACGACCAGCGACCGGGAATCGTGCACCGACTCGACAAGGACACCTCCGGCGTCATGGTGGTGGCCAAGACGGAAGACGCCTGGACAGCGCTGAAGACGGCGTTTCGCGAGCGCACCGTGGAGAAGACCTATCTGGCGCTGGTCGTGGGTGAATTCGGCGTGGTCACCGGCGAGATTCTGGCCCCGATCGGGCGTCACCCCGTGCACCGCATGAAGATGGCCGTATTGAAGGAGGGCGGACGCCCAGCCATCACGAAGTATCGCGTGCTGGAATCCAATGGCGAGGTCTCCCTGATGCAGGTCCGCATCGAGACGGGCCGGACGCATCAGATCCGGGTCCACTTCTCGCACCTGCAGCATCCCGTGGCCGGGGACCCGCTCTACGGCGGACGGCAGCGCGATTTACGGATCCGCGCCGACCGGCAGATGCTGCACGCGTGGCGCCTGGCCTTCCCGCACCCCCGCACCGGCATCATGCGCGAATACATGGCCCCCATCCCCGACGACTTCCGCAACGCCCTCGCGGAGCTTGGGTTCCACAGCCTGGGCGAGGGCCGTCACGCCGCACCGGACCGCGCCACCTGAGCACCCGCACCGCGCGGTGCCAGGATATCGACCTGTGCGCGTAAATCCACAGAGGGAAGGCGCGGTGCCGCATGCGCCGGATGCACCTGTTCGCGGTTGTCCGCGGCGGCGGACCGTGGCGCGGGACCTCCGGGACCGCGGTAGGGTGCGTCGGTTCGTCCCGAACCGACGCCGTCGGCGTTCCGCACGGCCACGCACCGGCTGGCGCGGCGGAAGCGTCTGGTATGCATTCACAAGGGGTTCTACCTGGTCATTCCCCTGGAGCACCGGGCTACGGGGGTTCTCCCGCTCGAGTGGTTCCTTGACGACCTGATGAAACATCTGGGAGTCCACTACTACGTCGGTTGCCTGTCCGCGGCCGCGTATCATGGCGCATCGCACCAGGCGGCTCAGGTCTACCAGGTGGTCGCCGACCGGCAGATGCGCCCGATTCGCCATGCCGTCTCTAAAAGTGCAGTTCCTTCACCGGCGCGTGATCGAGCCAGTGATGTATGAAACGCGACAGGTTCCGACGGGCTGGTTACGGCTAAGTACGCCGGCCGTGACCGCCTACGATCTGTTGGCATTCCGCAAGGTCCAAGGTCCATGGTCCATGGTCCTTGCAGCGCAACGAGATGTGTAGTATTTCCGAGACGTGGCGCGCCGGCGTGGTTCCGACCTTCTTTCGCGACGGAACATGCTGTTTTGCCGTCGGCACTTGGGCTGCCGCGAGAGGCACGGCCGCCGGTCAGACATCTTCGATGGCGATCAGGGCTTGGCCCTTTTCCACCTTCTGACCATCGGCGATCAGGATCTGGACGATCTTGCACTTGGTGGGCGCCTTGATCTCATTGAAGAGCTTCATGGCTTCCACCACGCACACTGTCTGCCCCGGTTCAACCGTCTTCCCAGCTTCGACGAACGGCGGCTTGCCCGGCCCGCTGGACGCGTAGAATGTGCCAACGAACGGCGCCGAGATCGCCTTCTCGTATGCTGGGGCCACGGCCTGGGGTTCCGCCTTGGCAAGCCTCGCGGCCGAACTGGCGGCAGTCTGATTCGCCGGCAGGTCCGCCTTGCCGGCAGGCGACGACGTCGCCGTCGGGGCGGCGGCGCTGTCCCGCGACGCCAGGATTCCCTTCGCTCCAGCGGCACGGAAAGTCAGGGCCAGATCGCCCTTGCGGATGCTGAGCTCCTCGATGCTGAGCTTTCCAGCCTTGCTCAGAATATCGCCAATGCCCTTGTAGTCATCCGGTTGCAGAATCGGGCCGAGCGGCTCCTCCTTCTTCGTCTCCGGTTTCTTGTCGTCTTTGGTCTTCTTCGAATCCGCCAGTTTCTTCAGCTCCAGTTCGTGCGGCGTCGGCGGTCGCTGATCCTTCGGAAGGGCCCGCCACTTGAAGTACTCCAGCGCCACTTCCGGCAACATGCAGTAGGAGACGATGTCTTCCTCGTTCTCAACCAGCTTCGGGTCCAGCTCCTGCGCCGCCTTGGCGAGCATGGGCTGGATGTCGTCCGCGGGCCGGTGGTCGATCGGCTTCTCCTCCCCGAGAATCTGCCGGACAAACCCTGGCGCCATCGACTCGGGCGAACGTCCATAGAGGCCGCGGACATAGTCCTTGACCTCGTTGGGAACGATTTTGTAGCGCTCACCAGCCAGGACATTCATCACGGCCTGGGTCCCAACGATCTGGCTGGTCGGAGTCACCAGCGGCGGATAGCCGAGGTCCTTGCGCACCTCGGAGACTTCCGTCAACACCTCCGGCAGGCGGGGGAGTGCATTCTGCATCTCCAACTGCGACCGGAAATTGGAAATCATGCCGCCGGGAATCTGGTGCAGCAGCACGTCCGGGTCAATGTAACCCAAGGCCTGAGGCGCCAGAGCGCGCCTGGGGTAGAGATCCTTGAAGTACTTGTTCACCTTCCCGAGCGCATCGATGTCCAGCTTGGCCGAGTAGTGCGTTTCCGAGAAAATGGCCAGAAGCGTCTCGACCGGCGGCAGCGACGAGAAGCCGGACATGGACGAAATCGCGCAGTCGATGGCGCCAGCGCCCGCACGCACGCCCTCTACGTAGGAAGGCACCGCCATGCCGCTGGAGGCGTGGCAGTGGAGTTGGATCGGGATGTTCAACACATTGACCAGGGCCGTCACCAGGCGCTCCGCCATGATGGGGGACAGGATTCCGGCCATGTCCTTGATACACAACGAGTCGATCCCCAGGGCGAGTTGGGCCTTGGCGGCGTCGACGTACTTCTCGACCGTGTGCACCGGGCTGATGGTGTACGAGAGCGTCCCCTGCGCATGGCCACCGTACTTCTTGACGGCCTTGATCGCGGCTTCCAGGTTCCGCGGGTCGTTGAGCGCGTCGAAACAGCGGAAAATGTCGACCCCGTTCTCACAGGCCAGGGCCACAAACCGGTCCACCAGGTCGTCGGGGTAGTTGCGGTATCCGACCAGGTTCTGCCCGCGCAGCAGCATCTGCAGCGGCGTGTTCCGCGCCTTCGCCTTCACCAGGCGCAACCGCTCCCAAGGGTTCTCGCGCAGGAAGCGCAGGCACACGTCAAACGTGGCGCCGCCCCAAACCTCCAGCGAGTAGTAACCTACCTTGTCGATGACGTCGATAATCTTCTCGATGTCTTCCGTGCGCATGCGCGTCGCCCACAGTGACTGATGGGCGTCCCGCAAGGTTACGTCCGTTACCCGCAACGGGATCTTGTGCAAACGATCTTCATCGGCGACAGGTCTTACCATGGGTCGTCTCTTCCTACGTTCGGGGCTTCACACCACCGCGACCGAACCCCAGTTCTCGCTCTGCGAACCTCTTGCAGAACCCAGTCTTGGGAGATGAGGGTTCAGGGTTCAGGAGGGAACACTCTGATGTTGAATCGATGGCACATTCCTGACACCTGACACCTGACACCTGGCTCTTGCCGTACCTCTTGCAAGAGTCTCTCTACGAGTCGAACCGCCCCATGCCCGAGTACTTGCGGAAACGCTCTTCCAGCAGCACCGGAACGCTCTTGGCACAGAGGACCGCCAAGTGTTTCTGCAGGGCCTTGCGAACCTCTTCGGCCGTCTGCGTCGGATCGCGATGCGCACCGCCCGCCGGCTCCGTCACGATCTCGTCGATCACGCCCATTTCCAGCAGCGATTTGGCCGTGATCTTCAGCGCCTCGGCAGCCTCTGGCGCGTGCTCCGCATCGCGCCAGAGAATGGAGGCGCAGCCCTCCGGCGAGATCACCGAGTAAACGGCGTTGGTGAGCATGAGCACCACATCTCCCACGCCAATGCCGATCGCACCGCCGCTGCCACCTTCACCGCTGACCAGGGTAACGATCGGGACCTGGATGCGGGCCATCTCCGTCAGGTTGTGCGCGATCGCTTCAGCCTGACCACGCTCCTCGGCCTCCAGCCCCGGGTAGGCGCCGGCCGTGTCGATAAACGTAATGATCGGCAGGTTCCACTTCTCCGCCAGCTTGAACAGCCGCAATGCCTTGCGGTAGCCTTCCGGCTTGGCCATGCCAAAGTTCCGCTCCGCGTTCTCCTCCGCCGTCTTGCCCTTGTTGTGCCCGACCAACACGACGCGGTAGTCGCCCAACGTCGCGAAACCGCCGATCAGAGCGCGGTCATCCGCTATTCCACGATCACCGTGCAGTTCCACGAACCCGGAGAACATCATCGAGATGAAGTCCTGCAGCACCGGCCGCTGCGGGTGCCGGGCCACTTGCAGCCGTTGCCAGGCGGTCAGGCCGTCGTACACGCGTTCCTTGTAAGCCTGGGCACGCTTCTTCAGCTCGCGAATCTGCACGGAGAGATCCAGCTTGTTCTCCGCGCTGAGCTTCTGCAGCTCCGCGATCTTGCTCTCAATATCGATAATGGTTTTTTCGAATTCGAGATCCATGCGGTGTTGCCTCGCCAAGCGGGCGGATCGGCAGAACCGGCCAGACGCCACGACACGCAGTCAGAACCAGCCCCGGCATATCCGGATTGTGAACCTGCCCCGCTCCGTTCTCCTCCAAAGATGAGTCGAACCCCTTGCAGAACCCCGTCTTGCGGGCGGTGCGCCGCCCCCGTCCAGGTTGTGACGCCATGACTCAGTGACGCAGTGCCCCAGGACACCCGACACCTGACACCCGACACCTGGCTCCTGCAGTACTTCTGCAAGAGCCTCGAATCAGTTGCGAAACGTCCGGCCCGCGCGGTAGTACGTCAGGATCTGGTGGATCCGGTCCTTCATCTCATGCCGCAGCACGATCAGGTCCAGAAATCCGTGCTCCAGCAGGTACTCGGCCGTCTGGAAATTCTTGGGCAGCTTCTGCTTGATGGTCTGCTCAATCACGCGGCGTCCGGCAAACGCAATCAATGCGCCGGGTTCGGACATGTTCACGTCCCCCATCATGGCGTAGCTGGCGGACACGCCGCCCGCGGTGGGGTCGGTCAACACGGAGATGTACGGCAACTTCTTCTCGTTGAGCCGGGCGATGCCGGCACAGGTCTTCGCCATCTGCATCAGCGAGTACATGCCTTCCTGCATGCGCGCCCCACCCGAAGCCGACACGATGATGTAGGGCAGGTCGAAATCGTAGGCGTAGTTCGCAGCACGCAGGATCTTCTCGCCCGTGCCGCTCCCCAGAGACCCGCCGAAAAACCGAAAATCCATCACCGCCACCGCCACGGGCATCGCGTTGATCTTGCCGTAGCCAGTCTTGACCGACTCGCGCAGGCCGGTTTCTTCAATCGTGGCGCTGATCTTCTCGGCATACCGGCCCTTGCCATCCACGAAGTTCAATGGATCATTGGGGCAAATCGAGGCGTTCAACTCGGTGAAGGAACCCGGATCCAACAGCAGCTCCAAGCGCTGGTCGCACGTGAGGCGCCCATGGTAACCGCACTTCGGGCACACGCTCAGGTTCGCGAACCATTCCTCCTTGTACACGTGCGCGTTGCAGGCGCTGCAACGGACCCAGATGTCCTCCTTCTTCTCCGCCGGCATCTTGTCTTTGGATCGTGAAAACCACGGCATGCGATGGCACCTCAAATTCGGCAGAGCGACCCGCTTCCATATCCCGCTGGCACGGGCACGGCGCTCTGTTCAGACCTAAGACGCGTCAGCCTCCGTCACACGAAAGACCCTGGGCAAAGCATGGCGCCGTTACCTCGGGCGACCCATTCCGGACTGCAGCAGGACCGTCGCGCCACCGCACCGTTCGCCGCATGTCAGAGCAGGGATTCAACCGATAGGCACACCGGTTCTGTTGTTGGAGAATAAAACATAGGCCGGCATGCACGTTGAGTCAAGGATTCGGGATGGGAAATGCTTGACTTGTTTCGCGGGCGCACGCCTCCGCGCGAGAGAGACCTCAGACGATGCTGCTCGCGTCGCGGCCGGAAGAGAGCCGGTTCCCGGCCCGATGCCGCTCGGCAACCGTCAGAAAAACTTCCTGCCGGTGGTCGGAGTCACGGTCCAGAGGCTGGTCCCGACTCGCCTGGGCTGCGAACTCCGCAATTCTTCGGGCCAGGTACCGGACCAGTTCATCCGGGACGCCGTCGGCGTGAAACGACTTGGCTCTCAGGTCGATCTGGTCATTGACGTAGTCGATCAGCGTGTAGTGCCCCGTGGGAGTCCGCGCCACCTCGATCGAAAACAGGCCCATTCCGGTGACTGCGGCCACGCGTTCCCCGATGTCGAACAGCGGCCAGAGGTCGTAGTCCTGGATCTGCCACTGCATGACGGCCGTGTAGTGACGAGTCAGGGGGTGCCACCAGCACAACAGTGTCTCCCCAAAGGCGTGGATCACACGCCAGTAGGCGGGTTGACCGCCCAACTCGGCCACCTCCACCCGCCGCTGCAGCAGGTACTGGGCGTCGGCGAAGGCGGTGTGGGCGCGGTGAACGTCCTTGATCTGGCGGGCGTCACCGATCACGCCCATGCCGGCAAACCCGAAACAGGGCTTGATGAAGAACGGCTGCCCGAGCCCTTTCACATCCAGTTCCGTCAACGTCCGGCGTTCTACTCCCGAATAGGGGACGAGAATCGCATACGGGACCGGCAGTCCCGCAGCCTGCAGCGCCAGGTGAGCCATGCCCTTGTGCCCGAATCGGGCCGCGCGAATGGGATCATTGACGACCCGGCTGCCTTTCTGCCGGGCCGCGACGGCCAGGCGCGTAAACGAGTCCGCGGGGGCGGCGATCTCGGAGGCCAGGTCCAGCAACACGCCGAAACGCACCGCGCCCTCGTCCTGCCGGCGCAGGACGTCAGCAACCCAGACCGGCTCCACAACCAGCAGATCCAGCGCGAGCTGGGCCGCGCGCGCCTTCAGTTCCCGCAGGAACAGGTCGTCCCGTTCGCACCAGTAGGCCACGCCCAGATCATACCATCGGCACGCTGTCATGCAATCTCCATTCCCGGGTCGAGTTGGGTGACCGTCCTGGAGTCCGCGCAGACTGAGTACCGGGCCCCAAGCACCAGCGGCAGGTTGTGTCGGCCGTGCCCGGCCGGGAACCCGATCAGCACCGGCACCCCCAAGTCACCCAGGACATTCTTCACCACATCCAGCACGCGGTACGGCGGCGTCAGGTCGTTCCGGCTCATGTCTCCAAAGAGTACGGCCTTGACACCGTCGAGTTTGCCGGCCAGGCGCAAGTGCGTCAGCCGCTGGTCCAGCGTTTCCTCGCCCTCGCCGACCTCCTCGATGAACAGCACCCCGCCGGCGGTGCGTGGTTCCCACGGCGTGCCCAGCAGCGAGGTCAGCATCTCCAGGTTCCCGCCGACCAGCGGCCCGGACCCGCAACCGGTGCCCAAAGCGACCGCGCGCGACACATGCACGGACTTGCCCGACGTTCCCTTGAGAAGCGTCTGTCGTACCGCCCGCCAGGTCCGGGCCGTCAGAAACTCGGAGAGAAACCCCGGGACCAGGGCCGGACCGTGGAATGTACAGAACCCGCCGCAGGTCGTCAGACCGACCAGCAGCGCGGTCAGATCGCTGTAACCCATGAAGAACTTGGGGTGCTGCCGGATCTCGTCCCATGGCAGGTGCGGCAGTACCCGCAGCGAGCCGTAGCCCGGACAGGCACAGAAGACCGCTTTGATCTCCGGGTCGAGAAACAGCTCCGCCAGCTCACTCGCACGCGCGGCGTCGCTCCGAGCCAGGTACAGATGCCGGTCGAAGAGGTCATCCCGGAACCGGGGTCGCAACCCCATCCGCTGCAGTCGGTGCAGAGAGAGAAGAAACTCCTCGCGCGGCACCGGGCTGGCGGGCGCGGCAACTCCGACCACGTCGCCACGGCGCAGCATTGGTACTGGCCGCGCCACGCTCGCTGTGTTGTCGGCACCGTCCCGGTTCATGGTCATCTCATCTCATGGCTCGGGATACGCTCCGCTGGCACGATTGCCCACTCGGGCACGGAAAGAAATCCGACCTGTGCAAGCCGCGGATCGAGTCCCGTCACCTTCCGACAGTCAGGGAAGGCCGTCTGGGCTGGCACCGCGACCTACCCGGCCTCACTCTGCTTGCACAGGTCGAAGAAATCTGCACGACAAAGGGGCCGCGCCCGCTGACAATACCTTACACCACCATGACCAGTCCCGCCCCTGAACGGTCCAGATGCTGTTTGACTGGACAGGTGGGGGCTACAACAAGACCGCGCGCTGACGAACGACGTTGCGGCAATGCAGCGCCCCCTGCCCCTGCGACGATCTCAGATCACGCCTACCTTGGCGAGGTGCTCGACGGAACGCTTCAAGGCTTTGCGGATGTTCTCGGGCGTGGCGGCCTCGCCCAGCGCGGCCGGGCCCTCGATCTCGATCGACGCATTGCCCTTGAACCCGGCTTCGTCGAGGATGTCGAAGATCTTCCGCAGGTCGATGACGCCGTCGCCCAGCGCCGGGAAGAAGTTCTCGTGAAAGCCTTTGCGGCTGTCCTTGATGTGCAGGTGGCCAACGTGCTGGATGAGCTTGCGCAGTTCCGCCTCGCCGTCGATCTTGTGGTTGTAATAGTAGATGTTCGCCGTGTCGTAGTTCAGCTTGATGCGCGGGTGCTTGACGTCCATCAGGGTCCACAGCGAGTAGACCGCGTTGTGGCCCATCGGGGGATGCGTCTCCATGGCAATGTTCAAGCCGCACGTGTCCGCGTAACGCCCGAGGTCCTTGAGCGCCGGGATCGCCGCGGCCGGGTCCTGGCCGCTGCCCGTCACCAGCGTGGTCGCGCCCACGACTTGCCCGATCTTCAGGCAGCGCTTGATGGTTTCCTTCATCTCCGGCTTCTCGAAATCGACGAAGCACGACACCGTGCTGAGCGTGACGCCCTTCGCCGCCGCCTGGGCCTTCAGGCCTTCGGCGCGCTTCTCGATCTCCTTGGCCGGAATCTCGAGCGGCTTCTCACCCGGTTGCGCGACACTCCACAGCCCGGCGCCGAGATTCAGGTCGAGATTGGTCAGACCCACGTTTTTCAGTTCATCCAACGTTCCGTCGAATCCGAACGAACCCAGCAGCGGACTGAAGACCTCGATCGTGTGCTTCATCGTGCAACTCCTGTGCTCAGTGTTCAGTGTAGGGATATGAGTGCGGGAACGAAAACGTTCCGCTACCGTTGAATATACGGGGTGCGCCGGCGAACACAAGATCCATCCGGCGTCACTCGCGTGCGTACCCAAGTAACCACGGACACGGACCCTAGTGCTCGGTCGCCACAAGTTTCCCCGCAATTTTGGACCATGGTCCATGGTCCATTG